>CAZVEZ010000001.1:0-91299 GCA_964626135.1 uncultured Nitrospira sp.
GTATCGGCAACCAATTCGTCCCAGTTGAAGGAGTGGATGCGGCTATTCTGACTCTCGGTCGTCGAGTGTTTTAGTTTTTTTGTTCGTTGTGCTGGTTTCGTTTCAAAATGAGACCAATTTTCGACCGCGACACTGTGGATAAATTGATCGAATTTCCAGAAAGTTGACGATTTCCAATCGTTTGTGTTTATCCACAGCATTTCCTCTCTTTCCCCAGCTAGACCACTATATTTAGTATTGACAATCTGTCCTGGTCGCTATATGTAGATGGCTGCAATGCTACAGCCATGGTGTGGTGTCGTTACACAAGGACATAGCGTGTCGCAATCGTCGCAAAAAGCAGTGCAAGACATTTAACTACGTCCCTACAGATTGAAGACTGGTTGTTCTCAGAGGGATTGAAGACTATCCCATACCAACGACGCAGATTGGAGGAAGGGGGAATCGTGAGAATAGAACGTCGATTTACACGTCGCGGGCAGAGTCCTTATGACGGCCTGCCGTTCGTGAAGCGTTCATCGGAGATCCGTAATCCTGACGGATCGATCGTGTTTAAGTTGGAAAACATCGACATTCCAGAGCCCTGGTCTCAGCTCGCGATCGATATTCTCTCTCAGAAATACTTCCGGAAAGCCGGAGTGCCGCAGCGAGATGAAGAGGGGAATCCGATCATCGGGCAGGACGGCAAGCCGCAGTTGGGAGGAGAGCGGGATTCCCGGCAAGTGTTTGAACGGCTCGCCGGTTGTTGGACTTCCTGGGGGAAGAATTTCGGCTATTTTAAGACCCCGGAAGATACCGATGCCTTTCATGATGAACTCTGTTACATGCTGGCGCACCAGATGGCTGCGCCGAATTCTCCCCAGTGGTTTAACACGGGGCTGCATTACGCCTATGGGCTCTCCGGGCCTGCGCAAGGGCATTATTACGTCGATCAAAATACCGCTGAAGTCGTCAAAGCCACCAATGCATTTGAGCGTCCGCAGCCGCACGCCTGCTTCATCCAGGCCATTGAAGACGACCTGGTCGGCGATGGCGGCATCATGGATCTCTGGGTGCGGGAAGCCCGTTTGTTCAAATATGGGTCGGGGACCGGGACCAACTTTTCCAAGCTACGCGGCGAAGCCGAACCCCTGTCAGGTGGCGGTCGCTCGTCAGGATTGATGTCGTTCCTTCGCATCGGTGATCGGGCGGCAGGCGCCATTAAGTCGGGTGGGACGACCAGACGGGCTGCCAAAATGGTCTGTCTCGATTTGGATCATCCCGACATCGAAGAATTTATCAACTGGAAGGTCGTGGAAGAGCAAAAAGTCGCTGCCATGGTGACGGGCTCGAAAATCTGCGCACAACGCCTCAACGCTGTCCTCAAGGCCTGCCACGTTGCCGATGGCGCCGGTCAGAGTAAAGTCGAGATCGATGCCAAGCAGAATCCCATCCTCAAAGAAGCCCTGGCCGCTGCCCGGCGGGATGCCGTTCCGGAATCCTATGTCCAGAGGATGTATTCCTATGCACAGCAGGGATTCACGCATTTTGTGTTTCATGAGTATGACACGAATTGGGACGGCAAGGCCTACCAAACAGTGTCCGGACAAAATTCAAACAACAGCGTGCGCATTCCCAATGACTTTTTTGCGGCCTTGGAGGCGGACGGCGATTGGCAACTCAAGCGACGGGTCGACGGCAAAGTCTCTAAGACCCTCAAGGCACGGGACCTCTGGGATCAGATCGCCTGGGCCGCTTGGATTTGTGCGGATCCCGGCACGCAATACGACACCACCATCAATGAATGGCACACCTGTCCTGAGGATGGCCGGATCAATGCGTCCAATCCTTGCTCCGAATACATGTTTCTCGACGATACGGCATGCAATTTGGCTTCGCTCAACCTCGCGCACTTCTTTTCGCCCGATGGCCAATTCGAGTTGGAGAACTTTCGCCATGCCGTGCGTCTCTGGACGATCGTGTTGGAGATCAGTGTGCTCATGGCGTCGTTTCCCAGCCGCTCCATTGCCGAGAGGAGTTTTCAGTTCCGGACACTGGGGCTCGGCTATGCCAACTTAGGCACGGTGCTGATGCGGCAAGGCATCCCGTACGACTCTCCCAAAGCGCTGGCCATCTGCGGCGCGTTGAGCGCCATTATGACCGGCGAGGCTTATGGCACATCGGCAGAAATGGCCGCAGAGCTATGGCCATTTCCGGGTTATGCCAAAAATCACGAGGCCATGTTGCGTGTGATCCGTAATCATCGACGAGCTGCCTACAATGCCGCTCCGGAAAAATATGAAGAGTTGACAATTACACCGATAGGAATCCAGCCGCAGTATTGCCCTCCGGAGTTACTTGTTGCAGCACGGCGTGCCTGGGACCGCGCCCTCGAATTGGGAACGGCCTACGGGTATCGCAATGCGCAGGTTACTGTGATTGCTCCAACGGGTACGATTGGACTCGTGATGGATTGTGATACGACAGGCATCGAACCGGATTTCTCGCTCGTCAAATTCAAGAAACTGGCGGGCGGTGGGTATTTCAAGATCATCAATCAAAGCATACCAGCTGCTCTGAGAACTTTGGGATATGCCGAATCGCAGATTCAGGACATCGCGAACTATTGTGTCGGCCGACAAACCTTGCAGGCCGCACCCTTCATTAATCATGAAACTCTGAGGCAGAAGGGGTTTGATGACGCAGCACTCGCGCGAATGGAGGGCGGGTTGTCTCAGGCTTTTGAGATTCAATTTACGTTTAACAAATATGCGTTGGGTGAAAGCTTCTGCCGGGAAAAGTTGGGATTGACCGACGCGCAATTGGCTGAATCAAATTTCAACATGCTGAAAGCCCTGGGATTCACGCAGGAAGAAATTGCCGCCGCCAACGATTATTGCTGCGGTACCATGACAGTGGAAGGAGCGCCGCATCTCAAAGCCGAGCACCTTCCGGTCTTCGATTGCGCAAACCGCTGCGGCAGGATTGGTCAGCGCTATATCGCCGTCGATGCGCACATCCGCATGATGGCGGCGGCGCAACCGTTCATCAGCGGCGCCATCAGCAAGACGATTAACATGCCGGCCGATGCGACGTTGGAAGAGGTGAAGTCGGCCTATTTGTTTGCCTGGAAAAGCATGGTCAAGGCCGTGGCTCTGTATCGCGATGGCTCGAAGTTGAGCCAGCCTTTATCGGCCTCGACGGATAGTGGTAAGGCCGTCGAAGCTCCTCCTGAAATACTATCGATTGCGGAGAAAATTACAGAACGAGTATTGGTGCGGTACCTGGCAAAGCGCCGGCCTCTCCCGGCCAGACGTAACGGGTACACGCAGAAAGCGGTCGTCGGAGGACACAAACTCTATCTGCGTACAGGTGAATATGAAGACGGTACCTGTGGGGAAATTTTCCTCGATATGCACAAAGAAGGGGCCGCCTTCCGTAGTCTCATGAATTGTTTCGCTATTGCGATTTCATTGGGCCTTCAACATGGCGTTCCGCTGGAGGAGTTCGTCGAAGCGTTCGTGTTCACCCGGTTTGAACCGAATGGGCCGGTGAAGTTGAACGATCGTATCAAAATGTCCACGTCAATCATCGATTATATTTTCCGAGAGCTTGCCGTGACCTATCTTGACCGGTATGACTTGGCGCAGGTTCAGGAAGAGGACCTGCGGATGGATTCTGTCAAGATGGACGAGCAAGATCCTGAATGTGTCGAGGAGGAAGCCACTCCGGAAACACTGGCTTCGGCCTCGATCAGTGCCGAAATGTTTCCTGCACGACGTGGGATCATGCCGAATCATAAGGGCAATGGTCATGGAAACGGACATGGAAATATAGCGCACACCGTTGAAATGAAGCGTGAAACGTTGACCTTGACTGCCGTCCAAATCGCGCGCCAAAAGGGCTATGAGGGAGACCCCTGCGCCGAATGTAAGCAATTCACCATGGTACGAAATGGCACCTGTCTCAAGTGTAATACGTGCGGCGCTACGAGTGGCTGTTCATAAGGATGAATATTCAATGAGCATAGGGCTTCGCGAGCAAGGGATTGTCACCGTTCACGATCAGGTCGTCAGTCTGGTCGCGCAGCGATGGGCGAAGGCATTTCACTGTAAGGTTACAATCCAGACCAGTCTCGATCAAAACCCTTGGGCCGATCCTCACCAACTGTGTGATATCGTCGGGTGGAGGGTAGGCTCCGCCTGTAATACGATGGAATGGATGGCTGAGGTGGAAACCAATGAATCGATCAGAGATGCCCAAACCGTTTCCAGATGGAAGAAGGCGATCGTACCCGGCATCCCTTTCTATCTGTTCGTTCCGCGCGGCATCAAGGAGTCGGCACAGAAGCTGGCTGGAGACGCCGTTGTTCCCGTTAGCGGTATTTACGAATATACGTTTGTGAACGGTCTCTGTCAGATGCTCTAGCCGGTAGGATGCCAGCGCTTCTAAGTGTTTCTTCGTCTTGCATCCCAGGTAAGAGCCGACATGTTGCTGGCTTACCAATCATCGATTGAGCTCTTGGTTTCGGTAGAATAGATTCCCTCCGGCTCTGAAATAGGGTGATGACTTGTAACGTCCGGCAGAAGACCGTCATCATCCTGCGTTCCATACCGCGGAGTAATTCTCATGCCCACAACGACACAATTGATCATCAGCGGATTGAGCAGGCTCGGTGTCATGGCTCAAGTGGCTCAGGTTCTCGGTGAGGCACAGGTCAACATCAAAGCCTTTTCTGCTCCTGAAGTTACCGGTACGGGAAAATTGAGACTCTTAGTCGCAGACCTTGACGGAGCCCGTGGGGCATTGAAAGCCGCAAAGATCAAATTTTCTGAAGAAACCGCCTTGCTGCTGAGCCTGGAAAACAAGCCAGGGGCCTTGAAAGAAGTGGCGGATCTGTTGACCAATGCTCGCATTAACATTAAATGTGGCTATTGCACTCCGTCCCGTGAGGGGAAACGCGCGATCGTGGTCTTGACGGTCTCAAATACATCTAAAGCGCTCACTATTTTGCAGGATCAATCACTCGACGAGTTCTAGGTATGTTTCGCAGGCCTCAATCCTACTGGCCCCGCTGGCCGGTCCTTCTTCTTGCAATCGTTTTTGTCGGTGCCTTGACTGCTTGCGGCGGTGCCCGCAAACCCACCTATTTCCCAGGTTACCCTGTAGGGTTCGTCGAGCGTGGTGTCGCCTCATGGTATGGCCCAGGGTTCCATGGGAACAAAACAGCAAATGGCGAACGGTATGACATGCATCAGCTGACGGCTGCTCATCGGACCTTGCCGCTTGGTTCAATTGCTGTGGTTCGATCTATGAATACGGGTCGGCAGGTGACCGTCCGTATCAATGATCGTGGTCCTTTTGTTGGGGGGCGCGTGCTCGATCTTTCATTCGCTGGGGCGCAAGCGTTAGGCATAGTCGGGGCTGGAACCGACCAGATCGAATTACGAGTGGTTGGGTATCAAGGACGGACCGCTGATATGGGGGTGTTGCGAGTACAAGTCGGATCATTCTCCGATCAGCAGAATGCCGTCAACCTTCTGGAGAGAACGAAACATCTCTACCCGGGCGGTAGAATTCAGGTTGTCGATTTGCCGGAAGGAAAGCGATATCGGGTTCAAGTTGGTCAGTTTTCCACGGAAGCCCATGCAGAAGCCGCCGCTTCCCGCCTTGAATCCTTCTTTGGTCTCTCCGCCTTTATCTTTCGAGACGACGCATAATCACGTTCCAGCTTCATCCGGTCAGCCGGGTTAATTCTTCAGTCTATCTGCGGACATGCAGCCTAACCATTTGATATTGTAGCGCGTTTTCATCATATACTTGATCGCCAGGTTGCCCTATGGTACATCTACAGTCCAATAGATATAGGTCCGATACACCTCTAGAATGTCATATTATTGCACCAAATCTCATCATTGGCGGTCCAAGACGATAGGGGACGGCCTCTGGACTCTCCAGTGTTCCAGGCCGATCGGCATAGCCGCACGTCTCTAACTATCAACAATCCATGGATGTTCTAATCCTCTTAGGTCTTATTGTTCTTTCAGCTGTGATCTCCACGGCTGAAATCGGTTTCTTTTCAGTCAATTCAACCAAACTCCAGGCGCTTGCCCAAACAGGGAATAGGCGAGCAAAGCTTGCCCTCCATCTTCGTAGTGATCCTCAAAGGCTTCTCTCGACCATTTTGGTCGGCGACCGCCTGGTCGGCGTCGCGACGCCGATGTATGCCACCTTTTTAACGCTGAGTATTTATGGAGGCCAAACAATTTTTGACGAGGCGATTGCGGTCATGGTCGGCTTGCTGACCTTTGTGCTCCTGGTAGCCGTCGATGTGATCCCAAAAACATTAGCCGCTAAGTTTTCGGTTCCGGTCACGCTGAACATGGCCTACCCAGTCTACTGGGTTCAATTACTGCTCAAGCCGCTGTTGTTCGTGATGGTGCCGATGATCTACAAATTGACCGGCGGGAAAGGTTTGACGCTTCCCCTTGTAACTGAGGAAGAGCTGAAGATCATGCTGGATGAGGGAGGGAAGACCGGGACCATCGAGTTTGAGAAGGTGAAAATGATCAAGAATGTCTTCCAGCTCAAAGATATCACGGCTGAGGATGCGATGACCCCTCGCCTCTACGTCTTTTCATTAGATGGAAATTTGCATCTGAAAGAGGCGCAGGAACTTCTCTATAATTCGAAATACTCGCGGATTCCCGTGTATGACGGGACGCTCGACAACATCACAGGAATTCTCTATAAGACGAGAGCGTTGACTGAACTCGCCAAGGGGCAGAATGAAGCAAAGCTCAAGGACATTGCTTATCCTCCGCTGTTCGTTCCCTCTGGCAAGACTGCCGACGATCTCATGAAGCAGTTTCAGCAGGAGAAACGGCATATGGCCGTCGTGGTCAACGAGTTCGGAGGCGTGATGGGGATTGTCACACTTGAAGATCTTCTCGAAGAAGTCGTAGGCGAGATCATGGACGAAACCGATATCACGGAAGAGCTGATCAAGCGATTAGGGAAGAATCACATTCTTGTTCACAGCCGAACAGAAGTGCGCAAGGTTAACGATTTCTTGAAAGTCGACCTCGGCGATGAAGCCGTGACGATCGGCGGTCTTATTCAACAGGAGCTTGGCCGTATTCCCAAGGTTGGGGAAGAAGTGCGGATCGCAAATTGTCGAATTCTCATCCATGAAGCGGAACCTCGGTCCATCCGCAGTGTCCAAATCTTTCGTGAAGAGAAATCACCCGCTCACGTCGAAGCTCCCAATCTCGATCTTGTCAGCTAAGGCCGTTTTCGTCCTCCCTGATCAGAGCGGCAAACTCCTGTTCAGTCAAAATCTCGACTCCCAATGTACGGGCCTGGTCCAGCTTTGAACCGGGGTCTTGTCCGACCACCAGATAAGACGTCTTTTTACTCACGCTTGAGGCTACGCGGGCTCCTGTTGCTTCCACAGCCTGTTGTGCGCCGTCTCGTGTGAAATGATCCAGCCCGCCGGTAAACACGAACGTCTTTCCTGCGAGGCGGGATTGCTTCCGGTCGCCGGCTGCCATGCCCGGCGCAACTTGTACGCCGGATTTCCGGAGCTCTGCGATAACCTCCCGGTTGCGCGGCTCGGACCAATAGACTGCCAGACTTTCAGAAATTTCAGGACCAATCTCACGAATGTGTTGAAGCCGTTCCCGATCCGCCGACATGATCTCATCGAGGGATCCGAACTCACGGGCCAGAACTTTCGCGATATGTTGTCCGACCTGTCGTATCCCGAGTCCCATCAGAAAGCGATCAAGCGAGACGGTTTTACTGCGCGCAATCGACTCCAAAAGGAGAGTGGCAGACCGATCGGCAAACCCTTCAAGTTTGACGAGATCCGCTTTGGTCAAACGATAGAGGTCGGCGAGTGATTGCACCAGCCTCTCGTCAACGAGTTGCGCCACGGTCTTTTTCCCTAAGCCTTCGACGTTGAGCGCATGTTTGGAAGCGAAGTGTTCGATCGCTCCTTTTAGCTGGGCGCCACAGACCAATTGACCGGTACAGTAGAAATAGGCGCCTTCGCGACCGACCTTCGATCCACAGACCGGGCAGTGATCCGGCATGCTGAAGGGGGCACTACGTTGCGCACCGGGGACCGGCACACGCTCGGCAATCGCGGGAATCACATCGCCGGCTCGTTCTACCTTGACGGTATCGCCCGCTCGAATGTCTTTTCGCTCCACTTCATCGGCATTGTGCAAGGTGGCTCGGCTGATGGTGACGCCGCCGACTTCCACCGGTTTCAGGAGTGCGACGGGCGTGAGGGTCCCAGTCCTCCCGACGGAGACGACGATATCCTGCACGACGGTGACTTCCTTGCGAGGAAGAAACTTATAGGCGATGGCCCAGCGGGGACTACGAGACTTCATGCCGAGGCGGTTCTGCCAGTCTCGGCGATTTACCTTCACCACCATGCCATCGATTTCATAAGGCAGCAGGTCTCGCGTCGATTCCGTTTCACGGTGAAACGCGATGACCTCATCGATCGACGAGCAGAGACGCCGATGCGTCGGCACAGGGAGCCCCCACTGGGCCAGCCGCTCCAGTTCATTCCAATGTGTCAGCGGGAGTGGCGTGGATGCGGCCATGATTTCATAGCAGGTCACGACCAGGGGACGGGTCGCGGTAATTGTAGAATCCAGTTGCCGGAGCGAACCGGCTGCCGCATTGCGTGGATTGGCAAAGGCATCGTCGCCCCGTTCTGTGATGCGCCGATTCAGGGCCTGGAAATCGTCGAGGCGCATGTATACTTCCCCGCGCACGACGAGATGATCGGGGAGGCCGGATTGCGCGTGCAACTGGAGCGGTAGAGAACGAATCGTGCGGATATTGACGGTTACGTCCTCTCCGGTCGTTCCGTCTCCTCTGGTGGCTCCACGGGTAAAGATTCCATGATCGTATATCAGTTCGACCGATAACCCGTCGAATTTTGGTTCCGCGCTGTACTCAATGGACGGGATTTCCAGTTCGCGTTTCATCCGTTGGTCGAATGCCTGGACCTCGCTTTGGTCTACAATGGAGTCCAGACTCAGCATCGGCTGCTCGTGCGGAACTTTGATCAACTCCGCGAGCGGCGGCGCGCCGACACGTTGCGACGGAGAATCCGGCGTCACCAATTCAGGGTAAGCCTGTTCCAGTTCGAGCAACTCCCTGAAGAGGCGATCGTACTGGGAATCAGAAATCTCCGGGTGATCCTTGACGTAGTAGAGATGGTCGTGCCGCCTGATTTCGTCCCTGAGGGCAATCAGCCTGGCAAGGATGTCGGCGTGGGGCATAGGCCTGGATGGTCATAAACAGAGGACGCGACGGATCAGACCGTACCATAGGGTTAGCGATTGGGTCAAACAACGAGGAGACCATATTCGCTTTGACTTTCGCCGCGATAGACATTATTGTAACGAGCGTAGTCCAGTCGGTTTCCCACTGATCGGCGGCTGGGTTTATCTCTCACCGCGAGAGGGAAACTCGCTCATGATCATCAGCGGAGGTATCCATGAAAGAGGAGATTCACGTGAATAAGTTGTTGTCCAGGACCGGCTATCGAATCGTCACCATCCTTTGCGGAGGACTGTTGATGGGTGGGTGTGTCATGGCTGAGAAATACGATGCGGAAAAGGCGCGCAGCCTGAATTTCCAACGTCTTCTGGCGCAGGAGGAAAAACGAACCGGCGAGCTCGATAGTGAAGTGAAGCGGAGCAAAAATGAATTGATGGAGTACGAGGCCAGGAATCGGGAACTCATGGCGCAGATACAAGCATCTCGAGAGCAGTTGGCTCGCGTGCAGGAGGAAGCCGAGGCGATGAAGGAGTCTGCGCTGCTGGAACGTAAAGCCAAAACAGACATGAAGCGCGCGTTCGCACCAGTGCGAAAGTCGCCGGTTGCTCCAATGTCCGATTCAGCAGATCTGAGCGCATCGGCTCTCGGAATCAATCCGGAGGCCGAGTCAATAGATTCTGTGAGCGGAAGTACGCGATCGTCCGCCGTACATACCGTGAAACCTGGCGAAACGCTCTATCGGATCAGTCGGCAATATGGTGTCACGGTCGATAAAGTCAAGAAGTGGAATAAGCTACCGGACGATATTATCGAAGTCGGACAGAAGCTCATCGTGGGACAAGAGTACTAGGACGACCACGTGGCCCCGCCGCAATATTCACTCAGTTTCGAGCAACTTCGGCAGTATGCCGGAGAGGGCAACCTTGTTCCGCTCTATCGAGAGATTCTTGCGGATTATGAAACCCCTGTCTCGGCCTTTGCCAAAATCGATCATGGCCCATCCGCCTACCTCTTAGAGTCTATTGAGGGTGGCGAGAAATGGGCGCGCTATTCTTTTCTTGGAAGCGGTTCGCCCGTTCTCATATACGAGGATGAAGGCGACCTGCTTATCGTCAGGGGCGCGCGCAAGAAGCGCATTCCCAGCCGTGGAAACCCGCTCGAACGCCTGAGAGAAATGATGGAGGGCTATCACCCGGTGACCGTGCCGGACTTGCCCCCGTTCGTCGGCGGCGCCGTCGGATATCTGAGTTACGACATGGTGCGCACGTTCGAAGATTTGGGTGTCCGGCAGAAAGACCCGCTCAATCTCCCGGACTTTGCGTTTCTGCTTACCGATACAATGCTGATCTTCGACAATGTGGCTCAGAAGATCAAAGTCGTCGCCACAGCGCATGTTACAGCAAAAGGGGAACGAGGTATCAAGGCTGCTTACCGATCGGCGACGGAGCGGATCGAACGCATGATCGCCAGGCTCAAACGTCCGCTCCGCCGAACGCGCCTTCACCGTCGTCGCCGCCCGGTGACCTTTACGGCGAATATGAGCAAGGCGGACTTTGAGAAAATGGTCGTGCGTTCGAAGGAATACATTCGGGCCGGCGATATCGTGCAAGCGGTGCTCTCTCAACGGTGGGAGGCCAATGTGCAGGCGGCGCCCTTGCAGCTCTATCGCGCGCTGCGAGTGGTAAATCCCTCTCCTTATATGTATTACCTGCGTATCGCCGGGGTTGAACTGGTCGGTTCCTCTCCCGAGACGCTTGTCCGTTGCGAAAACGGTGTGATTTCCGTCCGTCCCATTGCCGGCACACGCCGTCGAGGTGCCACTCCTGAAGAAGATCAACGGATGGAACGGCGGCTCTTGACGGATGAAAAGGAACGGGCTGAACACGTGATGCTCGTCGATCTTGGACGGAATGATGTCGGCCGCGTGGCGAAACCCGGCTCGGTCACGGTGGACTCACTCATGCATGTCGAACGGTATTCGCATGTGATGCACATCGTGTCGAATGTGACGGGACAACTTGACACATCGAAAACAGCGTATGACGTGTTACGAGCTTGTTTTCCGGCCGGCACGGTTTCCGGTGCGCCCAAGGTCAGGGCCATGCAGATCATCGACGAACTTGAGCCCACAAGGCGCGGCCCCTATGCCGGCGCGGTGGGCTACTTCAGCTTCTCCGGCAACATGGACATGTGCATTAATATCCGGACGGTCGTCGTGAAAAAGCACCAGGCTTTTATCCAAGCCGGAGCCGGCATCGTCGCGGATTCGAATCCGGAACACGAATATGAAGAGACCTGCAATAAGGCTCAGGCCATGATGAGAGCGATTGAATTAGCGGAACAGGGGCTGGAATGACCGGCGCGGCGTGTGGCAAGACACAGAAGTCCCAGTTTCGCTTTTCCCGTGAGTTCCGCGCGGCACGCTTGCGCGAGTAACGCCATGTTACTGATGATCGACAACTACGATTCTTTCACCTACAACCTCGTGCAATATTTTGGGGAGCTTGGTGAAGATGTTCGGGTATTCCGGAACGATAAAATTTCGATCGACCAGATTGAGTCGCTCAAACCCAGTCGCATCGTTATTTCTCCAGGACCCTGCACACCGATGGAAGCGGGTGTATCGATCGAAACCATCCGGCATTTTGGAGGGCGCTTCCCGCTCCTGGGTGTCTGCCTCGGTCATCAATCTCTGGCCGTCGCATTCGGCGGAGAAGTCGTCCGAGCCGAACGGTTGATGCATGGTAAAACGTCGACGATCAGGCACGACGGAAAGACGATTTTCCGCCAGCTGCCCAAACCCTTCGACGCCACGCGCTACCATTCCCTCATTGTCAAGCGGGAAACACTGCCGTCCTGTTTTGAGATCTCAGCCGAAACGGACGAAGGTGAAATCATGGGATTGCGCCATCGATCGTTCGGCATCGAAGGGGTGCAGTTTCATCCGGAATCGATTCTCACCGTCGTGGGGAAGGACCTCCTCCGTAACTTCCTAAAATTATAGTCTGGCCCACCTGATCTCCGGTCACATGATCAAAGACGCCATTACCAAACTTGCCGACCACGTTTCCCTCACCGAACAAGAAGCCGAATCGGTGATGCTCGAGATGATGGACGGCGCTGCGACTCCGGTTCAAATTGCCGCCTACTTGATGGCGCTCCGTCTCAAGGGAGAGACCGTCGAGGAGATCGTCGGTTCCGTGCGGGCTATGCGCGCCAAAGCCCTCCGCATCTCGGTTGGAGATCCAATGGTTGTGGATACCTGTGGTACGGGAGGGGATGGGGCTCATACATTCAACATTTCGACCACAGCGATGTTCGTCGTCGCCGGCGCAGGTCTTACCGTGGCGAAGCACGGCAACCGTTCTGTCTCGTCCAAGTCGGGGAGTGCAGATGTCCTCTCGGCGCTTGGAGTGAAGGTCGATCTGCCGGCCGAACGGGTGGCCGATTGTATCAATGAGGTCGGGATCGGCTTTCTCTTCGCTCCGCTGTATCATGAGGCGATGAAGCATTGTGCCGGCCCAAGACAAGAGATGGGTATCCGGACCATGTTGAATCTCTTGGGCCCGCTGACCAACCCGGCAGGAGCGACGGTCCAGGTGCTCGGCGTCTATGAAAGTCGATTGACCTCTTTGCTTGGGAATGTGCTCATGCATCTGGGATCGCAACATTGTTTTGTTGTCCATGGGATGGACGGCCTCGATGAAATCACCCTGACGACAAAAACGCAGATTTCAGAAGCCAAGGGGGGCATATTGTCGAACTATCTCCTGGACCCGGAAGAGTTCGGACTGGCGCCGGTCCAAGCCAAACAATTAGCCGGAGGGACACCGCAAGAGAATGCCGCGATCAGTCGTGACATTCTCCAAGGACGAAAAGGGCCGAAACGGGACATCGTCTGTTTGAACGCCGCGCCGGCACTTGTCGCAGGGCGAAAGGCATCAAGCTTCCACGATGGATTTCTCTTGGCGGGTCAAGTCATTGATTCCGGGGCCGCCGCCGACACGCTGGCTCGTCTTATGGCTTTTACGAATAAAGGCTGAGGCCACCGTGATTCTCTCTCGCATTCTGGAGCATAAGAAAGCGGAACTCAGGCACAAGCAAAGCCGGGGCTATCTTTCCGAACTCAAGTCGAAGATTCAGGATGCGCCAGGCCCACTCGGTTTTACCCTGACACTCGACGCCACAAAAACCGCCGGCAGTCCTTCACTGATCGCTGAAGTCAAGAAGGCCTCGCCCAGTCTCGGTCTTCTTCGTCCCGAATTTTCCGACCGGTTTGACTATCTTGAAATTGCCAGGACGTATCACGCTCATGGCGTCTCGGCTCTGTCTGTGTTGACCGACAAGGATTTCTTCCAGGGGAGTCTCGACTACCTCCGTGAGATTAAGCAATCGGTACCGCTGCCGGCCTTGAACAAAGAATTCATGGTCGACGAGATCCAGTTTTACGAAGCGCGCGCCTACGGCGCCGATGCGGTCCTCTTGATCGTCGCGGCGCTTGAGCGGCAGCAATTGATCGATTTCCATGCGCTCGCCTGCGGGTTAGGGGTGGATGTGCTCATCGAAATCCATCACGAGCGCGAACTCGATACCGTATTGGAGCGAGTTCCGGAAGCGCGGCTGATCGGCATCAATAACCGGGATCTCAAGACCTTCACGACCGATCTGAGCGTGACGCTGCGTTTGGCCAAACGGATTCCAGCCGACAAGCTGATTGTGAGTGAAAGCGGTATCCACCAACGCACCGACGTGGTGCGGTTGAACGAGGCGGGCATCCATGCCATGCTCATCGGTGAATCCCTCATTCGCGCCGACGACATCGGGAGCAAGATCCATGAATTAAGAGGAGTGTCGGATTCGTCGCACGCGTAAATGGTCACTACGCCAAAAGTAAAAATTTGCGGCATCACCAACGTCGAGGACGCTGCCGTGGCGATCGCCGCCGGAGCCGATGCCTTAGGGTTCGTGTTCTATCGGAAAAGTCCCCGGTACATCGAACCCACGCTGGCCCGGCAGATCGTTATGGGTTTGCCTCCTTTGGTGATACCGGTGGGTGTGTTCGTCGACGAAGAGCAAGACGTGGTTCGAAATTTGATGGACGACTGCGGCCTCGCAATCGCACAGTTGCACGGAAACGAATCGGCGATCTATTGCAAAGAGTTAGGCCGTACGGTCCTGAAGGCCCTTCGCGTAAAAGATCGGAGCACGTTTCTCGCGCTGGCGGAGTTTCGGGGGCGGGCCGGCGTTCGAGGATTCGTACTGGACGCTTTTTCCGATCACGCCTATGGAGGTACGGGGCAGGTGATTGACTGGCGGCTTGCCGCAGAAGTAGCCAGAGCTGCGAGCGTTCTCCTGGCCGGAGGGCTCACCCCTGACAATGTCGAGAAGGCAGTTCAGATGGTGCAGCCGTACGGTGTGGATGTGAGTAGCGGTGTCGAACGGGCGCCGGGAAAAAAAGATCACGAGAAAGTGCGCGCATTCATTCGAGCTGCACGCCCGCAATATTCATGAAGGTTTGTTGCGAAAGCGTGCAGACGCGAAGCGAGACGGGCACTCGGAGACGTGAGGCCCTGAGGCATACTCGTGCAGTATGTCGAAGGGCTGAACGGCGAGACTGTCCGTCGCAGTCGCGTATCCGCGCTTACAGCAAAAGCTTCATGAATTATGCGGGCTAAGGTTGTCTCCCCGGCATGAGCCCCTTTATACTGCATCCTACAACATGTACACGAGGACGGCGATGAGTTCTGTTCCCAACAAGCAAGGTCGCTTCGGCGCCTATGGCGGACGCTATGTGCCTGAGACCCTGATGCCTGCGTTGCTTGAATTGGAGCAGGAATATCTCCGTGTCAAGAAAGATCGGCGATTTCAGTCCGAACTCGCCTATTATTTGAAACACTACGTCGGACGGCCTACCTCGCTCTATTTTGCGCAACGGCTCACCAAGCGATTGGGTGGAGCGAAGATCTATCTGAAGCGCGAAGACCTTTGTCATACCGGAGCTCATAAAATCAATAACGCGATCGGGCAAGGACTGTTGGCTAGACGGATGAAAAAGCCTCGCATCATCGCTGAAACCGGCGCCGGACAGCACGGGGTGGCGACGGCGACCGTCGCGGCGATGTTCGGTCTCCAATGCGAAATCTATATGGGGACCGAAGACATGCAGCGCCAGGCACTGAACGTCTTCAGGATGAAATTACTCGGCTCGACGGTCACGGGTGTCGATGCCGGAAGCCGCACGCTGAAGGATGCCATCAGCGAAGCCATGCGGGATTGGACGACGAATATCCGCACGACCCACTACATTCTCGGTTCAGTGCTCGGGGCCCATCCCTATCCGATGATGATCCGTGATTTCCAATCCATCATCGGACGTGAAGCCCGAAGACAGATCCTGGCGGCAGAAGGCCGGTTGCCGGATTGCCTCATCGCCTGCGTCGGCGGTGGCAGCAATGCCATCGGGCTCTTCCATGCGTTCATTCGCGACAAGAAGGTGAGGATGATCGGCGTCGAAGCCGGCGGCCTGGGAGTGGCGAGCGGAAAACACGCGGCGCGGTTTGCCGGAGGAACGCCGGGTGTGTTGCAAGGGACCATGACCTATCTTCTTCAGGATGCCGACGGGCAAATCAATCTGACTCATTCGGTTTCAGCCGGGTTGGATTACGCCGCAGTCGGTCCCGAACATAGTTACCTTCGTGATGCAGGCCGAGCCGAATACACCTCGGTGACCGATGACGAAGCCATGGCCGCGTTCGATCTGCTGACCAGAGAAGAAGGGATCATGCCGGCTCTCGAAAGCGCTCATGCCATTGCGCATACCATGAAGGTGGCGCCCACGATGAAAAAGAACCAGATTCTGGTCGTAAATCTATCGGGTCGTGGAGATAAAGACGTGCACATCGTTGCGAAGATGCGGGGGATCACGCTGTGACATCGAGGCTTGACCGGACCTTTGCCCGGCTTCGACAGGAAGGCGAGCAGGCTATCATTGCCTATGTGATGGCAGGGGATCCCTCACTGCAGGAGACTGAACATCTTGTCGTCGAGTTGGAACAGGCTGGAGCTGATATTATTGAGTTGGGCGTCCCGTTTTCAGACCCTATTGCTGATGGCCCCGTGATCCAACAGGCTGCAGCACGAGCCTTACGCAGCGGGACATCGCTTCGAACAATCCTTCCCATGGTCGCCCGTGTAAGAGCCAGGACCCAGATTCCACTGGTCTTGATGGTCTACTACAATAACATTCACGCATTCGGTCCCGAGCGATTCTGTCGAGAGGCCGCGCAGGCAGGTATCGATGGCCTGATTGTGCCCGACATGCCGCCGGATGAAGCGGGCCCTCTCAAAGGGCCGGCCGCCGCTGCGGGACTTCAACTGATTTTTCTTCTCGCTCCCACGAGTACGGCAGAACGACGGGCTTTTGTGGCGCACCAGTCACAGGGCTTTGTCTATTGCGTATCGCTCACAGGAATCACCGGCGCGAAACTGCACAACGTGGCCGATGTGGGGAAGAACGTCGAGAAAATCAGAAAAGTCACTCACGTTCCGGTCGCGGTCGGTTTCGGTGTTGCGACGCCTGGGGATGCGGCAAATGTCGCAGCCATTGCCGATGGGGTCATCGTCGGCAGCGCGATCGTCAAGCAGATCGCCGCGCATCAACAGAATCCGGAGATGATCAAGCGCGTGGCCGAATTTGTCCGCTCATTGAAAACTGCGATGCGGGCAGCTCAGCCAAAACCCCACTGAGCGTCTGATCCAACCGTTTCATCTTCATCCTTGCACACAGCCGGGAGCGACGCTGGAGCCGGCAGAGGCCTGGTTTTCCCATTGTATTGAAAAGAAATCGAACGAGGCGTGGACTACTGTTTGGCTTGAGGAGGCATGGCCTTGATCATCTCAGCGGCCAGCTCTTTTGCGACGTCCTTCAAGTTCGGCCGGTAGAACATATAGCTGCTCGATCGTTCATGTCTCGCTTTCCACACCGTGGTGCCTGTGGTGGCATCGACTAGACGGAGACTCAGGCCCACTCGACCGACATTATCGCCTTCCTTGCGCATGTATTCCCAGGAGTTCACCCGTACAACCAAGAACGAGTCCACATTCAGCGCCTTGCCTAACTTCACAGCGGAGTCCTTGTCTGATTGGCCGGTCATTTCCAGACGGGAGAAATAAAACACCAGCGCGTCGAACGCTTCCTTGGAACCCTGGAAGATGTCCGTGACATTTTCAGGGGACACCACGCGCTCGATGCTGGCGGTGGTGTTCAGAGCTCCTGACAGGACTTCTTGAATATCCTCGCGCGCGTTGTCGTACTGACTGGCCATGGGAGGAAGTACGGCAATAGCTTGAGGCCTGAATATTCTTGCCCCTGGCCCTTCCCACACTTCTTGTAAGCCGCCACAGCCGGCGACGAAGAGAGAAAGAAGGCAGAGGGCGATGGCATAGCGGATGTGTTGAAGCATCAACATGGGTTCAGTATACCATTAGAATGTCAAAGAGACAGAGCCGGATACCAATGCGCCTTCTTCTCGGAAGTCGTATCCGCCGCCGACATCGAGACGGAATGCAAAGATCCGTACACCTAACCCTGCTGTAGGGGTGAATGGTGTGCCGGAGTCTTGCATATTCTTGAAGGCCCCGACACGGAACGACAGGAACTCAGAGAAGATAGTCTGTTCAGCTCCCAGACTCAAGATCTGGCTCTTGACTCCCTGCACGAGCGTTTTGTTCGAAGTCGCATCCACATCGGCCGTCAGCGTCAGCGACGAATAAGGATTGACTGCCACACCACCTCGAACCTGCGGATTCAATTTCAATTCTCCTCCGCCGGGAGCATCAAAGGTCGGTTGATTGATGTCTTTCGCGACCACGCCGAAGCGCAACCACGAGGATGGGCGATAGATCGCGCCTGCATCAATCCCAAAGGCGGTTGAGATTGTAGCTTTCCCAAAGTTGTCCGTGATTGAAACTCCAATTCCTCCGTTGAGAGGCAATCTCCCATTATAGGCGGCGCCTTGGATAACTTTCCCTGTCACACCGAACGAAAACATTTTATCGGAGAAGGCATAGGCATAAGAAAATGCCGCCTGTCTGGCCTCGAACCCAGGGAGAGTCATTACACCACCGGTCAAAGCCGGCGTAACCGGAGTGCTTACGAATCCGCCACCTGTTGCCACGTCAGAGATGTTCACGCCGAATGCATGCTCGCCCAGATGTCCTTTGATATAGAGTCCAGCGGACCCATTCACCGATATTGTGGCGCCAGGTTTGTTAATCCGAGCGGAAATGTCTTGAGCCTTCGCTGCCGCGTTCGGGTCATTGGGGTTGAAGTCTTCGAGGTCGCGAACGGCGTCGGCGATACCGAGACGACCGATCGCTTGTCCACTGCCTTGAATCCGAACATCCACAGTTTGGGTCATCGCAAGCCCTGCAGGGTTCCAATATGTGGCCAAGGAATCCGTTGTGATGGCCACGCCGGCCCCGCCCATACCCGTTGCACGAGGTCCGACAGAGACGAATTCCAGGGCCTGTGCCTGCATAGGAATCACGATGGCCAAGCTGATTCCAGCAGCACACAGTGCGCGATAACAATAACAGGACATAGCGGACAGTTCCTTACCCGGCGAAACGGCTCTTTGAGTCTATTGAATGATACGGTACTCGTCAAGGTTAGACGGCCGATTCGCTTGTGCCTCCCGACCGGGTGCATGCACGGGATCAATCGAAGGAATAGCGGATGCCACAATATCGCTTACACGATTTGGCCATCCTGCATATGCACGATCCGGTCAGCTTGGTCGGATAGTTTATCGTTATGGGTGACGATGACGAAGGTCGTCCCGCGGGCTTTGTTCAGTTCACGCATCATCGCAAAGAGCGCCTCGCCCGTATGCGTATCCAAATTCCCTGTCGGCTCATCCGCCAATACGAGATCGGGTTTCTGCAGCAGCGCTCGCGCGACCGCTACACGCTGTTGCTCGCCGCCCGACAATTCACCGGGCTTGTGGTGCAATCGAGCTCCCAGTCCGACCTCTTGCAACAAGGCGATGGCTTCTGGTTCAACATCCACCGGATTCCGTCGCTGAATCAGCGCCGGCATACAGGTATTTTCGAGCGCAGTGAATTCCGGCAGAAGATGATGGAACTGGAAGACAAATCCGATACGCCGATTTCGAAAGTCCGCTTGTTCGCCTTGCGACAGTTGGAACATATCCTGGCCGTCGAAGCGAACTGTCCCTGAAGTGGGACGATCCAGCGTTCCTATAATATGGAGCAGCGTGCTTTTCCCGGCTCCGGAAGCCCCGACGATCGCAATCAACTCTCCCCGCTGAATCTGTAGAGTGACGCCTTTCAGCACCGTAAGGGTCTGTCCGGCCATTGGGAATGATTTGTACAGGTCGGTGACGGTGATCATGCCGGAACTCCAGAATGGACGAGTACTGATGGAGAAGTCGGCATGGTCATTCGTAGCGCAGCGCGGCCACTGGTTCGAGCTTGGCTGCCTGGAGCGAGGGATAGACCGTCGCGGCAAAACTAATCAGAATTGCCGAGCCCGCCACAAGGAGGACATCCAGCGCTTGTATGTGAACAGGAATTCGAGAAATGTAATAGACCGTGGGATCGAAGGTCCAAAATGTTTGGATCAGCCAGAGAAACGCGTAGCCGAGAGGAATGCCGATGGCGGTTCCGGACAGGCCGATGATCAATCCGTTCAGCATGAAAATGTGCCGAATGCTTTTGCGTGTCGCGCCCATGGCCTTGAGGATCGCGATTTCCTTCTGTTTTTCCGTGACGATCATGGTGAGAGTGCTCACGATGTTGAAGGACGCGACGATCGTGATCAGCACCAACAACAGAAACATCATCGTTTTTTCGAGCTTGAGCGCCGAGAACAGATTGCGATTCATCTGCATCCAGTCGCGCGCGCCATAGGCGAAGCCGAGGGACTGCTCCACGGAACGGGCTGTCTCCGCTGCCTGGAACACGTCCGTGACTTTGATTTCAATGCCGGTCACGGTCTGCCCCATATTAAAAAACTTTTGCGCCTCCGCGATGTCGATGTAGGCCAATGAGGAATCGTATTCGTACATGCCGGATTGAAAGAGCGCGACCAATACGAAGGTTCTGATTTTCGGCACCATGCCTATCGCACTGATAGGACCGGCTGGAGGAGACACCACATTGACTGTGTCACCCACAAAGACGCCGAGGCGCATGGCCAATTCCTTGCCCAGGATGATGCCGGGTTTTTCTGTTTCGACCAGCGGGCCCGTCGGGTCATCAACGGGCGGTTGCCTCACCTTGACCGGTCGACTGAGATCGTCTAACTGTCCGGTCGAGAGATTTTTGGCCAGTTCGGTCACCATGCCCTCGCGTTGTGGATCGATGCCGCGGATGACGATGCCTTGCACCGCGGTCTGGGTCGTGAGCAAGACCTGTTTGAGTACAAAGGGGGTTGCCGCCACGACACCCGGCACGGTTGCGACCTGCTTGGTGACAGGGTCGTAATCGCTCATGTTGTCCTTCATCCGATCCTGCACGATTATATGGGCTGTCGTCCCAAGAATTTTGGCCTGAATGTCCTCCTTAAACCCGGTCATGATGCCGACAGTCCCGATAAGGGCCGCCACACCGAGGGTGATGCCGGCAATGGAGACCACCGTGTTCAAGGAAATCGTCCGATTCCGACGCTTCGCGCGGAGATACCGCAACCCGACAAAGATTTCGTAGGGGAGAGCCACCGTTACTTCTCTGGTCTCAGTTGTGGAAAGAGGACCACGTCGCGGATCGAGGCCTGGTTGGTAAAAAGCATAATCAGCCGGTCGATGCCGATGCCTTCGCCCGCGGTCGGCGGCATGCCGTATTCCAAGGCGCGCAGGAAGTCTTCGTCGACGAGATGCGCCTCTTCGTCGCCCGCAGCCCGCTGCGCGGCTTGCCGCTCAAACCGCTCACGTTGATCCAGAGGATCGTTCAACTCTGAAAAGGCATTCGCGATCTCCCGGCCGGCAATGTAGAGTTCAAAGCGGTCGGTCAACGCTGGGTTTGAATCTTTACGCCGTGCGAGCGGGGAAATCTCAATCGGGTAGTCCGTAATGAACGTCGGCTGCTGCAAATTCGGCTCGACGGTTTCCTCGAAGATTTCGTTGACGATATTGAAGAGCGGCCATTTCGGATCAACCGCGATGCCGAGCCGTTTTGCCGCCGCCATCGCGCAGTCTTTGTCTGCGAGAGCAGAGGGATCGAGGTTGTTGACCTCCAGAATCGCCTGATGATACGACCATCGGCGCCACGGAGGCGCGAGCGCGATCTCTTTGCCCTGATAGTCAATGGTCGTCTTGCCGAGGACCTGTTGGGCCAACGATGAGACGAGTTCTTCCGTGAGGATGATCAAGTCCTGATAGTCGGCGTACGATACGTAGAACTCCAGCATCGTGAATTCCGGGTTATGAATCGTCGAGATTCCTTCGTTCCGGAAGTTGCGATTGATTTCAAACACGCGTGGAAATCCGCCCACGATCAACCGTTTCAAATAGAGTTCCGGGGCGATGCGGAGATAGAGATCGACGCCGAGCGCATTATGGTGAGTGACAAAGGGTTTCGCTGCAGCCCCTCCTGGAATCGGATGCATCATCGGCGTTTCAACCTCAAGGAAGCCTCGTTCAATTAAGAAGGCGCGAATGCCGGCGATGATTCTACTGCGCGTGGCAAAGATGCCGTGGACCTCAGGATTGGCGATCAAGTCGACATAACGCTGCCGGTAGCGGGTTTCCACATCCGTCAGCCCGTGCCACTTTTCCGGAAGGGGTCTGAGAGCCTTGCTCAAGAAGGTCAGCTGTGTGACGTCGACGGTGAATTCATCGGTCTTTGTGCGAAAGAGGGTGCCGGTGACGCCGATCCAATCACCCAAGTCGAGTAGCTCGGCGATGCGATAGCCCTGTTCTGAGAGATGATCTTTCTTCAGATAGACCTGAAGCCGGTCGGATCCGTCTTGCAGGACGGCAAAGCCGGCCTTGCCGAATCGCCGGAGCGCGACGATGCGTCCCGCAATGGTGCAGGGAATTTTTTCTGTTTCCAGTACGTCTTTGGTTTTTTCGGCATGGAGCTTGATCAGTTGGCTCGTGCGATTCTTTACCTCGAATCGCGTTCCGTAGGGTGCGACTCCCGCTTCGCGCAACGCGTCAAGCTTCTTGATGCGTTGTTGTTGCTGTTCGTTCAGTTCGTCCATGATAGGGGTGCCTGTACCGATACGTTCCTTGCTTAACTGTCGAACTCGTCAGCTTCCGACTGTTGATAGCTGAGCGCCGTGATCCCGCGCTGCTTCATTTTCAGATAGGACTCGATAAAGCCATCTAGATCTCCGTCCATGACGGCGGCCACCTGACCTACTTGGTAGCCGGTCCGGTGATCTTTGACCATTTGATAGGGTTGGAAGACATACGAGCGAATTTGGCTGCCCCAGGCGATATCCTTCTTTTCGCCGACGATCGCATTGAACTCCGCTTCTTTTTTTTTCATTTCGAGTTCATAGAGACGGGCCTTCAGGACCTTCATGGCGCCGTTGCGATTCTGGAGTTGCGACCGTTCGTTTTGACATTGCACCACAATCCCGGTCGGCAAGTGCGTTATGCGGATGGCCGTTTCAACCTTGTTGACGTTCTGACCGCCGGCGCCGCCGGCTCGAAAAGTATCGATCTTAAGGTCTTTGTCTTCGATCACCAGGTCGATATCCTCATCGACCTCAGGATAGACGAATACCGAAGCAAAAGAGGTATGTCGCCGCTTGTTTGCATCAAAGGGTGAAATGCGCACCAACCGGTGCACGCCTGCCTCGGCTTTGAGATAACCGTAGGCATAGGCTCCCGTCACGGACAGCGTCACACTTTTCACGCCCGCTTCTTCTCCTGGAAGCAGGTCCAGCGTTTCGATCTTGAATTTCTTGCTTTCGGCCCAACGGACGTACATGCGGAGCAGCATCTGGGCCCAATCCTGCGATTCCGTTCCGCCAGCGCCGGGATGGATAGCCATAATCGCGTTGTTGGGGTCCAGTTCACCCGAGAGCAGAAGTTCCAGCCGCAAGGCGGCGAGTTTCGGCTCGATCTGACCCAGTTCGAGCGTCAACTCCTTCGCGAGTCCTGCGTCGCCGCTTTCTTCTGCCAACTCGAGTAATGCGCCCAGATCGTTTTTCTTCTCGTCGATCTCACGCCACTGCTGGAGGTCGCGCTCGATCGTGGATTTCTTCCGGCTGATCTTGGCGGCCTTCTGAGCGTGACTCCAAAAGTCCGGTTGCGACGTCTGTTCATCCAGATGTGCCAGTTCGGCGGTCATGCGAGCAAAGTCAAAGATGCCCCCGTAGTTCTATAATCAACTGTTCGACGGCACGCACGCGATTCTTTATCTCATCTAACATAGACCGGTCCTTTCACGTTATATCGGAGTGGCTGCTATGGCGTCGGGCTCAGGTTCCTTCGTGCGGAAAAGGCCGAACAGAAACAGAAGCGCGCAGATTATAGCACAGCCGTAGGCAAACACATCGCCGTGCCGGCTGTAAAACGTATCCGGGCGCCAGACCTGTAGCGTCGCCTTAACTGCCTGTTCGGTGAAGATCGGCGTCGCTTCGACAATACGCCCGAACGGATCGACGAACCCGGAAATGCCGGTGTTGGCCGAACGAGCGAAGGCCAAATGATTCTCGACCGAACGAAAGACCACCATCGCGAAGTGTTGCGAGGGCGCCGACGAGTGACCAAACCAGGCATCGTTTGTCACGGTGACCAGGAACTCCGCCCCATTTGCAGCGAGTCGCCGCACCAGATTTGGGAAGATCACTTCGTAGCAGATCGCGACACCGAAATTCGCCGGTCTCGGTGTGGTCCCTGCCATGTTTTCCACAGAAGACTGAGCCTTTGGTGTGACGGTCAGGATTGTCGGACCTGGCCCCGCTTCGAAATCGCCGATCCCTTCCACCAATTTGTCGAGAAAAGACAGGAGCGAGGATTTGAAAGGAATATATTCTCCGAATGGCACCAGATGCTGTTTGTCGTAGCGCCCCAACAGCTGGCCGTCAGGAGAGAGAAGGTACGCACTGTTCAACAGATAGGGCCGCTGGTCCGGATAGAAACGCAGGGCGGGGCTTCCAAACAAGATCGGTGTCTGAGCGCGATTGGCCATCGCAATAAGTTGGAGCTGATAGATCGGCTCACGCTCGAAGACAAACGGTGTCGCTGCCTCCGGCCAGACCATCAAATCTGTGGTACGTCCGAGCTGGGCTGTCAGGCGGTCGAAGCGAGTGAGCGTTTCTTCTCGATAGGCGGTATCCCACTTTACCGCCTGATCGACGTTCGGCTGCACAACTCCCACGCTGACGGTCGACCGGGGAATATCAGTGAACGGCGCGCCGGATAATACTCCAAGACCATATTCCCATGAGAGCATCACGAGCAATGCAGTCATCGCTGCGAGTTCCCAGGGGAGTTTTGCCGGACGAAATCCCCGGCGTAGTGGCATCAACCAGGATAGGAATTCGGCTACTGCGACATTGACCAGCACAATGAGGAAGGAGACTCCGTATACCCCCAGGTGATCCGCAATCTGGATCATCTCTATCAGACGATATTGAGAATACCCGAGGAGGCCCCAGGGCAATCCGCTCAGCACATAGGTCCGGATCAGTTCGAGAGTCACCCACAAGCAGGGAACCGCAAAGAGACCGTAGCGAGGGATCAAGGTCTGAAGCCACACGGTGCCGGCGGCATAGAAGCCGATATAGAGTCCGAGATAGGCTGTGAGCAGCAGCATGAGGCCGTAGCTGACTACGAGAGGGACCTTGCCGTAGGTATTCATGGCGGTGACCACCCAGGCCATCATGCCGGTAAAGGCAATCGTACCGGATAGCCAACCAATCCAAAATGCTTGCAGTTTGCTTTTGCCGTCTAATGCCCAATGCAACGGCACGAGGGCGATCCAGGCCAACAGCCCGAGATCGGATTTTGGGAAGCTCAGCGGTATGAAAAGCCCGCTCGCGCCGGCAAGGACAAGTGAACGCGCGAGGGAATGGGTCATGAACCGCACCTTATCGAAAGCCGGAGATGGATGCAACTTCCTGTTCGAAGATGAACGGCTCGGGTATATACCGTCATGGAAGAGGGGAGGAATCTTGGGTTGACGGGCATCCATTGATTCCTTATAAGATAAGCGTGACGATTAGGCCTTCCACACCCATGAGGTAGTGGAAATAGGCCAAGATCATTCGGACTTGATGCAATCGCGCGGTCAATGAACACGACAACGGGAGGCCATGCCATGGATCGAAGAGTTATCAGCCTGTGTCTGAGTCTGAGCGTCATGCTTTTGTTTGCAGCCTGTTCCGGTAAAAATATCTCCTCATCCGGAGACGCCGCTTCACAGGCAGGACAGGGCAAGACCGAAGCGGTCCTGCCGGACGCAATCAAAACAATACCGCCGGAGCGTTCGGTTGAACGGCAAGCCGGCAGCTCGCCGTCCAACCTCTCGCCCGAGCCGGGTACTCTTTCCGGCGGCAATGTATTAGCCGACGTGTTTTTCGATTACGACCGTTTTCAAATTCGTATGGACGACATGTCGGTGTTGGACGCGAATGCCAGATGGCTTCGCGCCAATGGGAGCAAGACCGTGCTGATTGAAGGCCATTGCGATGAGCGAGGCACCGTGGCGTACAACCTGGTTCTGGGCGAGAAACGGGCACGTGCCGCCAAGAAATATCTCCAGGATATGGGTATCCAGGCTTCGCAACTCCAGATCATAAGCTACGGAGAAACGAAGCCTTTCTGCAAGCAGGCGAACGAAGATTGTTATCAACAGAATCGGCGCGCGCATTTCGTAATGAAATAGGCCGTAGTACACGTCTCAACGGAGACCTGTATCAGTGATAAGTTGATGGCAACGCGAAGGAGGAATTTATGATGTATTCTCGTCTCGTAGCGATCGGGTTCCTCGGGAGCATCATTATTGCGACCGGCTGTGCCGGGAAGGGGGAACGCATCGATCTGAAGGTCCCCATTGCGAACGGAACCGATGAAAAAGTCGTCACGATGCGTACAGCAGCCGTCTCGATCCTGCCTTTTGCGGACAATCGCACGGATCGGTTACACCTCGGCACAAGGCAGCATCTATGGGGTGGAGAGAGTCATTTCAGCCTTCCCAGCGGCTCTCTCAGCGAGACCACAGCGCAGGGGTTTGCCGATTATCTTAAGAGTAAAGGCTGGAATGCGACCGTTGTCAAAGGCAACGGAGCGGCTGGAGCAGATATAACCATCACAGGCCAACTTATCGATGTCGTCGTGGATGCCAAAAGCGGGATCGGGCGGACTACTCTTAACGCCAAGAATCGATTGGTTGTCCATGTGAAGAATCATGCTGACGGCAGTCAAATTCGTGAGACTCTTACCAGTACCGGGACTAACGAGGTCTTCTGGTTCGACCCAGAGGATGCCCAGGCATTGCTCAACGAGCTCTACAACAAGAATTTTGAAAAGTTTGTGACGGACACCACACTCGACGGCAAACTCCTGAAGCTCCGATAATTGGTCGGCCTCTCTCCCTACGGTGGGCGCCTTGTGATGTGAGGGCGTACGCCTTTAGCATCATATTTAAGTCGTAGCGGTATATGAACGGTTTGGATGATATGGATCGACGAACGCTTCGTCGGGTACCGGCACAGTTGCAGGGGTTTCTGCTGGGAAACTCGCATGAGATCGAAGCGGTCACTCTCGATATCTCAGTCGGTGGCGCCAGATTTGATTGTGATCTTGAAGTCTACCCCGGCAAGGTGATCCGGGTGCGATTGGTCATTCCCGGCGCCGACGGGACGGTTTCGATCGAAGACGCATGCGTACAGTGGGTCGGAGAGGGTACATTTGGAGTTTCGTTTCGGAACATCCAACCGGTTGAGTTGGATGAACTCGAACAGCTTATCAACGAATACGGAGAGACCGAAGATAGCGGCCACGCATAGCAGATTGCGAGAAAATCATGCTCGACAATCCGATAGTTAAACGGTCTGTAGGTCTGGGATATCGAACCCAGAACTTCGATTCGTGTTTTACGCACCACAGCCTGTGGCGCTGGAAGACTTTTTAAGTTTTTGAGTAGTGTCTCGGTCTTGACTGATCCGCATCAGAAGAATATCGTATTCCTGTGAAGGGAGCTTAATGCCCCGAGGGTGTATGGTTCATCGGGGGATCAAGCTACCCAAATCCTTCTTCAAGCGAATTGAAAAACAAACGGGGGAGCCGGCTGAAGCCGGCTCCCCCGTTTTATGACACGAACCGGTGTCAGCAGTTTAGTTGTCCGGCAACAGGAGATAGAACGCGATGATGATAATCGGTGCAGCTACATACATAGCCTTTTTGCCGAAAGCATCGTTGACACCGTAGATCAAAATCGCTGCCATGAAGATATAGTAGAGCATTCCGATTCCTCGATATCCTCCACTATGGTCCTCTGCCAGGGCGAGCGCAGGAGTTGCCAGGGTCAATATGGCCCAAAAGGCTGTCAATCGTTTCATTCCCGTCTCCTTCTCGATGATGTTAAGTCTTATGACGCCAGTCGATGGCGGCGCCTATTACACAGACAGCAATTCTCGTTTAAGGTTAAGGACACCTTGGCGGCGCAGCCCTATGCCTTAGCAGCACTGTACTTTTGGATTAACGAATGCAGTATTCGTATCACAACACACAGTAGACTCGGGCCATTATGTTGCACATTCCATCTTCAGAAGTCAAACTCGCACCTTAATGAATAAAGCTCTAGGATCTATAGCTTGCGTTAATGCGAACATAGTCGAACGACAGGTCGGTTGTCCAAATATGGGCCCGGTGGTGTCCCTGTCCAAGCCCCACCGCGATCGTAAATTCTTTCTGGCGAAAGACTTTCGCGATGCGTTGTTCAGCCACGAATCCAAGCCCCATTCCTCGCTGTACCATCGGCACCCCGTCAAACGACAGGTTTAGTTTTGATGGGATAATCGGGACTCCGGCCCGCCCGATCGCTGCCATTACACGGCCCCAATTGGCATCTTCGCCGAACAACGCAGTCTTCACCAAATTTGAGGTTGCGATAGTTTGAGCCACTTGCCGTGCCTGCGCTACGGTAGTTGCTCCGCTCACCTCGATGTTCACAACCTTGGTCACGCCTTCTCCATCGCGGCAAATAGCCAACGCGAGTGTTTGACAGGCCTCTATCAGAAGCAGGAGGAAGCGATGGAATCCAACTGTACCTTCTTTGATTGTGCGGTTCCCAGCCATGCCGTTTGCCAAACATAGAACGGTATCGTTGGTACTCGTGTCTCCATCCACCGATATACAATTAAACGATTCATCTGTCGCTAATCTAAGCGATCGTTGAAGGGCGCTCTTCGTGATCGAGACGTCTGTGGTGAAATAGGCCAGCATTGTGGCCATGTTGGGATGGATCATACCAGAGCCCTTCGCCATCCCGCCGATGGTGATCAATCGACCACCGATGGTGTCCTGAAGTGCGACGGATTTCGGACGCAGGTCGGTCGTCATGATCGCGCGAGCAGCATCCATGCCTCCATGGTCACTAAGCTGAGCCACCAGCTGCGGTATGCCATTGATGATTCGATCGATCGGCAACACACGGCCGATTATGCCGGTGGACCCGATAAATACCTGCTGTGAAGGGATATTCATGTGCCGTGCGACCGACACGGCAGTTAATTTTGCGGCGGTCAATCCCTTAGCGCCCGTGCAGGCATTTGCATTTCCGCTGTTGACGAGTATGGCCCGTCCGATACCCTTGCGTAGGCGCAGGCGATCGACGATAACCGGTGCGGCGGCGACTTGATTTCTGGTGAAGACGCCGGCAATAGGACCACTTTGGTCCGAGGCGACGAGCGCTAGGTCAAGCAGACCTGGTTTCTTGATGCCGCAATGAATGCCGGCTGCACGAAACCCTTGCGGTGCGGTGATTCCTCGGCGTGGAGATACGGTTGGTGGCTTCTTAACCATGCTCGTAGAAGGATTGTCTTGCTGATTGTGGATTAGGGGTAGGCAGCAGGAGCCGTCAAGCCTGTCTCTTCAGGGAGACCCAGCATAATGTTCATGGCCTGAATAGCTTGACCGGCCGCGCCCTTCACCAGATTATCCAGCGCAGCTACCGTAATGATCGATCCTGAACGGGGATCGAGGTACACTCCTATGTCGCAATAGTTGGAGCCTTTGGTGTAACGCGGGTTTGGAATGGTCTCTTCCTGGAACCTAACGAACCGCTCACCTTTGTAAAAGTCTCGATATAACGCTCGCAGGTCCGCCAATGAGAGCGGACTCTTCAACTTGCAGTAGGCGGTACTCAAGATGCCACGATTCATCGGGACAAGGTGTGGGGTGAAGGTAACAGTCGGTTGTGCGGCCGTTTTTTCCGATGATGGCGCGGCACGTTGAAGTAATCGGCCAAGCTCTTGTTCGATCTCAGGAATGTGACGGTGTCCTCCCAGTTTGTATGGCTCCAACGATTCATGAGCTTCAGGAAAATGGTAGGGGAGCGCCGGGCTTCGTCCGGCCCCGGAGATGCCGGACTTTGCATCGATGACGACGGTGTGCGGCTGCACGAGTCCCTGGGCAAAGAGCGGGGCCAATTGCAGAACGGCTGCTGTGGGGTAACAGCCAGGCGAGGCCACCAACTTCGCTTTGGCGATGGTGGTTCGATGCAACTCAGGGAGTCCATAGACTGCGTCCTTCAGCAAGTCTGGATAGCTATGCGGTGTTTTATACCACTGTTCATAGACAGCGGGATCCGTGAGGCGGTAGTCGGCGCTGAGGTCCACGACCAGTTTACCGGTTTTGAGGCAGGCAGAGACCGGCTCCAATGATTTGGTATGGGGAAGGGCCAAGAAGACCGCGTCTGTCTGTTCTGCTAAGGCTTCGGGTGAGAGCGCTTGAAACGAGAGAGATACGAGGCCGGCCAGGCTTGGGAAGACCGCTGCCACGGGAGTCCCCGCGGATTTTTCCGATGTCACAGCGTGGAGCTCAAAGTGTGGATGGAGAACTGCCAGGCGAACGAGCTCCGCTCCGGCATATCCACTGGCTCCTGCAATTGCGACGCGTACCTTTTTCATCTCTATCACCTGCCATGTGCGCCACGGGCACAAAAAAAGGGAAGGCGTGGAGCCTTCCCTTTCTCTGTCTGTGGCTCCGACGATTATCGTTTCGAGTACTGGAACCGCTTCCTCGCACCCTTCTGTCCGTACTTCTTCCGCTCTTTGACGCGCGAGTCACGTGTCAGCAAGCCTTCCTTCTTCAAGGGCGTACGAAGGGGTTGGTTGAGTTCCACCAGCGCGCGTGCGATAGCATGACGCAGGGCGCCGGCTTGGCCGGTCGGTCCACCGCCATGTACGGTGGCTTTAATGGAGTACTGTCCCATCACGCCACCGATCTCGAGCGGGAACTGAATAATCTGCCGCAAGGTCAGTCGTGGGAAAGCTTTCTCGATCGGTTGATCGTTGATCATAATGTCGCCTGCCCTCCCGGTGACCCAGGCTCTGGCAATCGCGCACTTTCGTCGTCCGGTTGCATATTGAGTCGCTACTGCCATGGCTACAATGTCTCCTTCTTCGGTCGCGGTGATGATTACAAAGTAATCGGTTCTGGTCCTTGCGCCTGGTGCGGATGAGTGGGGCCAACATAGACGCGGAGTTTCTTTGCCATATGGTTTCCCAGTGGGTTCTTGGGAAGCATACCTTTAATCGCTTTGGTCAAGAGCACGGTCGGGTCCTTGCGGAAGACATGCTGTGCCGTCGCAGTCTTGAGCCCTCCAGGAAAGCCGCTATGATGGCGATAGAGTTTCGTCGCCATTTTGTTTCCCGTGAGATGAATTTTCTCCGCATTTACAATTACAATATGGTCACCCATATCCACATGAGGAGTAAAGGTCGGCCGGTGTTTCCCACGCAAAACTCCGGCTACGCGCGCTGCCAATCGGCCCAATGTTTTCCCCTCCGCGTCTACAACGTACCACTTTTCCTTCACGGCCAAGGGCTTTTGCATGTAACTCAACATTGTGTTTCCCTGCTCCTTCACTTTCCGAGGAATTAAGTTTCCTGTACTTCCGGCGCGTTGATATTTTTCGACTCCAGTTTTGCGAGCCAGGCGTCGAGGTTTGTGGTGCTCCGTCGTTTCAACACATCTTGGGTAATATAGATCGGACAAGGCGCTCGAAGGGCCAACGAGATGGCATCACTAGGCCTGGCATCAATCGTCCGTTCCACGCCTCTATTAGCAACATACACCAAGGCGTAATAGGTGCTGCTTTTGACGTCCGCAATGACGACGCGTTGGATTATGATATTTAAATGTTCGGCGAAGCTCTTGATCAAGTCATGGCTCATGGGCCGAGGTGTGATCATAGTGTCGAGCGCTAATTTAATGGCGTTACCTTCTGCGGCTCCGACCCAAATCGGAAATACATCGAGGATGCCATCCTGTCGTGCCAAGACGACGATTCTCGTATCGGTGTTGGCTTCCTCCAGGATGCGCTCCACCCTGTATTCAACCAGTTCTTGCTCTTTAGATAGCTTGATGGTGCTCATATGCCGTCTTGCTGAATCAGGAGTCCAGTTTGCCGAAATCTTCCGGTCTGAGATTTTCCAGCCACTGTTCCAGTTCATCGGAGCTCTGTTTGGTGATGACGGAATCGTTCGCGAACACCGGCGCGTTGCATCGAAGCGCAAGCGCGAGAGCATCGCTGGGCCTGGCGTCGACAGTGTATTCTGAATCTTCGTACATTAAATGAATTTTTGAAAAATATGTGTGCTCCGACAAGTCCGTAATAACAACGCTAATGACCTTTGCGTTGTAGGCATCGAGGAGCGATTTCATAAAGTCATGTGTCATCGGTCGGGGTGGCGTGACGTTTTCCAATGCCATACTGATGGCGCCTGCCTCTGACTTGCCGACCCAAATGGGGAGCATGTCGGAATGCTCGTCGTCACGCAGCACCACAATATACGCGTTATTAGAGGGGTCGAACATCAACCCTTTTATCTGCATCTGTGTAATCACAACTACACGAACTCCTTCTCCTCAGCTCACGAACTGTGAGGGAGATGAGGATCATTTTAACGAGGGGTCACGGGCGGAGCACTGTAGCACTTTTGAAATCGGTCTGTCAACGAAGTCTGCGAGATCGCTGGAGAAATTCACGGGAGGCTCCGGCAGAAGGCAGTTGAGTCATAAGTCCTTCATCCAGGTGAAGCGTCCTTTGATTTAGGCCGGTGGACGATAATTCTGATCGAGTTTTCCTGTATCAGCGTGCTCGCCAAGTTTGAGAAACGCCTTCATTTGTTTCTTCACGAGCTCTCTGCCGCTTTCTTCACCCAGGTTGATCTGATACTCGTTGATGACCATGACCCGCATACCTTCCCACTTTTTCCAGCAGGGCTTGCAGACCTTGGTTTTGATCTCTAACTCAAGCTTTCCCATGAAGATCGGATCAGTGATCGGTTCTCCGGTTTGTCCACACGTTACGCACTGCACATCTGCCATGGTGTGAGAGTCCTTCCAAATGTTTTATTGGATGCGTCTACGAGTGAATTGTAACATTAGTAGTCGTGTGAAGAAAAGAGGGAGTGGATTGACCCATGCATGGCTTCATGCTAATTAAGGCTCGCCGTGTGCGCGGATATGCCCGGATGGCGGAACTGGCAGACGCGCCGGACTCAAAATCCGGTTCTCGCAAGAGAGTGGGAGTTCGACCCTCCCTCTGGGCACCATCAGATCCACAGCATCTCAACTGAATAGGCGTAAGTTTTGCCGATTCTGAGAAGGCTGGGATTACGCGCGAATCTGAATCGATTAAATATGCTTATCCTCAGTTGACATGTTCGAGGTGGTAGCCTATAGTTCGCGCTCTAGAATGATAATGATGAAGTGTAAGATCCACGATGCTAATCCCATCTTCGTATCCGTAATATCAGTCGGTTACTTCCTAACGCTGAATTTTAATCTTACCGAGGAGGCAGCACATGCGTAACGTGTTGGCACTGGGAGCGGCAATTCTTCTTGTCGGTTCCGTGGGCGTGTCAATGGCTCAGGAGCGCTTGCAATCGAACCAATCCGGATTGGGTGTGGGTGAAGGAGTCGGTGATGTGTCGGGATCGAGCACTCGTGTAACCACCTTTAATCGGGCTCAGTTCCTCGATCGGTTGTCGCAGGCGGAGACCATATTTGGTCGCGTGATCGGTCTCGATCTTCCGGGCAAAAAAATGTATATCGAGACAGGTGGAAGTTCCCACGATGAAGGGCGTGCAGGCGGTGGCGCGATGAGTTATTTGACGGTCTATTTTGATGACCTTACCAATTTCGATCAGATTCGTATTCTCGAGTCTGGCGATGACGTGACGATTCAGGCATTCGAGGAGACCAGTGTGAGTCAACCGTTCGGCACAGGTCGTAAGATTGTCCGTGAGATTGCTGTTATTCGTGGTAACGAGAAGCTTGCTGGCTTTGGCGGACTTGGACAGCGCCCGAATCCCATGACCGAGCGTGGGATTAACACGAACAGTGGCTCCACCACAGGTGGTATCGGTGGTTCTGTCCTCCCAGGAAAGATCGATTCCGGTATCACGAGCCCGATTGGTGAATATACCGGTGCCGCTCCCTGCTGGCAGTGTGAACCTCAGCCGGGATGGGGCAATGCAGTCGGCAACAAGTCAGACTACGGGACAGACTATACCAAGCCAAACTTGGTCAAGGGTCTAAACTAAATCGCGACACATTTTGCGAAGGCTTTAGTTAGACGGGGCAGCCAGACGCTGCCCCGTTTTTTTGTGTTCACCATAGCCGTGACACTGATTCTTTCTACAAGATGTACGTCCAGCTAGCGCATATCCCGCATTTAAGGCTATTTGTAGTAAAGAGAAGTGATTGAAGATGGAAAGGACGATGCGAAAGCGACGGGTCAACCGGATGTTGAGTTGGATCTTCGAGGAGTGATTTGTCCCTATAATTTTGTCAAAACGAAGTTGAGGCTGGAAGTGATGGGGCAGGGACAGATTACTTCAGTACTCTTGGGCGCTGGCGATCTCATGTGGAATGTCCCGCACAGTGTGATTAATGAGGGGCATGCCATCGTGTCTCAGAATCATATGAAGGGTTTCTATCGAATGATCATTTGCCGTGGCGAAGACGAGTAGCGGAGCATTTTTCGGTTCATTTTTTTCTGCTTGATCCTGCCCGATATCCTTCAATGACAACCGTGATTGCTGAGCCTTTCGGCAGCGGTCCGATCTGATCGAACAGCTTACCGGGCTTTCCACGGTAGAGGGTCTCTTCAGGTGTTGTGAGATTCATGGTAATGACCGTCTGTCGAGTCGGAAGTTCCTGCATCAAAGCTTTCAGAAGGTCTTTCAGAGCTTGGGCAGCTACATAAAAGACAAGGGTTTTTCGTTCTTTGCGGAGTCGGGAGAGGTATTCGGTGAGACGAAGATTGGGTGAGGGGAGGTGCCCATCAAAGATGATTGCGTCACCGGAAAATCCAGAAATCGCCGCTGCTGCTGTCAATGTAGAAGGACCCGGGATAGTCTTGACCGGGATTTGTGCTTGATGAGCAGCAGCCACAAATAAACTCCCCGGGTCGTAGATGACGGGAGTGCCGTTGTCTGATACAAAGGCCACATCCTGCCCTTGCGTGAGTCGATGCAAAAGGACCCGCATTTTCTCGTGGCGATTGCGCGGGCCGTAGCTGGTGACCATGGCGGTGATGCCATGATGAGTCAGGAGCGCTTGAGTCACGCGGGGGTCTTCTGAGGCAATAATCATAACGCGGCGTAGTATGGAAAGAGCCCGAAGAGTGATGTCATCAGGGTGCCCAATCGGCGTACTGACGACATAGAGAGTGCCGGGATGACGGGACGTGGCCGTTCGGCTTTCAACCCCGTGATCGTTTGGTTGACTCCCATCTCGTGCCATCGATATAATTCCTCGTTTAATATCAGTCTATTTGTGCTGAAAAGTCGAGAGGATGGACCTCTATGGCCGCCGTGTTTTTTGTGGTGACGATGACCTTGTATTTTGCGGCGACTGTTTCTTTTCTTGCCTACCTGATCCGGCCTTCTGAAGCCCTGGCAAACGTCTCCCTGGGAATCACGGCGACCGGCTTTGCCTCACACACGCTTGCGTTGGGTGCACGGATGAGCGGGGCGACGGATGTCTCTCTCCCAGGGTTCCAGGAAGCGCTGTCGTTTTTTTCCTGGATGTTGATTCTAGTCTTTCTTGTCGTGGAGTTTCGCCATCGCTTGCACGTGCTTGGGTCGTTCATTGTTCCCCTGGCTTTGGTTTCGCTGGTCTCTGCTGCGGCATTGCCGGAAACTGCTCCTGCGCTCACGCCGGTATTCCGAACGCTGTGGGTCCATGTTACCCTAAGCATGCTCGGCACGGTGGGATTTGCCATCGCCTTTGTGGCTGGTCTCATGTATCTGATTCAGGATGGGCTTCTCAAGTCCAAACGTTTCAACGCCCTCTACTCAAAACTGCCCGCCTTGGATTTTCTGGACCATCTCAATCAACAGTCGATCGTGACGGGGTTTCCGCTGCTCACACTCGGCATCATTACTGGTGCGCTTTCTGCCGAGCTCTCTCGGGGATCGTATCTGAATTGGAATCCTGAACAGACAGGGGCATTGGTGACGTGGGTATTCTATTTTGTCGTGCTGACGGGACGATTGACTGTAGGTTGGAGAGCTAAACGAGCGGCATATCTCACGATCATCGGATTTGCCGGGGTGATCCTGACCCTCATCGGCGTGGTCCTTAAGAGTCACGGACCGGTGTCTTAATATGCATATTGTCGTCGTCGGCTTAAGCCACAAAACCGCACCGATTGAAATCCGCGAGAAACTTGCGGTTCCTGAGAGTCGGATGGGCGAAGCTCTGACCCGTCTCTGTTCGTATCAGGGAGTGCGGGAAGGAATATTACTGTCGACGTGTAATCGCGTTGAGGTCTATGCCGTGGTTGATGAGATCGAATCAGGGTATGGAGGGATCCAGGATTTTCTGGCTGATGCCCACCTTTCCCTGTCCTCGGAGCAACTGACACCTCATATGTACTGGCACCAGGGAGATCGGGCCATCAGCCATTTATTTCGTGTAGCCTCCAGTCTTGACTCAATGATCGTCGGGGAGTCGCAGATTCTGGGCCAGATCAAACAGGCTTTCGAGGTTGCGCTCACGCATAAGACGACTGGCATCATCCTGAACAAGGTTGTCAAAAAGGCAATTTCCGTCGCCAAACGTGTCCGGACGGAAACAAAAATTGCCGAGATGGCCGTGTCGGTCAGCTATGCCGCGGTCGAATTAGCCAAGAAGATTTTCTCGGACTTAAGCGAGAAGACGGTGCTATTGGTAGGGGCGGGGGAGATGGCTAAGTTAGCGGCGAGACATTTCATTGCCAACGGTGTCCGTCATGTGCGGGTGACGACCAGGAATCCCCACAATGCGTTGGACTTGGCAAACCGGTTTGGCGGCACGGCAGTCGCGTTTGAGGAGTTTCGAGAGGACATGGCGTCCGCCGATATTGTCTTGGTATCGACCGGCGCCGCGCACTATCTATTGGGCGAGGACGACGTGCAGCGCTCGGTCAAACAACGAATGAATCGTCCGATGTTTTTGATTGATATCTCGGTCCCACGCAATATCGATCCAGCGGTGCGGCATGTGGACAATGCGTTCCTTTTCGACATTGATGATTTGAAGACGCGGGTTGAACAGAATCGCGGAGAACGCCTCAATGAGGCCGAGAAAGCGGAGAGGATGGTGGTGGATGAAGTGGGGATTGTGCGGCAATGGCTTCAGTCGCTGGAGGTCACTCCCACCATCGTAGCGCTCCGTACGCGGGTCGATGATATCAAACAGGCTGAGCTTGACAAGACCTTGGGGCGGTTAGCGAATCTGTCCGCGTCGGAGCGTGAAACGATCGAGGCAATGGCGTCGTCGATCGTAAACAAACTTATTCACAATACCATGGTAACGCTCAAAGCTGAGGTGAATTCATCAGAAGGGGCTGCCTTTGTCGAGGCAGCGAGACGCTTTTTCAGCCTCAGTGATCCTGCGATTTCTAATATTAATGAGGGTGCGTCATCTTCGCCGGAGAGATGTCATTCGGCTCAAGCAGGTATCCGCGATATTGAAGAGATGGCTCGGAGAACTGGTTCCAAGACGCCGGACCAGTGATTGTGTCATTCGAATGGAGAGGTGGCTGCGAAGGGGTGAGACTACTCTACCGATGACATGTGCGAGCGGTTTCTCAATGGCCTTAGTTTTTTGCCAGAACCTCCTTAGCGGAACCCTGTCCATGTGGTTCCACTAGCAGACCGGGCAGATTTGAAAAGTCTGCTGGGTGGCGAAGGGTCTGTGATCGTCATAGTTCGGTATGTAGGGTGTGAGTTGCTGAAAGGAAGTCATGTCAAAAGTCGGCCATGAACGTTCGACTGTCGTGCTTGGAACGCGCGGAAGTAAATTGGCGGTCCAGCAGAGCGGATGGGTACAGGGGCAGTTACACGCGTTGGCTCCGCATGTGACGGTGACGGTGAGGAAGATCCAAACGTCGGGAGACAAGATTCTGGACGTCCCGTTGGCCCAAATTGGCGGGAAGGGGTTGTTTGTAAAGGAGATCGAAGAGGCGCTGTTGAGCGGCGAGATTGATCTGGCGGTGCATAGTATGAAGGATGTGCCCACGGAGTTGCCCGAAGGATTGGCGATTCTTTGTGTGCCGCCACGAGAGGACCCCCGAGATGCTCTGATTAGCCGTGATGGGAGGTCGTTTATGGACCTTCCTCTCGGCGCCCGGATTGGAACCAGCAGTCTTCGCCGCCAATCGCAGCTCCTGTATGCGCGGCCAGATCTCACAATTGCCATGTTGCGTGGAAACCTCGATACCCGCCTCAAGAAATTACGGGAGGGGCAGTTTGATGCCATTGTGCTTGCTGCGGCAGGGCTTCGGCGATTGGCCTGGGCGCATGAAATTACGGAATATCTTGCGCCGCAGATTAGTTTGCCTGCCATCGGCCAGGGCGCACTGGGCATCGAAGGACGGCGAGATGATCGCTTTATCCAGTCACTGCTGAGTGGACTGGATCATGCTCCGTCCCGGACAGCCGTTCTCGCCGAACGTGCGTTGCTCCATCGGCTACAAGGGGGCTGTCAGGTTCCGATCGCAGCCCATGCAACAGTGGTCGGGACAGAGGTGAGGTTGGAGGGACTGGTGTCTAGTGTGGACGGTAAAGAGCTCATCCGCGATTCCGTTGGAGGAGCGATTGAGGATCCGGAGTCGATCGGCATTCAACTTGCGGAACGACTTCTTGCACGAGGTGGCGATAGAATTCTTCAAGCGATCTACGGGACTACATGACGAAATCGAGAAGGCAGGGAAAAGTCTATTTAGTGGGAGCAGGGCCGGGCGACCCTGGGCTCCTGACATTGAAAGGGAAGGAGTGCCTGGAACAGGCCGATGCCGTCCTGTACGATTATCTCGCCAATCCCGTGTTGCTCCAGTATGCTCCGGCCACGGCCCAGCGCATCTATGTCGGTCGGCGGGGACGTGGGCAGTATCAAGATCAAGCCGATATCAATCAACTGCTGATTGCAAGGGCCATGGAGGGCGACATCGTGGTTCGGCTCAAAGGGGGCGACCCATTTGTCTTTGGGCGCGGTGGCGAAGAAGCGGAAGCGGTGGCCGCTGCAGGGATCGATTTTGAAATTGTGCCTGGTGTGTCGGCGGCGGTCGCCGTTCCTGCCTATGCAGGCATTCCAGTGACTCATCGAACGCTGGCCTCCACGGTGACGTTTGTGGCCGGTCATGAAGATCCCACCAAGCCGGCGACTGTGTTGGAATGGCCTAAACTGGCGAGCGCATCGGGGACACTCGTGTTTATGATGGGCATGAAGAATCTTCCGGCGATTGCCAGACAGTTATTGTCGGAGGGACGGCCTCCCAATACGCCGGTTGCAGCGATCCGTTGGGGGAGCAAGGCTGATCAACAGACTATTGTGGGGACATTGGATGATATTGTCGCGAAAACCGATGCCGTGCATCTCGAACCACCGACGGTGATCGTTGTGGGTGGTGTCGTACGATTGCGAGGACAGCTGAATTGGTTTGAAACGAAGCCGCTCTTCGGGAAACGGATTGTGCTCACGCGCGCACAGGAGCAGGCAAAAGAATTTTCCCAGCTACTGGCAGCCTATGGCGCGGAGCCGCTTGAAGTCCCGACGATTCAGATTGTGCCTCCGTCGAGTTGGCAGGCGATCGATGAGGCGATTACTCGTCTCAGCACATATCAATGGTTGATTTTTACCAGCGTGAACGGGGTGAAACCTTTCATGGAGCGACTCCATGCGGCAGGGAACGATACGCGAGCTCTGGCAAACCTTCGCCTCTGTGCTATTGGACCAAGAACTGCGCAGGAACTGGGAGCCTATGGGCTGACAGCGGATGTCGTCCCTGCCCAGTATCAGGCGGAAGGGGTGATTGCGGCATTGGCCGATGCAGATGTCCGAGGGAGTCATATACTGATCCCGCGCGCCGAAGTCGCTCGCGAAATCTTGCCGGAACAACTACGCGAGTTAGGGGCAACCGTCGATGTGATTCCTGTCTATCGCACGATTGTTCCGGCAGTGGATGTTGCCTCCGTGACTCAACAATTCTGTGAGGGCCATGTGGCAGTCGCGACGTTTACGAGCTCCTCCACCGTCCGTAATTTCGTGGAGGTTTTTGGAGGGCGAGATGTAGTGAGACCACTCGTCGCCCGGGTGGTCATTGCCTGCATTGGTCCCATTACGGCGCGCACGGCGGAGGAATATGGGTTGACGGTTTCGATTGTGCCAGATGAGAATACTGTGCCGGCACTCGCAGAAGCAATTGTGAGGCACTTCAAAAAAGTGGCGTGAATTGCTGTTTCGATGCGCGGATAGGCTGAAGTAGACGTCAGGGCGATGGAACGAATTAGCAAAGGGAGGGCATGATATGGTTTCAGTCAAGTCGTTCATGATTCCGAGGGAGAAGTTTGTGACGGTTGAACGGGATACGGAAACACAGACGGCGGCACGGATCATGCGGGACCGCGGCATCGGCAGTCTGTTTGTGACGAACGGGAAGGAGATTATCGGCATCCTCACGGACACCGATATGGTTCGGCGGGTGGTCGCGGCTGGAGCCGACACCATTAAGACAACGGTCGAACAGATTATGTCGGCCCCGATCTTGACGATCGATGAGAATAAGTCATTGTTGGATGCCAACGACCTGATGGCGCGAACGCATATCCGCCATCTCGGTGTGACTCAGGACAGCAAGTTGGTCGGCATGATTTCTGTGCGCGATCTCGTGGTGTTCTTGACGAATCTTCCGAGGAAGTGATCCGATGGCCTTTCCAATACAGCGACTCCGTCGGCTGCGGCAACATGAGGCATTTCGTCGTATGGTGCGGGAGACGAGTCTCGCTTCGTCCGACTTCATCTATCCGCTGTTCGTCGTCGAAGGGCGAGATCGGCGAGAGGAGATTGCCTCGATGCCGGGCCAGTTCCGGCTCTCGGTCGATCTCTTGGTCAAAGAAGTCAGTGAGATTGCGGCTCTGGGGATTCCTGCCATCATCCTCTTTGGGATTCCTGACCGGAAAGATGATCGAGGGAGTTCGGGGTTTGATCCGAATGGGATCGTGCAACGGGCCGTGAAAGCCGTGAAGGACCAGGTCCCGGGGATGATGGTCGTGACCGACGTCTGCATCGATGAATACACCGATCACGGCCATTGCGGAATAGTCAAGGACGGGCGCATTCTCAATGATGAGACGCTGGAATGTCTTCGTGCGATGGCCCGAACCCATGCGCAAGCCGGGGCCGATATGGTGGCGCCATCCGATATGATGGATGGGCGTGTGGCAGCGATCCGCACGGAACTCGATCAGGCCGGATTTCCGGAACTGCCAATCATGGCGTATGCCGCAAAATTTGCCTCCTGTTTTTATGCGCCCTTTCGGGATGCGGCATTTTCGAGTCCTCAATTTGGAGATCGGCAGTCCTATCAAATGGACCCGGCCAACCGCCGGGAAGCGCTTCGTGAGATCGCTCTTGATCTCGAAGAAGGGGCCGACATCATCATGGTGAAACCGGCACTGCCGTACCTCGATATCATTGCCGCGGCGAGAACTCAGATGCTGCTGCCGGTCGCGGCCTATCAAGTAAGCGGAGAGTACAGCATGATCAAAGCGGCCGCCAAAGTCGGATGGCTCGACGAATCGCGAGCCATGATGGAATCGCTGCTCTCGATCAAGCGGGCCGGCGCAGATCTCATTCTGACCTACTTTGCCAAAGACGCAGCGCGTCTTCTTCGCTGACGACCATGCTAAAAGTGACGCGTGGGCTGTCCGACAAATGTCCACGTACCTATCCGGTCGCTACGATCGGTAATTTCGACGGGCATCACCTGGGCCATCGAGCGCTGTTACAGACTGTGGTCGAAACAGCCAGAAAGGCACAGGGGACTTCGCTCGTGCTGACCTTCGAACCTCATCCGGTGAGGATTCTTGCGCCTCACGTCGATCTTCGTTTTCTCACCAGTGCGGAGGAGAAGCTTGTACATCTCGAAGCCGCAGGGATTGATGAGGTCATCTTCCTGAGTTTTACTCCGGCGTTTGCGGCGATGAGCCCCGATCAATTTACCGAAGATATCCTGCATCGATCCCTTGCCTTATCCGAACTGTTTGTGGGCAGTCATTTTGCCTTCGGGAAGGGCAGGGCAGGACGGATTGATGACCTCGTGCGTTTCGGCGGGCAGTACGGATTCCGTGTGCATCCCGTGAGTCCTGTCATAATTGAGGAGGAGGTAGTCAGTTCGACCAGGATTCGTCGATTAATTCAAGCAGGGAATATGGAACGGGCTGCCGTGTTGCTCGGGCGCGTCTATGAGATTCGAGGTCCCGTGGTGCACGGGAAGCAGCAAGGACAGGCGATGGGCTGGCCTACGGCCAATCTGCGAGTGCCGGCTGATCGTGTCGTGCCGCCCGATGGAGTCTATGCAGCGCGGGCTGTCCACGATACTCACACCTCTGATGCGGTTGCCTATATTGGGACAAGGCCGACCTTCGGAGTCGGTGAGCGACTGATCGAAGTCAATCTTTTTGATCAGACCAGCGATCTCTATGGCCAAGAGATCTCCGTGCAGTTTGTCACACGGCTACGCGGCGATCACACCTTTGCATCTGCCGCTGAATTGTCGAAGCAAATCACCTGTGATGTTGAGCAGGCGCGTACCAGTTTGCAGCATATCCAGGAGGGAGTTCAGTAACCATGTCTGTTGAGGCGATGGTACTAAGGCTGTCGTCCAGGTTCGCCGCGCGACAGGCCCTGTTGACCCAGCTTGTCCGGACAGTGCGGCAGCAACGAATGTTTTTTCCTGGTCAGCACTTACTCGCCGCAGTGTCTGGTGGACCTGACTCGATTGCGTTGTTGTCTCTCCTCCATCGCCTGGCCGGGCCGTGGCGGCTCAAGCTCACAGTGGTCCATTGTAACTATGGGTTGCGCGGAGCGGAGTCGGACGGTGATGAATTGTTTGTCAAAACCTTCTGCCAAGAACGGCAGTTGTCTCTTGTCATTCATCGACCCAAGCTCGTCAAACGACGACACCGTTCATCGCTTCAAGCAGCGGCCCGCGATGCGCGCTATGACTTCATGAAACAGTTGGGTTACGAGGTAGGGGCTGACTACATTGCGGTTGGTCATACCGCCAATGATCAGGCGGAGACGGTGCTCATGTGGATGTTGCGCGGGGCGGGCATGGCCGGATTGTCAGGGATGTCTTACGTACGTGAAGACGGAATTGTCCGTCCGCTCCTCGCCTCCACCCGTGAGGAAGTTCTGGCATATTTGGATCAAGAAGGGCTGACCTATCGCCATGATTCGAGCAATGGCAAACCGCTCTATCATCGCAATCGAATCAGGAGGGAACTCCTTCCAATCGTCATGCAGTTGGCGCCGGCTGCTGTCCGTATGTTGCAGCGTCAGGCAGACGTCTTGCGCGAGGAGGAAGGGTATCTAGAGACCATTACAAATGGTCTGGTACGTACGCTCGTGAGCCAGGACTCTGGAGACGTGCAACGGTTGAACCGCCAGGCATTCGTAGAGTTGCCGATTGCGCTTCAGCGGAGGCTTGTTCGGGTGGTCCTGCGGACTTACGACGAAGAGAGGCGCGCCAGCAGCTTTCGCGTGGTAGAGTCAGTTCGGCGTGTCCTTCTCAAAGGAAAGAGCGGGACTCAGCTGTCTTTGAAGCAAACCCTCGTGACGCTGGATCAGTGGTCGGTGCGATTTAGCCCGACGAGAGAGACGTATCGAGATCAGACTACGTCAGTGCAAAGGAACAGCGAGTGCCCGGTTCTTTCTGTGCCTTCCACGGTCTATTGGGCTGGAACGAATCAGCATATTCATGTACAACACATGGCTCGTCGTGATGCTGAGCGGGGGAGTATTGATCTGTCCACTCAACGGGTCTTGTTCGATGCCGACCGGTATTCAGAACCGTTATTAGTTCGGCCCTGGCAAGCCGGCGATCGATTTTTTCCGCAGGGAATGAAGGGCAAAAGTAAAAAACTTCAGGATTTCTATACCGACAGAAAGATTGCTCGTGACCAACGCGGGCGGATTCCATTGTTGGTCGCGCCGGAAGGAATTCTATGGGTTGTGGGTATACGACAGGATGAACGGTTCCTTGTCAGTCCTGGGACGACCAACTGTCTGGTTGTTTCAGTGAGCAATGGGCATTCAGAGGAGGAGTAGGAGGCATGGAACGGATCTTTGGTCGACCAATTGTCACGCAGGAAGAAATGCGCACCAGGATTCGTGAGCTGGGTAAGCAGATCACGACCGATTATACAGGCACGGATTTCGTCCTGGTGGGGGTATTGAAGGGAGCCTATGCCTTCTATGCCGATTTAGCCCGCGCAATCAGAATTCCCATGCGGGTGGATTTTCTCATGGTGACGACTGATGGGACGCAAGGAAGGGCATCCGGCAAGGTGAAAATGGTGACCGAGCTGACGGAGGATATCAAGGGTAAGGACGTCCTATTGGTGGAGGATATCGTCGACTCCGGGCTGACCGCTCAATACTTGCTCAAGACTCTGGCGCGAAAGAAACCCCGATCGATTAAAGTCTGCACCTTGCTGAGTAAGCCAGATCGTCGGACTATCAATGTCACCATCGACTATGTGGGGTTCAAGATTCCGAATAGGTATGTGGTCGGGTACGGACTCGATTACCGGCAGAAATACCGCAACCTTCCCTACCTGGCCGTCTTGGACATGGAGGAAGATCAAGAGTAAAGTCTCGGTCGCACGGTTGTCAGAATGAACGTGCCTGTGTTAGTATCACTCACGTTGAAGGTTTTTCTGACCGTGTGTGTGCCAGCCACAAGGAGATCTGGATGAATTCCAGGACAAAGAACATACTTTTCTGGGTCGTCGTCGGACTCTTCATGATTTTGTTATTCAACCTGTTCAGTGTGCCGCATCATGAGCCAGAAGAAGATGTGATTTTCAGTGAGTTCATGACCAAGCTCGACAAGGGAGAGGTTGAGCGGGTCATTATCAAAGCCAGCCACATCAGCGCCGTTCTGAAAGACAAGACCCGTATTCGGACCTACTCAGTGGAGTATCCTGAGTTGGTGCAGGTTTTACGGGATCGCGGCGTGCAAATTGAGGCGAAGCCACCAGATGAAAGCCCGTGGTACATTACCTTTCTCGTGACGTGGGGACCGTTTGTGTTGTTCCTGGGCCTCTGGTTCTTCCTGATGCGGCAAATGCAGATGGGGGGTAATAAGGCTCTCTCATTCGGGAAGAGCCGCGCTCGTCTGCTAACGGAAGAGCGTAAGAAGGTGATGTTCTCCGATGTAGCGGGCATTGACGAAGCTAAAGACGAAGTGCTCGAGATTATCGAGTTTCTCAAAGATCCTCGCAAGTTTCAAAAGCTCGGCGGTCGCATTCCCAAAGGTGTCTTGATCGTCGGGCCTCCCGGGACAGGGAAGACCTTGCTGGCGAAGGCCATTGCCGGCGAAGCCGCGGTGCCGTTCTTCAGCATCAGCGGATCGGACTTTGTGGAAATGTTTGTCGGTGTCGGCGCCTCCCGTGTCCGCGATCTCTTCGAACAGGGGAAGAAACACGCGCCCTGCATCATTTTTATCGACGAAATTGACGCTGTTGGGCGGCTTCGTGGCGCAGGGCTTGGCGGAGGTCATGACGAGCGTGAACAAACGCTCAATCAATTACTCGTCGAGATGGATGGATTTGATACGACAGAGGGCGTGATCTTGGTGGCTGCGACCAACCGGCCGGATGTCCTCGATCCTGCTTTGCTCAGACCGGGGCGGTTTGATCGGCAAGTCGTCGTCAATCGACCGGACTTGCGAGGCCGCACTGAGATTCTCAAAGTGCATTCGAAGAAAGTTCCGATCGCAACAGACGTAGAACTTGAAAAAATCGCGCGAGGCACGCCGGGATTTTCAGGAGCCGACCTGGAAAACTTGGTCAACGAGGCGGCGCTCTGGGCGGCGAGACTCAATAAGAAAGAAGTGGCATTTGTCGATTTCGAAATGGCCAAAGACAAAGTGCTGATGGGGGCTGAACGGAAGAGTCTCATCTTGAGCGATGAGGAGAAACGGACGACGGCCTATCATGAAGCCGGGCATGCTCTGATCGCCAAACTGATTCCCGGAACGGATCCTGTGCATAAAGTGACGATTATCCCACGGGGCCGCGCGTTGGGTCTGACGATGCAACTCCCTACCGATGACCGGCACGGTTATTCAAAGGTGTATTTGTATAACCAGCTTGCTATCCTTTTGGGCGGGCGTGTTGCGGAAGAGTTGGTCTTGAAGGACATGACGACGGGGGCTGGGAACGATCTTGAGCGGGCGACGGATCTTGCTAGGAAAATGGTCTGCGAATGGGGCATGAGTGAAAAAATGGGTCCCCTGACGTTCGGCAAACAAAACGAACAGGTTTTTCTTGGACGTGAACTCGGGAGCCAGCGCGACTTCAGCGATCAAATAGCGATGGAGATCGATGAGGAAGTCAAACGGCTTGTGATGGAGAATTACGAGCGGGCGAAGAGACTACTCACGGAAAACATGGTCAGTCTCAAGCGGTTGGCTGAAGCACTTTTGGAGAAGGAAGTGCTCGACGGGTCTGATATCGATAACATTCTTATGCAGTCCACATCCCAAGCGGTTCCTGCCTAAATTCTGCATTGCTGACCCCGGGACGTCATTTCAGGGCATTGGCGTCCCGGGCAGTACAATTGAACGACAATGAGCGAGAAGGGACTCCTTCTTGCGAGTGGGCTGGTATGGCTTGCTAATCGGGTCCACTATTTAAGTGGCGGCTCTGTGTTATGCCATGGCGCTCAATACGGAGGCATCGGCGTTAGATGATAGAATCGAAGTTATTGATCCGACAAGCGAAAGACCGGTTGATCGAGTTCCCCGCCAGGCCGCTCATTATGGGTGTCGTGAATGTGACGCCGGATTCGTTCCTTGATGGCGGCCGCTATTTTGATTCAGCCGCTGCAATTTCTCATGCCCTTCGATTGGTGGAAGATGGAGCTGATCTCCTGGACATCGGAGCAGAGTCGACGCGTCCCGGAGCCGACATCGTCACCGAGGCAGAAGAGTGTCGCCGTGCTATTCCCGTCGTGACCGCAATTGCAAAAGCCGTCTCCGTTCCCATTTCGATCGATACGTCAAAGGCGGCTGTTGCCCAGGCGGCACTCGACGCAGGAGCGGTTCTCGTGAATGATGTCACGGCGCTACAAGGCGACCCTGCCATGGTTGACGTAGTCGCCCGAACGGGAGCCGGAATCGTGTTGATGCATATGCGCGGTACGCCGCGTACGATGCAGCAGACCCCCCATTACCATGATGTGGTGGGCGAGATCTCAGACTTCTTCGAAGAACGAATCGGCTTTGCGATGGCGCACGGCATTGTACGAAGACAAATCATTCTTGATCCGGGCATCGGGTTTGGTAAGCTGCTGGTACATAATCTTACCCTGTTGGCTCGGTTGCACTATTTTATGCAGTTTGATTGTCCATTGATGATCGGGGTTTCCCACAAGGCATTCCTCGGGCAGCTGGTGGATGGTCATGTTCATGAGCGTCAGTGGGCTACGGCAGCGGCAGTGGCGATGGCAGTGGACCGTGGTGCTGGAATCCTTCGAGTCCATGACGTGAAAGCGATGAAGGATGTGGTGCAGGTGGCGGCTGCGATTAGTCAACAGTCGAGTGAAACTATGAAAGCACACCATGCGTAAACTATTCGGTACCGACGGGGTTCGAGGGGTTGCCAACCTCGATCCAATGACCAGCGAAATGGCGATGCAGTTGGGGCGTGCAGCCGCACATCTGTTTATGCGCCGATCCGGACGCCATCAGATCGTGATCGGCAAAGACACCCGCATTTCAGGCTATATGTTGGAGTCAGCGTTGACCTCAGGAATTTGCTCGATGGGTGTCGATGTGTTGCTGGTCGGCCCGATGCCGACGCCGGCGATCGCATTTCTGACAAGGAGCCTCCGCGCCGATGCCGGGGTGATGATCTCTGCCTCACACAATCCCTATCAGGACAACGGCATCAAGTTTTTTTCCAACGACGGGTTCAAGCTGCCCGATGAAATGGAATCCCGTATTGAGGAGCTCATTGTTTCAAACGAGATTGCCCATCTACGGCCCACGGCTGATGCTATTGGAAAAGCCTATCGAATCGACGATGCCGAGGGGCGGTACATTGAGTTCGTCAAGCGCTCTCTTCCAAAGGAGCTGGATTTTCAGGGCATCAAGATGGTGGTCGATTGTGCCAATGGCGCAGCCTACAAGGTTGCGCCGACAGTGTTGCGCGAGCTTGGAGCCAAGGTCGAAGTGATCGGTAATAAGCCGGATGGGATGAATATCAATGCAGACTGTGGCGCGGTCCATCCAGAGTTGCTGCAGAAGGCGGTTCGAGAGCAGGGGGCTCATCTCGGATTGGCTTTGGACGGGGATGCGGATAGAGCGATCTTCGTCTGTGAGCAGGGCCAGGTTGTGGACGGCGATCATATTATGGCGATGTTGGCGTTAGACCTTCATAGCCGGGAGCAATTGGCGAAGCAGACGGTAGTGGGGACTGTTATGAGTAATTTCGGATTGGAACTCGCAATGACCAGAGCGGGTATCACGCTCGCGCGAACTGCCGTCGGGGACAGATATCTGCTCGAACGGATGTCGGCCGAGGGCTATAATTTCGGAGGAGAACAGTCAGGGCATTTTATTTTCCTGGACCATAATACGACCGGCGATGGCTTGATTTCGGCCCTGCAAGTCTTGTCGCTGATGAAGCGCACGGAGAAGCCGTTATCTGAACTGGCCCAAGCCATGACGGCGGTTCCGCAAGTATTACTCAACGTGAAGGTGGCCAAGAAGCCGAATCTCGATAGGGTTCCAGAACTTCAACGCGCGATCCGTGAAGGTGAACAGTGCCTGAACGGCAGCGGACGCGTATTGGTGCGTTACTCCGGGACCGAACCGCTCTTGCGGGTTATGGTCGAAGGTGAGTGCGACACCATGATTCGCGAAGTAGCCGATCGTCTTGTCGGCATCGTCAAAACTCATCTCGTTTAGGATCGTCCCCCTCTATTGAGGGAGGCTCATGCTGCCGTCCCTCACCAGTGCATTCATCGCCGGGCTTCTCGTCGGATCACAGATTCCCTATTTCCCCTTGTCCACTTCGTGTGTCCTTCTTCTCTCTGCGCTAGGCGCCTATATCCTCGAACGGCTCAATTGCTTCTCTGCACGCCAGGCGACGTGGCTCTATGGAGCACTCTTGGCGGGGGTTGTCTATTGGAGTGTCGCCGTCCATCTGGCAGCCCCAGGGATAATGGTCGAGGGGTCGTCCGATTCAGTGATCGAGGTGACCGGTCGTATTGTGGCTCCGGTACAACCTGCTCCGGATCGATTGAGCATGGTCATCAGATTAGACGATCCGGTTATCGTCTCAGGAGCGGCCACCCATGTTCGTTTGACCTGGCGCGCACCGGATCGACTGTTCTTTCAAGGCGATCGGGTGCGTTTTCGGGCGATGTTGCGCCGCCCAAGCGGATCATTGAATCCTGGTGGATTCGACTATGCGGTCTATCTTGAGCGGCAAGGGATCGATGCAATCGCCACGGTGACTGGATCCGGCGCGGTGCTGTTTCTTGAGTCCGGGCGTGCGCATATCTGGTGGGCGATCTGGAATCAATTCGATCGGTGGAGGAGCAGTATCCGTCTCGCTGCGCTGGAGACTCTTCCTCAGCCTGCGTTGGGACTCTATGTGGGAATCATCATCGGTGATCGAGGGTATTTAGATCCGGACCTGCGGGATCAATTTATGGCGACCGGGACGGTGCATCTCCTCTCCATCTCAGGGAGCCACCTTGGTCTCGTCGCGCTGCTCATCTTCGCGGGGGTCAGATGGGCGATGATTCTGTTGCCTGCAGGTTGGCTTCTCGGGCTGTCTCGAAGGATTACGCCGACTCGTATTGCCGCTGCCTGCACGCTTGCTCCTGTCGCAGGGTATGCCTTTCTGGCCGGAGCGGAACTGGCTACGATGCGGTCATTGCTGATGGTGACTGTGGGATTGAGTGCAATCTGGCTCGGCCAGGACCGCCGTCTCTTCCATGCCCTTTCTGCTTCTGCGGTGGTGATTCTGCTGCACGATCCCCAGGCACTATTCGATATCTCCTTTCAGCTCTCCTTTTTGTCCGTCTTTTCCCTTGCCGGATGGCTCTCCTGGCCGACGGCTGCTGAGCCGGAAGATTTGCCGAACCAGCCATCGTTTCTGAGAACGTGCGCTCGTTGGGGACGAGACGCCATGGTCATGAGCGGGGTCGTGACCGTGGTGACGCTTCCTCTGGTTGCATACTATTTCAATCAATTGCCTTGGCTCGGTCTTTTTACCAATGTGGTGGCTGTCCCTGTGATGGGTATCCTGCTGGTTCCGATCGGACTGGCTGCCGGAATCTGGCAGATCGTGGTTGGGGGATCGATGCTGCCGTTGGCTTCGCTGAATCAGTGGCTGCTCGAACACTTTGTCGCTGCGGTCCGTCTGGTGTCGATGCTACCGGGAGGGGAATGGCATGTCGCGGCTCCGTCATTTCTCACGATGGTGCTGTTTTATGGTTGCCTTGCACTGCTGTGGCGGCGAGTGGGCAACACGAGATTCAGGTTGGCTGTGGGTGTTGGGGTGCTGGTGCTATTGCTCTGGTGGGCTTGGTCTCCACGGATGTTTCTTAATGGGGATCACTTCCGGGTCACGTTTCTGGATGTCGGGCAAGGTGACAGCGCGGTTCTTGAGCTGCCTGATGGGCAGGTGATCCTGATCGACGGAGGGGCGACCTATGAGCGATTCGACATGGGCAGAGGGGTGGTGGCTCCGTTTCTTTGGAACCGGGGAATTCGAATCATCGACCAGGTGATCGGGACACATCCTCAACTTGATCATGTCGGAGGCCTGGCCTGGATAGTCCGTCATTTCATCGTGAAGAACTACTGGGGGTCTGGAGAGGTCCGTGAAGAATCCTTCTATCGACGATTGCAGCAAGCATTGGCCACTCAAGACCTGCAAGAAGGGGTGGCCAGAGAGGGACAGGAGATTGTCTCATCCGGTCCCTGCCGGATGGTAGTCCTCAACCCACCAACCGGCGAGCATCGTGCTGTGCCCCTGCTTGATAGCCACCGGGACGGACATGAGCTGAACAATCACTCGGTGGTGACTCGACTGACGTGTGGCGCTCATACAATGCTCTTTGCTGCGGATGTCGAGCGCGATGGCTTGTCGCGGATGACACATTCAACGTCTCATGGTTCGATTGATATCCTCAAAGTTCCTCATCACGGAGCAGAGAGTTCCTTAAATCGTGCCTGGTTGGCATCGGTGCATCCCCGATACGCCGTATTTTCAGCTGGTCGACACAATCGCTACAAGCACCCGGCCACGGCGGTTCTTGAGGCCTATGGATTGGAGGGCAGTACAGTGTTGCGCACCGACCTCGACGGCGGGGTGTGGTTTACCGGAGAGGTCTCCCACACGCCGCTCCATGTGTACCGGGCGAGAGATTTGGTGTGGCGGCCAACGAATAGAGCCGCGTGCTTGTGGGAGTGCGAACAGGCAAACTGGGATCGAGTCTTGAAACAATGGCGTGAGCGCTTTTGACCATCATCATTTCAGTCACAGGTGTCGAACCGGTGCTCATGCAGAACTCTGATCACTGATTGCCAGATCCTCTCAAGTCGATGTGAGGATGCACATTTCATGTCTTGGAAAGGCGAATTTCGTCTCTGCTTTCATCTCCAGTAGAAGCTTCATAGCATAAGACCTCAACTTTGTTCATCTTTCATCACTTGCTAGCAAGGCATAGCATGTGCATCCATCCGTGCTACTTATGCATATGTGCCTTAAACTTTTAGGGAGCTAGGGTATGCCAAATCTCGTACGAATCGTCATTCAGTTACCCGTGAATCTCAAAACCCAGCTCGATAACCTGAAACAGCAAGGATACACGACGAGTGGCTTTATCAGAGCCATGTTGGAACGGGAGTTTGCCAAAATGGAAGAGAAGCCCGTGACACCATTTCCAGCTGGAAAACGAGTGAATAGCCGATAACTGCTTGTGAGATGCGGGATGATGAGAGAGCAGCCGGGAGAATTGTGACGAGGCTCACCGATCTTATTCGAGAACAGTCGAGTCAGGAGACTACTATTCCTGACGCAAAAGGTCTTAGTCGTTCCATGGGGAAGACCGGCCTTCCCCTTTCACCTTCCATCTCGTCACCGTCTACTGTCGAGACCGATTGGTATCAACGCGCATGTCATGAGCTTCAGGGGATCAAGCGCGCGGTTCAGACGAAGCAGTCTTGGACACCCGATGAATTAGTCCTGATCGCATCCGGTATAGTCGCCTCCCTTGGAGCCGATGACAAGCTGGTTCAGAGGGTTCTGCAACATGATGCTGGAGACTATCTCGTCAACAATGCCGTCCATGTCGCAATCGTGAGTGTGAAGATTGCAGAAGCGCTCAAATATGAGCCGGCAAAGCTCGATCAAATTGCCTTAGCGGGATTACTGCACGATCTCGGCATGTTTGTCCTGCCGGATGCACTGGTATACAAGGCCGGAACGTTGACAGATGCTGAGCTCCAAATTGTGAGGGAGCATCCACAGCATGGAGCCCGTTTGCTCAAAGAAGCGGGAAAATCTTATCCGTGGGTGGAGAAGGTGATCCTGCAGGAGCATGAGAGACGGGATGGAAGCGGTTATCCGCACTGCCTGATCGGTGATCAGATCGACGAGACGGCTCTCATCGTAGGGTTGGCGGACGCCTTCGACGCGATGATGAGTGCGCGGCCCTATCGACGCGGCGTGTCGCCCCATCGGGCGATTTATACGCTTCTTGTCAACGGCAAGACGGTGTTTCCGTATCATCTCTTAAAAGCCTTGATCGACCAGCTATCGATCTATCCGCTAGGGACGACTGTTCGACTCAACACCGGTGAAACCGGAGTGGTGTCTCGGTTGAATCGGCAGTATCCGATGCGTCCGATCTTGCACGTCTCGCAACCGTCTGCCTCGGCCCATGCGCTGGTCCCGAAGATCGTGGATTTGCGCACTGAGACCTCGCTGCACATTGTGGAAGTCGTGCCTATCGGTTGATCTGTGATGGGGAAATAGGAGAAACGGCTGTGCGACAGTTAATACTCCGTGATCTTATCGGTATTCTTGGCGCTGGTGCGATCTTCGCCGCAGGATTTCTCGGATGCCACAATCCGGCTAGTTCGTCTTTGCCGCCGTCGGCAATCAGTCCTTCTGGCACGGCGGTTCCACCGTTGCCAAAGGGAGATGTCTATGCGGATGAAACCGTTCCAACGTCGGAAACGCTCATCGAAACTGGCGATACGCTTGAAGTGGTCATTCGTCGAGGCGCCGGCGAGGAGAGGTTTACCAATGTCGTGCGGGAGAATGGACGGATTTCTATCGGGTTTATGGAGGTGGATGTCGGGGGTATCACTGCGGCTGCGGCAGAGACTCGTGTCCAGGAAGCTGCGGTGCCCTTTATGCGTCAGCCGACTGTACAGATATTGCTGAAAAAGAAGGTGCTGAAGGTCAAGCGTGTCTTTGTGTTCGGGGATGTGAAGAAACCCGGGGTGGTGCCCATGCAGAGACATATGACGGTGCTGCAAGCCATTGCTGCCGCCGACATGTATCACGAAACGGCATTGATGGAGGAAGTCCGGGTCATTCGAGGCGGCGATCTCACAGCGCCGCACATTATCATGGCTGATCTTGCGCGCGCGTTTACCTATGGCGATATGACGAGAAACATCTCCTTGGAAGAAAACGACATCGTATTTGTGCCACGCGACCATCTGGGCGATGCGGCCGAAGCCGGGAAATTGCTGATGCCGATCATTACGGCTGTTATTGCCCCGCTCTACCCCGTATTCATTCTTGATGCAGTACTGGGGCGATGATCACCGCGATCGAGACCGGAGAAGGATACTGAAACCGTATGGCTCAATACGAACTCAATGTCATCGACTATTGGCTGATCATCAAGAAGCGGAAATATCTCATTCTGCTGGCAGCGGGGCTTGTGGTGTCGTTCACATTCCTCTTTTCAGAAATGTTCAAACCGAGCCCGCTGTACGAAGCGTCTGCGCTGGTGAAGTTCGACCGCACAAGCACAGTTGCTCAGCAGTTGATCGAGACCATGTCCTTCTCTAACGCGAATGACCTTAGTTCCCAGACTGAATTTATCCGCGGATTTCCCGTGATGGAGCGCGTGGCGGTGGAATTGGGTCGCGTGCCGGCGGATGCGTCGCCAGAGGAAAAGCGATCGGCCACCTATCTGAACACGGTGTATGACCTTGGACAGGAAATCAAGACGCAGCGGGAAGGCGACACGAACATCATCCGTATCACGGCCACCTCAGATCAACCTGAGATGGCGGAGAAGACAGCCAATTCCGTGGCCGATGCCTACCGCTTGGAAAATATCATGACCCGGAACCGGCTTGTCATGGAGTCACGGCGGTTTGTCGAGGAACAACTGGCCGGCCTTGAAAAGCAGTTGAACGATGCGGAAGACGCGTTACGCGCTTTTAGGGAGCGGGAAGGGCAGGTGTTCTTGACCGATGAGGCGCGCGCCGCGCTGGAGACGTTTACCAAATTGGAAGAGCAGCACAATGATGTAGCGCGTAAGCGGGCGGAAGGGGAACGGCAGATCTCAGTGCTCAGTCGAACAGAAGCTGTGCTTGGGAACCAGACCGGCCGGATCTTTACGGAGGAACAGAATGCGTTGCTCACGATTCTGAATCAGCGTCTCCTCGATCTTCTCCAGGAGCGTAATACCCTTCTGATCAACTACACAGCGGATCACCCGCAAGTCTTGGAGCAGCAGAAGAAGATCGATAATGTCAGAGCCGAGATGGTGCTCGAACTCCGAGCCAAACTCAAGACGATGCAAGATCGGGAGTCGACTCTTCTGGATCAGCGCGATCGCTATCGAAACCGGTATCTGCAGTTCCCGCGGGCGGCGATTGAGATGAGCCGTCTTGAGCGTGACGTGAAAATCAACGCCGATCTTTTGGCGACACTCAAGAGCAAGCATCAAGAGCTGCAGATCAAGAGCGCTGAACGGATTGAAGAGGTGACGATCATTGCGCCGGCCATTAGGCCTGGCGGACCGGTCAATTCGCCTAATACGGAGCTGAACCTCATGGTTGGGCTGCTCATGGGCGTCTTTTTGGGGATCGTCTTGGCGTTTGCGCGTGAATCGTTCGATACCTCGATCGGGACCATCGAGGGGGTCGAGGAATTTCTCAAAGTTCCAGTTCTCGGCGTCATCCCGCAGTTCGACAGTAAGGAAATGGAGGAAGCCGCCCGCGCCGCGCTGCCGGCTCATGCCTCTGCGCCGACCGTGGAGAATTTCTCGAAACTTATTTGCCTACTCGATCCAAAGTCTCCCCTGTCCGAGAGCCTGCGGTCGCTGCGCACGAACATTCAATTTGCCAGTATGGATCGGAAGGTCAAAACCATCCTCTTTACCAGCGCGGGTCTTGGAGAAGGCAAGAGCACCTGTGTGACTAATCTGGCGATTACCCTCGCCCAGGAGGGCCAACGGGTATTACTCGTCGATGCAGACCTTCGGCGGCCGATTGTCCACCAACGGCTGGGTCTCGAGCGGGTTCCAGGCCTGTCGGATGCTTTGGTCGGCAGCACGCCTTGGCGCAGTCACGTGCGGTCTGCCACGGATCTGATGCTCGGGCCGATGGGGGCAGATCGGGTGATGAGCACGCCGGGGTTGGACAATCTGCATATTCTGACCAGCGGGTCCGAGATAGGCAATCCGAATGAGTTTCTCAATATGAACAAGATCAAGACGTTCGTGAATGAAATGAATGAGGAATACGACCTCGTGCTCTTCGATACTCCTCCTATTCTTCCGGTTACGGATGCGGTGGCGTTCAGTTCGCGTGTAGACGGGACGATCCTGGTCTATCAAGTCGGGCGGATTGGTCGCAACGCTCTCAAACGGGCCAAGTTTCTCCTGGACCATGCGCAGGCCAATGTGATGGGCATCGTCTTGACGAACGTAAAGTCCGAGGTCGCGTCGGATTACGGTGTCTACCGATACGAATATCGCTGACGCGGCAGTAGGAGCCGACATCCCATGCATGCGTCGATGATAAAGCCGCAAGATGCCGTGATCGTCTCGGTGCTTGCCGCCGTACTCGCGCTCGGTCTGACGATGACGACTCCGATGGTCGGGTTACAAGTCGTCATTGGGTTTCTCATTGTCCTGGTCGCCTTCACCTCGGTTCCCGCCTCGCTCTTCCTGCTGATCGGTTCCATGTTGCTCTCTCCAGAAATCGCAGTCGGACGAGTGGGTGGGAGAGGCGTGGGCATGCGGGACATCTCGTTCCGCGTGGACGATCTCCTGCTTGTGATCATCGGATTCAGTTGGCTGGTCAAGACGATCATCTATCGTGATCTGGCTCTCATTCGCGAGACGCCGATGAATCGCCCCATCATCTATTACATGCTGGTCTGTGTGCTTGCGACGTTGCTCGGCGTCATCGCCGGTCGCGTCCAACCGCTCACGGGATTCTTTTTCATCATGAAATACTTCGAGTATTTCTTCGTGTTTTTTATGGTCGTCAATCATGTATCGACTAAACGGCAGGTCGTCAACCTGGTGACGGCGTTGTTGGCGATCTGTTTTGTGATCAGTGTATATGCGATTGTTCAGATTCCAAGCGGTCAACGAGCGAGCGCGCCGTTCGAAGGCGAAAGCGGAGAACCCAATACGCTCGGCGGGTACCTGGTTTTTATCATGGCGATCGTTATAGGTCTCTTCCTCCACTTGAAGTCAGGAGCGACGAGGGTTGTGCTCGTCCTCCTCATGGGATTCATCAGCCTGGCTCTCATGGCCACGCTCTCCCGTTCGTCCTACTTGGCTGCCGGTGTCTTGATGCTGGCAGTCGCCGCAACGCAATGGCGGCGGCCAAGGGTGCTCGCGCTCATTCTCCTGCTCGCAGTCGTGCTCCCTTTTGCCGCGCCTGATAATGTGAAGAATCGGGTCAAGGAGACATTCTTCGGACGTCAATACGGGGGAGAAATCGCAGTGGGAGGCGTCGGGCTGGATCTCTCCACGACCGAGCGGCTGCGTTCCTGGCAGTATGTGCTGAAAGATTGGCTCCACAGTCCTGTGCTCGGCCGTGGCGTAACCGGTTATGCGTGGGCTGATGCGCAATACGTCAAGATTCTCGGCGAAACGGGTCTCGCAGGCCTCGTTGCATTTATCTTCTTGATTTTCCGGTTGTGGCGGCGCGCGCGCGAGACGTTTTTGGCCGAGCAGGATCCCTTCTGTAAGGGTTTGGCTCATGGATTGCTGCTCGGCATGGTCGCCATGCTTGCCCATGGCGTCGGCGCCAACACCTTCATTATCATCCGTATCATGGAGCCTTTCTGGCTGTGCGCCGGGCTCGTCATGATCTTGCCACGCCTGGCATCTGAGCAGAAGGACCCTGTCCCTCAGCGAGCATTCGTATGAGGTGGTTCCTATTCTGTTATTGGTATGAACCGGACGCGCCGTCCGATCCCGTAGGGCTCGTTCGTCTCTGGACCTTGGCGCGCCAGCTTGTCGAACGGGGCGACAGTGTCACAGTCCTGCCTCCTCGGTATCGATCTGCGCTGCTCCAGAAGGGATTTTCGACCGCGCCGATTCCGCTCCTTCCTTGGCCGGTGCTGCGTCCGGTTTCTTATGCGGTTCTCTCCTGTATCGTCGGACTTCTGCGGGCCTGGCGATCGAAACCGGACGTCGTCTATTACCGCTGGATGGACAGTCCGCACCCATTGTTGTTTGCGAGACTGGTCGGAGCGCAGTGCGTCTGTGAAGTGAACGGGGAGCCGGTGCCTGAGTGGTCAGAGACCGGGCGCAGGCTCAAAAGGAGACTCAAACACTGGTTGGCGTCCTTTGCCCTCAGCCGGTGCGACCGCGTCGTTGTGCTGACCGATGGATTACGCGATCTTGTTATTCGCCGCTATGGTGTTGCCTCCGAGCGGGTTGCCGTGTTGCCGAGTGGAACAGATACCGGCTTATTTGTTCCTCAGGACGTCGCAGCCTGCCGGCGTCGAATTGGAGTAGGCGTAGAGCGGGACTACATCGGATTTGTCGGGAGTTTCTACCGGTATCAAGGATTGCACTGTTTACTGGAGGCGATGGCCATCGTCCGGCGCACGATGCCATCTGTCCATCTGCTTCTGGTCGGTGACGGAGAGGCTTCTCTGGAATTGAAAGCACAGGCGGATCGTCTGGCGCTGAATCCCTGTATCACCTGGGCCGGCAGAATACCCTATCAGGAGGTTCCCCTGTGGATCGGCGCCATGACGCTCTGTGTCGCTCCATTCCGGGGCGACCGGGGCGAAGCATCTCCGGTGAAAATTTTCGATTACCTTGCCTGTGGAAAACCCGTGATCGCCAGTGCGATCCCTTCCGTCTCCACGACGTTTGTTCAAGGAGGCGGAGTCGCTTTTGTTCCACCGGACGATCCATCGGCATTAGCTCAGGCGGTATTGGCCCTCTTGAACGATCCTGGCCGCCAAGTCCGAATGTCAGCCAGTGGGCGTCGCGATGTGGAGCAACGTTTTAACTGGAGATCCATCACCAATCGCTTGAGAGAATGGCTTGCTACCGAAAAGGCGTCGATACACCATGCGCATCCTCGTATTCTGTGATGAAGACCTGAGTGTTGCAGCAGGCGGAGCCCGGCAGGTGCTGGAATTTGCCAACGCCATGTCTCGGCGTTCCCATACCATTCGGATTGTGGCGCCCAGGCCGGCGCAAGGGCATCAGCTCGCGCAGGAGTTTGCCACGCTGTCGTTCCGGCCTGTGCCGGTCTGGCGGGTGGCTGGTCTTCGGCCGTTCTCTTTCTTGATTGCTTCGTGGCGCGCCTTGCGGGAGGAACTGGCGGCGTGGCGGCCGGATGTGCTTCTGTGGTTCGATTCACCGGGACAGATGGCTCCTCTGCTTGCCCTGTCCGGCCACGCCTGTGCGAGCGTGCTCTTTGTCAATGGGTTGCCGGAGGAAGAAGTGCATGGGGTCTGGCGTCTGCCGTTCATGCGATGGGTGCTTCGAACGGCGTTGAAGACGGCTGCACACCGTGTCCAGGGGGTGGTGAGCATCTGCCGTGAGATCGTGACACAGATGCAGGATATGTGGAACGTTCCCCCGGACCATTGCCATGTGATTCGTAATGGAGTTGACGAGGATCGTTTCCACCCTCAATCGCATGAGGCGGCCAGGAACGTTCTCGGACTACCATCCGAAGGCTTCTACATCGGATTTGTCGGCGGATTCTTTCCCTGGCATGGCTTGGAAACATTAATCGAAGCCGTGCCATGCGTGCATGCCAAAGTGCCCTCAGCCAGATTTGTGCTGGTGGGAGACGGCCATACGAAACAGGCGCTGGAACAGCTCGTTGAGCAACAAGGGCTGACGGATGTCGTCCGCTTCGTCGGTCGGGCTGATTGGGCGCAGGTGCCGGCATGGATTGCGGCCTGCGATGTCTGTGTCGTGTTGCACCGGCAGACTCGATCCTATCCCGGTGACTCCATGAAGTTGTGGGAATATCTGTCGTGTGGACGCCCCGTTATCACGACAGCCGGACCGGGGTATGGAGAGACGGTGGAAGCCATCGGCTGCGGGCTCGCAGCCGAGCCGGACAATGCCCGGGATGTGGCCCGGCAGCTCATTCGTCTTCTTGAGGACCCTGATGAGCGGATAAAAATGGGCGACCGGGGGCGGATGGCAGTCATCCAGTCCCATACGTGGGACGCGCGCGCCAGAGAATTGGAACTGGTGTGCAGCGCAGCGCTGGAATCAACGCGGCGGACAACATGATCACCAGCCATGACATGGTAATCGCAGAAGCGCAGGTCAAAGAGCGCAGGGCTGAGCCGTCTGCGCCTCGCCTGCGCCACCGGATTCTCCAGGCCGGTGGATGGGCCGGCGCGGGATTTGTGGTGGATAAAGTGATTGCGGCGATCCAGCTCATGGTGGTGGCGCGCCTGCTCACTCCGGCCGATTTCGGCGTGATGGCTGCCTCTGCCACCATTGTCCTGGCGTTCATCACCATCAGTGAGCTGGGTCTGGAATCGGTCTTGATCGCCAAGGCCAAGGTTGACCGGGAAGATTTGGCTGTTGCATGGACGGTCTCGATTGTGCGGGGAGCCGCTATGGCCGCATGTCTCTGGGCAGCGGCCGAAATGATCGGTCAGGCTATGCAGATGCCCCAGTTGGCGTCGCTGTTGCGGGTGCATGCCTGGTTGCTCGTGTTGCAGGGGCTCCAGAGTCCGGCGATGGCAATCGTCTTAAAGAATCTGGATTTGCGGCGGCGTGTCACGATGGATCTCATCCGGCGTGTGATCGAGGCCGGCGCGATCATCGCGCTCGCGGTATGGCTCCGTAGCGTATGGGCGTTGTTGATCGGGCAACTGGTCGGCATGTGCATGGGCAGCCTCCTGTCATTCTGGGTGGCCCCATTCCGGCCATGTCTGTCGTTTCATCGCCCTGCATGGAGTTATTTTCTGAACTATGGAAAATATGTGAATGTCACGACGCTCTGTGTCTTCGGAGTCATGAGCGCAGGAGAATTGGTCATCGGTCGCATACTCGGGCAAGAGGCGTTGGGTTTCTATCAGATTGCGCTGGCGATTCCGCTCTTGTTGGGCGTGCGGGTCACCGCATTGATCCATCAGATCAGCATGCCGACCTACGCGTTGCTTCAACGGGACCCGCAAGGTGTGGCTCGTGTATTTGAACTTCAAATGAGCTTGATCGGGCTGGTGTTCATTCCACTGGCGGCCGGTATCGCCGTGCTTGCCCCGGTCATTGTGCCGGTTGCATTTGGCCCTCAATGGCTCGCCATTGTCGATCCACTGAGGGTGCTCTGTGTCTATGCCGTCTGCGCCGGATATTCAAGCGTGATGATCGCGTTGCACTATGGAGCGAACCGGCCAGATCTCCAAATGAAGAGTTGGGGGATACAGTTTCTCTTCTATGCCGTGGTGCTTGTGCCGATGACCATCAATTTTGGTCTCATCGGCGCCGCCGCCTCACTGGTCGCCAGCTATGTGGTCGGAGTGCTGCTGCAAAGTATGAAGACCAGGGCCCTCATCGGACCGGCAGCGAGTACGACATTCTGGTCTGTTGGGAGGGCCGCTCTCCTCGCGGGACTTCTAGCCGGTATTCTTCTCCTGATGTCGGAATCAAGCACAACGCCACCGGCCTCCTGGATGCTGGTCTCCGCCGGCCTAGGAGGACTTGGACTCTATGGCTGGTATCTCTGGTCGGTGGAGGCGCCTCGATTGAAGGTTCTCTGGGAGCATCGTTGACTGATGACGAGCGCGATGATGCGCGGTGTAACAGCGTGGTGGAATCGACGCTATCCCGAATGGGTGCCTGAGATTGCGTTGCGGTATTTGCCGATTGTGGAATCGATTTGCGCCGAGCCGTCCCGAGGTTTGATCCTGGAGGTCGGAGTGAATCGCTCGGGCTTGACGACCTATCTTCGTCGACCGGTCATCGGAGTGGATTGTGTGATGGCTGCCGAACGCGCAGCCCTTGTGATTCCGGTGCTTGCGAAGGGGCAGGCGTTACCCTTTCAGTCCGGAGCGTTCGAGGTCACGGTATGCATGGACACGCTTGAACATATCGAGTGTCCTGACCGGAACCGGTTTCTGCAGGAACTCATCAGGGTAACCAAGCGGCGGGTCTATATCGGGTGTCCGATGGGGCTTCAATCCGAGCGGGAAGATCATGCCTTGCAACAATATTATCGGGCGCAGAAAGGCGAACTCTTTCCGTTTCTTGATGAGCACATAGCCAATGGTCTTCCCAGGTTGGATCGTGTATTGGCCGAGATGGAGGGCATTGCCAAGGAAACCGGGAGACCGGTTCGACTCCATTGCGAACCGAATCTGAATGTGTGGGTGCATCGGATGCTGCTGCGCCTGTGGATGCGAACGGACCGGGTGAGCTACACCGTGCATCGTCTGGCCATTGTGCTGGTGCATGTGCGTCGATGGCTCAATGCCGGTCCCTGCTACCGGCAGATTATCGTGGCCGAATTCGATGCGTAACGACGAATGCGCATGATGCCGATTGACACACCATATCCGGCTTGCCCGGCGATCGATCTGTCGATCGCCATCGTGAGTTACAACACGAAGGAAATCCTATTGGATTGCTTGCGGTCCGTGCAGACCCATACGACAACCCTCGCGTATGAAGTGATCGTGGTCGACAATGATTCACGGGACGGAACGGTGCCGGCGCTGACGGCCGCCTATCCTGCCATGAAGGTCGTGGCGAACCTGAACAACCGGGGTTTCGCGAAAGCCGTGAATCAGGCCCTGGCCGTGAGCCGTGGCCGGCACATGCTGTTGCTGAACAGCGACACGATTGTCAGGGATCAGGCGCTTGCAACCATGGTGACGTACTTGGACGATCATCCCGACGTCGGGGCGGTGAGTTGTAAGCAATGGACGGGCGATGGCCATCTGAATCAAACCTGTTTCCCCTTTCCCTCCATACGTGATCACCTGTTCTACTCAGCCCTGTTCCAACGAATCTCGCCCGCCATGCAAGCGACCGCTGCGGCGACGCATGCTGTCGATTGTACGCAATCCCAAGATGTCGATTGGGCGAACGGCGCATGCTTGATGATCCGGCGGTCATTACTGCAGCAGCTAGGGGGATTGGACGAAGAGTTCTTTATGTACTTTGAAGACGTAGACCTCTGCCGGCGCCTGCGCCAGCAGGGGTATCGCATACACCATATCGCCGAGGCGGAAATCGTTCACTTCATCGGTTGCAGCAGCGGCCGGGATCGTGAGCGACTGCAGCTCGTGTGGGAGTTCAGCCGCATCCGGTATGTCGAAAAGCATTTTTCTCCAGTCAAGCGTTGGCTGATGAAAGGGTGGATTGCGGCCGGAACCGGATGGCGATTGGCGCAAGCGATGTGGTCTGCGCCGGAAGCACGGCGCCGGCGGATACAGAATTGTCTGATGACAATCCGTCGATTGTGGAACGGACCGCGGCCGGTCGAGCAGATGCTTGCGTATTCATCCGGCCCGCACGTGTAGGGAGAAGGACAATCGTATGGAACGCCGAGAGGCCTATCCGACCGATACACAACACATCGTGAATTTGTCGGGATATGTGTGGGCAGCCGGGCAAGTTGCACACCTTGACCGTCTCTGTGTGCTGGATCTTGCCTGCGGGACGGGCTATGGATCCGACTATCTGAGTGGCAAGGCCGGTCGAGTCGTCGGGGTGGACTGCGCGCCTCAGATCGTCGTCCGCAACCGTGCCCGCTATGGTCATTCAGGCGCATCGTTTTTGGCGATGGATGGCTGTGCGCTCGGTTTCCGGGACGAATCCTTCGACTGTATCCTGTCGCAAGATACGATCGAACATATCATGGATGATCGACGGTTCGTCGCCGAGGTCGCGCGAGTTTTGCGCAAGACCGGCACGCTCGTCATCTTTACGCCTCACGGGAAAGGCGCGGCATACAAGCCGGAAGATCCCTATCACGTGCGAGAGTACAACCAAGAGGAGTTCCGGGACATCCTGTCGCCATATTTTTCGACTATCCGGTGGTTCGGTCGCCGCCAGGGAACGAGATTGAAAACAGCAGAGCGGTCGATGGACTCTGTGAGGCGGTTCGACCCAGGCGGCATTCGCAATGTCGTTCCGCGCCCGATTCGGCATTGGCTCGGCGGTCAGGTAAGCCGGTTTCATGGTGGACCTCGGTTGGAGGCCATTACCCCTGAAGATATTGAATATGAGGAAGGTGTAGCCGGCGATACGAACCTGATCGGGATTTGCACGAAATGACTCTGATCAGTGACAAAAGATTAGACGGGCGATGGTCTCCTGCCGCACTGTTGATTGTGGCTGGTGTGCTGGGGTTGCTGGCCAGGGCCTGGACGATTCTGCACACGGAACGACAAGGATATGCCGTCGACGATCTGTTCGATGCGTTGGCTTGGAATCTGGCGACGAACAAGGTCTTTAGTCTTGACGGGACGACGCCGTCGGCCCATGCCGGTCCTCTCTATCCAGCGATCCTGGCTGCATTTTATGCCGTGGTAGGACATAGGCCTGAGTGGGTGTGTTATCTCCATATCGTGTGTGATATCGCCGCTGCCTTCTGCATCTATCTGGTGGGGGCGCGGCTCTTTCACCCATGGATCGGCGCATTCGCGGCTGCGGCCCTGTTTCTCTATCCTGCCTATTGGACGTACGATCCTCGGATCAGGAACGAAAGCCTGTTGACGTGTCTTCTGAGTGCCTGGTTGTGGGCCATGGTCGTATGCCGTTCCTCGACCCGGATGTCCTCCTTCGTAGGGGCCGGATTACTGGCGGGTCTCACCATTTTGTGCAAGCCGGTGACGATGGTGTTGGCCATCGCGCTGATCGGTCTTGTGTGTCTCGCTACAGGCTCTCTCCACGTTAAGGCTGCTCGCGTGAGCACGTATCTTGTGGCCTGTCTGCTTGTGGTCCTGCCGTGGACGATGCGTAACTATCAGGCTTTCGACCAGGTGATTCCTGTGTCTGCCGGAGTCGGCGCCGGACTCTGGATGGGGAGCGACCCGTTGTCTCGCGGGAGCTGGCCCATGCCGGACGCCATGGAGTCGCAGATTTGGGAGAGCGCCGGGATCACACCGTTGCCCTATGCCCATGCGATGTACGACGTGTCGATCGATCGATTCTTGCGCGCGAAGGGATGGGCGCGGATTACGGCAGAGCCGGCGCGATACCTTTGGCTCTCCCTGACACGAGCATTCGATTTCTGGATCGGGAACTCATTCTATCTGGTGAGTTCGGAGCAGGGATTTATGCAGGGGTTCGCTGCGGATGCCGCCGACCGGGGCTGGCTGGTCGCCGTCTATAGCGTGGCGAAACGGCTGTTGCTCATTCCGGGGTTGGTCGCGCTGACGCTGTGGAGCGCCTGGTTCTATCGGTCTCGTTGGCGGGATCTCCTGCCTCTCTATGTATTTCCGATCGGTCTGATGCTCGGCTACATCCCATTCACAGTGGAAGCTGGCCGGTATGCGCTGCCTGTGCTACCGTGCCTGATGGTCATGTCGGTGGCAGTCCTGGCGCAGACAGGTCTTCCCGTGGTGTCTCTGCGTCATCGGCAATTTCTTCCCATGAGGCCGTGAATCGAATGGGTTATGACCTCACCAGAAGCCAGTTCAATCACCTGATGCGAGCGTACGAACCGTCTCAGTACGAGACGTTTGGAGCGCAAGACGCGCGCTTCACCACGCCGATGCATCATGCGTTGAAATGTCGTGATCGCCTCCATGTCGCGCTCAGAAGCGGATTGCAGCGATTGCCTGACGGACCGCAGACGATTGTGGATTTCGGTCCTTTCCCGGGCAGCCTGTTGCGACTCTTGCGTGGGATCGAGCCGACGAGAGCGGCGCGTTTGTTCGGCGCCGGGCTGATGACCAGTCCCGAGTTCGTGCAGTTCATGAAGCGAGACGCCGATGTGGAGATTCTCACCGTCAATCTGGATCCATCCGGACAACAATTCACGTCAAAAGGATACCAGGAAAAAGTCCCGCTGCCCGGCGATTCGGCACAGCTCGTGTTTGCGTTGGAGATTATTGAACACCTGACCTCGCCGTTTCATCTGATGACGGAAGCCTACAGAAGTTTGAAGTCCGGCGGCCATCTCGTGATTACGACCCCGAACGTGACTCGCATCGGCAATGTCTTCAAGCTGTTGATCGGTCGATCACCCAACGATCGGCTGGCTCCTCCAGGCTACGACGATCCGAACGATGAGTGGCGGCCGCATGCGCGAGAATATGCGATGCATGAATTGGCGGACATGCTGCGGCATGTCGGATTTGAAATTGCTCTGGAGAAGTTTTTTCTGGGCGAGGACACACAGAACTGCCGACAGACCGCGCGCCAGAGCCTGATCGATTGGGCGAAGGTTCCATTTTATCTTGTCCCGCATTTGCGCGGAAGTCTGTTGATTCTGGGGAGAAAGCCGTGACACCGATTGTCCTTGCAGAACTGGCCGGGTCCGCAGCCTACGGAGGTGGCGAACGGTATCTGGAATTGCTCTTTGACCGACTCGACCGGGCCCGGTATCGAGGGCTGCTGATCTGTCCGGAGCCCGGTCCATTCGTAGGTCGGATGAAGGAGCGGGGGGTGGATACACAGCTCGTCCAGTTGGCGCCGCTGTTCAACCCCATGGCCCTCTGGCGGTTGACGCGATTGCTTGCGCGGGAGCGAGTGACGATTCTTCAAACGCACGGAGCCAGGGCGAATTTTTACGGGCGAATTGCGGGGCGTCTGGCCGGTGTGCCGGTGATCATCTCGACCGTGCATAATTCATTGAAGGACTACGAGGTCCGTTCGCTCACACGTGGGCTCTATATGTTCCTGTTGCGTGTGACGCTTCCGCTCGCACAGCGGATCATCTGTGTTTCGGATGCCAATCGTTGTGACCTGCTCGACGAGTGTCCGGCAGCGGAATCACGGACTCAGACGGTCTATAACGGTGTAGACCTGTCGGCTTTTCCTTCTCATCCGGATCGCACAAAAGTCAGGAAAGAGCTCGATATCGTGCCGGGGCCGGTATTGGTCATGATCGCCCGGTTGACGGAAATGAAGGGGCATCGCTACCTATTAGAAGCGCTTCCAAGTTTGATTGAAAGATGGCCGCAGCTCTGTTGTGTCTGTGTGGGAGAAGGCGAACTTCGTGACCAACTGCGCCATCTGGCCGTCGAACTGAATGTTGAGCGGTCCTGCAAGTTTGTGGGAACCCGTGAGGATATCGCCGATGTCCTGGCTGCCGCGGATGTCGTGGTGTTGCCGTCTCTATCGGAAGGGTTTCCGTTTGTCCTATTGGAAGCGCTGGCCATGGGCTGTCCCGTGGTTGCATCGCGTGTCAACGGTGTTTCGGAATTAATTGAAAACCATAAGACAGGATTGCTTGTTCCGGCGCGGGATACGCAGGCCTTGGCAGCGGCCATTCGAGAAATGCTGAGCGATCCGACCGCCGCATTAAAGATGGGAGCGGAGGGACGAGCTGTGGTGCAAGAGCGGTTTACCGTGGACCGAATGGTCGCGAATACGACGGCGATCTTTGATGCGACGCTGGAGGACGCTGCCGTCCGCGCGCTTGTCCAGAAACGAGCGGTGACCTGAAGATGGCGACCATGCCGGAGACGGAACAGATCGTCTGCCCCTGTGGCAGTCAGACAACGCCGGTCGATGTGTTTCACACGCCGACCAGACGCTATGTGCGTTGCCCTGGCTGCGCGCTCGTATTTCTGAATCCCCGTCCACTGGGAACACTAGTCGAGGAGTTTTACCGTGAAGACTACGATGAGGCCTACGGTGAAGCGGAGGCGTCGTCGGATCGCGACCCGGTGTATGAAAGTGTCGCGCGGCGTCTGGGCCTGTACCGGAAACCACCAGGCCGGCTACTCGATGTCGGCTGTGGAGACGGCGCGTTCTTATCGCTCTGTCAGTCCTCGGGATGGACCTGTTATGGGTTGGAGTTGTCCAAGAAAGCCGTCATACGCGCGACTCGTCGCCGGCTCACGGTGTTACCGTCCGATTGGCTGGAACAGACCGGGGATCGCGAACTATTCGACGTGATCACCCTCGTGAACGTATTAGAGACTGTGACAAACCCGGCGAGCCTCTTACGGCAGATCGCGCGCGCACTGACGCCGTCTGGCCTAGTGGTGATCAGAGCGACCAATGGGGCCTTTCATCTTCCGATGCGGGGGCCGGCTCGATGGGTCGGGTCACGCTACGATCAAGCGTTTCACCTATTTCTGTACTCGCCTCAGGCGCTCCGCTCGTTGCTGAAGAGGATGGGATTGCGCACCATCGCGATCCATAACTCGGTTCCGAGCCGCGGGCCTCTCACTCCGGCGAATCCCTGGATGAGCCGGCTCAAGTGGCGGATCGGCGCGACGGCGTTCTGGTCTGGTGCGGAGATGCTCTATAAGGTGACGGGAGGGCGCATGGTCTGGGCTCCATCTTTTGAGATCATTGCCCAGCGGAGCGAGGGAATGCCATGAATACCTCCCATTGGTCCAGGCACCGATGGTGTGGGTATTCGATCAGATTTTGGATGACCGTCGTCGCGCTCTGTTTGCTTGGCGCAATCGCCACGCTTGGAGTGCGGTTGATGCTGATCTCTGTCGGATCTGCCAAACATACTCGCTATGAACCGGTGGATGTGCCGCCACAAGAAGTCTCACCCCGCCATCAAAAAGAACGGGAAGAGTATGAACGGCGCGAGCGAGTGTCGACGGAGCCGAGTCGATAACCACGCACAGTTGGAGTCGCGATTCTATGTGCGGTATTTGCGGGTTTGTGGGGGATCATGATCCGGTTCTGCTTGAGCGCATGCTCAGCCGACTTGTCCATCGAGGGCCGGACGAGGAAGGAACGCATCACGACGCAGGCGTGGCTTTCGGTGTGCGGCGATTACGAGTCATCGACCCGGCCGGAGGCCATCAACCGGTTCGAAACGAGACGGGCTCCGTGTGGGCGATCTTGAACGGTGAGATTTATAATTATCGCGAACTCCGCAGAGAATTGAGTCAGAAAGGCCATCGCTTTCAGTCCGATAGCGATACCGAAGTGCTGGTGCATCTCTATGAAGAAGAGGGGCCGGAGGCGGTCTACCGGCTGCGTGGGATGTTTGCCTACGCCATTTGGGATCGTGAGCAAGATCTCGTACTGCTGGTCCGTGATCGCCTGGGAGTCAAACCCTTGTATTACACCGTCCAAACAGGGACAGCCGGCGCGTCTCAGCGTGTGCTGTTTTCATCGGAACTGCCGTCATTGCTGGAGGGGCTGCCGGATTGGACGATCCGCCCGCAGGCTATCGCAGACTTTCTGTCACTGCTCTATGTGCCCGGCCCCGATACAATCGTCGAAGGTGTTTATCAGCTTCGACCGGGAGAGGCACTCAAAATTGCACGAGGCCGCCTGGAGTTCTGGCGCTACTATCGCCCGGATGAAGAGGTGACGTCTCAGGATACATGTTCAGAGAGCGATCAACGAGCGCGATTTCTAAGCGCGCTTCGTGAGTCCGTGCAGGCGCATCTGGTCAGCGACGTCCCGCTCGGTTTATTTTTGTCCGGCGGGGTGGATTCCGCATCGATCCTGGCCTGCATGCGTGAGGCAATCCCAGGATCGATCAAGACGTTTTCCATCGGCTACGATGCGCCGGAAGATCAATCGTATAATGAGATCAATGAAGCCCGGTTCCTCGCAAGCCATTTCGGAACGGACCACACGGAAGCCCTGTTGCGCCCCGATGCAGTCTCGCTGCTTCCTCGCGTCGTGGCCGGTATGGGAGAACCGTTCGGCGATTCTTCGGCCATCCCCACATATTTGCTGTCCGAGCTGGCCAGACAGTCTGTGACGGTGGCGCTGTCCGGTATCGGCGGCGATGAACTTTTCGGAGGCTATCCTCGTTACCTCGGCCTTCGCACGGCGGCTCGCTATGAGGCTCTTCCTGCGGCGATGCGCGCGTCGATTGCGTCTTGTGCCTCAGCCTGTCTGCCGGATGGTTCAGGAGGCCGTGACGTGCGCGGCCGCCTCAAGCGATTTCTGCTGGACGGCCATCGTCCGTTAAATGAGCAGTATCTCCGCTGGACGACGTTTCAGCCTGCCGGGTGGGACGCGCCGCTGTTTGCCGATGGACTCCGTTCTGCTGTGGCCGATAGCGCAGCGCTTCAGCATATCCGGACGCTCTTCGACCAATGGCCATCCCGCGAACCGGCCGATCGCGCCATGGGCGTCGATCTGCAGACCTATCTGCCGGACGATTTGCTGCGGATGGGCGATCGGATGAGCATGGCCCATTCACTCGAACTTCGCGTCCCCTTCTGCGACCACCATCTGTTGGCATTCGCTTGTTCACTATCTACAACGACGAGATTGCAAGGCTGGAAATTAAAGGGATTTATGAGGTCTACCTTGCAAAGTATCGTACCGGAACGAATTACCTCTGCTCCAAAACGAGGATTTATGCTGCCGCTCGCGCGATGGTTGCGAGAGGATCTGCGCGAAATGAGCCGGGATGTGCTTTCCGATGAAGCGATCCGCCGCCGAGGCTACATCAATCCTGCCTATGTGCAGTGGTTGCTGGCTGAACACCAGAGCAGACGGCGGAATTTTACGGATCAACTCTATGCCCTCATGGTGTTGGAACTGTGGCATCGGCAAGTGACGCAGCCGGCTTCCTGCCTTCCGATGGGGATAGGCGCAGCATGAACGTGCTCCTGTTTGCAGAAGTCACGATCGAGCAGGTGATCGGTGGCGCTGAGCGGGTGCTCCGGCAACAGGCGCTGGGGCTGGCCAGACTGAACCATCACGTGCGGGTGATCGCGCGGGCTCCCTTCGAGTCTGCAGAGCCCGACTGGACGATTGGGACCGTGACCGAACGGCGATATCCCGTGATGCGAACCAGCGAACCGGCATTTGTCCGGTCTTCAGTGCACAACTCTCTTCGGATATTCGATCTCATGCGGCAGACCTGTCCGGTCGATCTTGCCATGATTCATCAATCGTTGGCAGGTCTCGGCCCGATCTTGTTCCGCTACGGGACAGTCAGCCGTTGGGTGTACGTCTGTCATTCGTTGGCGCATGAAGAGTATCTCACCAGAGCAGAGCGGGCGGCGACGACCCTGGTGCGGGTCAGGCGGCGCTTAAGCGCGCGCGCCAGATGTTGGATTGAACGCACGGTCATCCGCCGCTGTCATCATGTCGTCGTCTTGAGCGAATTCATGAAACAACAGGTGATGGCCGCGCATGGAATTGCGCCGGCGCAGATTACCGTGGTTCCCGGCGCAGCCGACCCGGCCACGTTCCATCCCGCTCACGATCGGAACGAGATTCGGCGGGAGCTCAAGTTGCCGGAGAGCCGGACGCTGTTGTTTACAGTCCGCAATCTGGTTCCCCGCATGGGGCTGGAACATCTCCTTGAAGCGATGACAATGCTCGGGGAAGAGCAGCAGAATCTTCTGCTCCTGATCGGCGGGCAGGGTCAACTGCGCCCGCGATTGGAGGAACTGATTCGCAGCAGAGGATTACAAGATTCAGTGCAGTTGCTCGGATTCGTACCGGAGGATCAGTTGCCCAAGTATTATCAGGCGTCCGATCTGGTCGTGATGCCGACGCTGCAACTCGAAGGGTTCGGTTTGGTGACGGTCGAGGCGTTGGCCTGCGGCACACCGGTCATGGGCACGCCCGTCGGCGCGATTCCAGAAGTGCTGAAAACGGTCGATCCGTTGTGTGTGACGGAAGGAACGGACGGCGCGTCGCTCGCGCGCACATTACGAGTCCTGCTGAAGCGGTTTCGCGCGCAACCGGGTGAGCGGGAGCGGTTCTCAAGAAAAGGACGCGAGGTCGTCGAACAGCGTTACAACTGGACGGCGCATACGGCCGATCTGGATCGTCTGATCGCGAGTCTCTCGCAAGACCGTCCGGTCGTGCCGCAGCTCCCTATCGGGAGCCTATCCAACAGTGACCCGTCTATTTCGTCGAGTGGCAATGCCGCACAGGTTTTTAACCCAAAGAAAGTGATCCATGTGATCACGCGCCTGGACTATGGCGGGTCGGCGCAGAACACGATGCTGACCGCACTGGGCCACGACCGCGCGCAATTTGAGCCGTTCGTGATCGCCGGGTATCCGGGCAGTTGGGATGCCCAAGGCGGACAGGCAGCGACTGAAGAGAATTGCCGCAGACTTGAGAGGGCGGCAATCCGCTGGAGGCTGCTTCCTTCGCTGACAAGAGAGATCAATCCGATCAAGGATATACAGGCTCTCTGGCAATTGATTCGCCTGTTCCAGCGCGAGCAGCCGGCACTGGTGCATACCCACACATCGAAGGCCGGCGTGTTGGGGCGAGCGGCAGCCTGGTTCGCGCGGGTGCCGGTCATCGTCCATACGCCCCACGGCCATGTATTCTACGGCCACTTCGGCCCATTCCGGTCGTGGCTGTTTCTTCAGATCGAACGGGTGCTGAGCGCCGTCACACATCGACTGATTGCGCTGACGGACGCGGAACGGCAAGACCACCTCGATCGCGCTGTCGGTAACGCAGACCGGTTCGCCGTGGTGCCGAGCGGGATCGATCGTGAGCGGTTCGGGCGGGCAAGGGTTCAGGGGAAACGACAGCCGGATTGGTTCGGTTGCCCACCGGATGCGGTGATCGTCGGATCGGTCGGATGGCTCACCGATATCAAAGGCCATGCATACCTGATTGCGGCCGTTGCCGAGTTACAACGGGATTTTCCCTCGCTCCATCTTGTGATCATCGGGAGCGGTGACCGGCATGACGCGTTGTTGCAGCAAGCGGAGTCAGCCGGCCTCCGTGATGCCGTGCATCTCCTGGGTCACAGGAATGACGTCGAAGCCTGTCTCGCCGGGATGGACCTGTTCGTCCTGCCCTCGCTCAATGAAGGGATGGGGCGCGCGCTGATCGAGGCCATGGCAGCCGGGCTTCCGGTGATTGCCTCACGGGTCGGTGGTATTCCCGCCGTCATCAATCACGAGCGAACAGGTTTGCTGGTGCCTCCCGGCGATGCCCGTGCGTTGGCCGAGGCGCTGCGTCGGGTACTTGATCGACCGGAGTGGGCTTCGCAGTTGGGCGCGGCGGCGAGCCGCAGTGTAGACAGCCGATATGGGTCGGTCTCGATGGTCCGTGCAATCGAATCAATCTTTGCCGAGGCGCTCAGTGTTCATTTGTAAACAAGACAGGCAGAGACAGACTGGGTGGCGGCTGATCCCTGCCTTCGCGACGGTGATCTTGTGCCTCTGTGGCGCCGTTTCGCACGCGCAGATGTCTAATGATCGGCAGGAGTTGCTGGCCACGGTGCACGTCCATAGTACCGCCAGCACCGGTGACTTGACCATTGAGGATTTAGCCGAACGGGCAGAACAGCTTGGTCTAGACGTGCTGATTCTGACCGACAACTTTTCTCTCCGTTATGAATATGGACTCTGGCCCTTGCCCGGCCTCTTGAAACGACAGGTCCGTTTTCCATCCGTGTTGGAATATGGAATCGAACGGTACTTGGACGAAATCGCAGCAGCGCAGAGCCGCCATCCGAAGCTGATCATCCTGCCGGGCGTCGAGGTCGCTCCCTATTACTACTGGACCGGTTCGGTATGGGGACGTACGTTGACGATGCACAATGCCCAACGCAATCTGTTGGTGATCGGCTTGACCAGGCCGGAAGATTACCGGTCCCTCCCTGTGAGCGGGAATCCGGGGTCCTATACGTTCGATTGGCGGGGAGCGGTCAATGCCGCGCCGATGTTGTTGGTGTTTCCCGCGGTCTGGATGTGGCGGCCTCTCAGGCGGAATTCCGATCGGCGCTCGGTACGGCGATCCGTCGCCTGCGCGCTGATCGTCCTCGCGGTGGCGCTGGTGGTCAATGCCTGGCCGCTGAGTCAGCCGGCGTTCAGTTCGTACGACGACCGGCTGGGGTATCGTCCCTATCAGGTCCTCATCGATGATGTCAGAGCCAAAGGCGGGCTTGTCTTCTGGTCGATGACGGAAGCGCGGGATTTTCATGAATATACAGCCGGACCGTTGGGAACGGTGACCGTCAAGACGGAGCCACATCCCGAGGCGTTGTGGCAGACAACAGGGTATACGGGCTTCGGCGGGCTCTATCAGGATAGCCGAACAAGCATCAAACCGGGAGCACTATGGGACCAGTTGCTTCAATTACCTGCAAGTGAGCAGCGGCCGATCCCGGTTTTGATCGGCGAGCTGGGATTTCATGGATTGAGCGATGCCGGGAAGGACCTGCATCGCCTCGTCATGGGGGTTTGGGTGAAAGAACGGACGGTTGCCGGTGTGCTGGAAGCGCTTCGGTTCGGTCATGCCTATGCCGTCGGCGAGGGCGATCATCACGTCCAACTTCGATTGGATGAGTTTCGACTCGTCTGCCAGGGTGGCACAAAATCTGCCTCGGTCGGTGACAGGCTGGAACCCCTCGGCGCGCGCGATCTCATGGTCCGTCTCTCTGTCACAGCGCGCGATCGCGGGCGACATCCTGTGAAGGTACGGGTCATTCGTTCCGGCGAGGTATTGGCTCAGTTTACCGGGGAGACGCCGTTTCGCGTCGAATGGCCTGACACCACCGTGCCGATAGAAGAGCGGTTGATCTATCGGGTGGAGATCACAGGCAGCGGCGAGTTGCTGAGTAACCCGATTGTTGTGGAACCATTTCTTGACCTGAAAACTGAAAGCTGAAGGTGTACATATGCGTGTTGCAATCCATCAACCGCAGTTTCTGCCGTGGCTCGGGTATCTGGACAAGATCGATCAGGCGGATCTGTTCATCGCCTTGGATTCCGTGCAGTTCAAAAAGAACGAGTGGCAAAATCGCAATCGGATCAGAACCGCGGACGGCTGCCAGTGGATCACCGTGCCGGTCCTCCACCACTTCGGCCAATTGGTGAAAGAGGTCCGGGTCAATCAGGCCGTGACCTGGCGGAGTCACCATGTGCGCGCCATCGAGATGCATTATGCAAGGGCGCCGTTCCGCGACCGGTATCTGCCGGAGTTGCGCCGTCTCTATGAGCACCCATGGGAACGGTTGCACGACGTGAATATGGCGGTGATCCGTTGGCTGCTTGACGCATTCGGTATCACGACGCCCATTCGCTGCGCGTCGGAGTGGGAGGCGCGGGAAGAGCCCACCGACCGATTGATCGATCTCTGTCATGCCGTCGGAGCATCCGAATATCTTTCCGGTCCCGGCGGGGAACACTATTTGGACATTGCCAGGTTTGAATCGTCAGGGTTGCGGCTGGAGATTCAACAGTTCCAACATCCGATGTATCAGCAAGTCTATGAACCGTTCATGCCGGCGATGTCGGCAATCGATCTGTTGTTCTGCTGCGGCCCAGCGGCGCTGACGCGATTGCGCGCTGCACGGACGGGACAGCATGTGGTCACGGCGGCGTAGTATCGAGTAAGGGGGGATGAGATGGCGACTGAACGGAGAGTTCCGATGCGGGTTCTGGCAATCGGCGCGCATCCGGACGATATCGAAGCCGGGTGCGGAGGAACATTACTCAAGTATGCGCAAAAGGGGCATCGCATATTTCTGATGGTCATGACGTCCGGCGGCAAGGGTGGCTCAAGCGGAGTCCGCAAGCGCGAGCAGGAGCAATCGGCGAAACAATTGCGCGTCGAGAAGATTTTCTGGGGCGGATATGAAGACACGGCGGTTCCGATGGGGCGCGAATTGATTCAGGAGATCGAAGAGGTGGTGAAGGAAATTCAGCCCCACTTCATTTTCTCGCACTATCACGACGATACGCATCAGGACCATCGGCATTTGGCGATGAGTACGATCACGGCGACCCGCTATACCAAGAATGTGTTGTTCTATGAAGGGCCGACCACCCAGAACTTCTCGCCGACTGTCTTTGTCGACATCGATCAGGTATTGGAGGAGAAGGTCAAATCAATCGAGGCCCACGCGTCGCAGGTCAAGAGGACCAACATCGAAGGCCTGAGTATCGTGGATGTGATTCGTGCCGGGGCGCATTTCCGCGGCATTCAGGGCCGGGTGAAAAACGCTGAAGGCTTTGTTCCACTGCGATTGTTTATTAATATCGGCGTATGACGACTGTGGCGACAACGATTCCCCATTCACGGCCTGCAATAGACGAGGAAGATCTTCGGGTGACGGCCGAGGTGCTTCGTTCAGGGCAGATCGCTCAGGGACCGTGGGTGGAGCGATTCGAGCATGATATGGCAGCGTTCTTTGGCCTGCAGGGTGGGGTGGCCGTCAGTTCAGGCACCGCCGCGCTTGAGCTGGCCTTGCGGGCGCTCAGAATCGGCCCCGGCGACGAAGTCATCATGCCAAGCTATGTTTGCCCTGCGCCCTGGCTTGCGACGCGGCGGGTGGGGGCAGAAGCCAGACTTGTCGATATCGACCTGAATACGTTCAACATCAATCCTCTCGCAGCCTGCCAGGCAATGACCACGAAGACTCGCGCAATCATCGTCCCGCATCTGTTCGGCCTGCCGGCCGATCTCACGGCGCTTGAGCAATTGGGGATTCCGCTGATTGAAGATTGTGCGCAGACACTGGGGGCGACGGAACAGGGCCGGCCTGTTGGTACGGTCGGAACACTGACTGTGTGTTCCTTCTACGCCACGAAGCTGCTCTGTACGGGAGAGGGCGGGATGGTTTTGTCGAAGGAGAAAATGCTACTCGAACGAGTCAGATCGTTCCGCGAATATGACGGCGCACCGACGCTGGACCCTTCTTCCTTCAATTTCAAGCTGACCGATGTGCAAGGCGCGATTGGACTCTGTCAGCTGGGACGGTTCGCGGCCTTTGCGGAACGGCGCCGATCCCTCGCCGGAACCTATCACGCAGCCCTGTCCTCCAAGGACGTCGTCTGTCCGGAGGCTCCTCCGGGCAGGACACACGGGTACTATCGGTTTGCAATCAGGCTTTCGCGCCTCCGGACCGACCCTGATGGCTTGCCTGGTCTCATCAGGGCGTTGGAGCAGGAGGGGATTCACTGCCGCAAGCCCGTCTTTCAACCGCTCCATCGCTATCTGGATCAGTCCGGTTTTCCCAACAGCGACGAGGCGGACCGGACGGCGCTGTCAATACCGCTGTACCCCGATCTCACAGACGACGAAGTCCGACAGATTCAACAATCGCTGGCCAAGGTTCTTTCGTGAAAGCTATCGACGTCGAGACCACTCCATTCACGTTGCGCAGCAGCTGGCGCTGGCTGACACCGGCTGCGCTGGGAGCGTTGCTGGGCGTGGCGGCCTTGGCGATTCCCACGATTCGTGAACTGTTCGTGTTTGAAGGTCTCCGGTGGCTCTACATTCTCCTCTTCGCGTTTCTCGGCGCCGGCACATTGACGCCGCTCATGGCGCATCTCAGTCATCAATGGGGCCTGGTCGATCAACCATCGGAACGTAAAATCCATGCGCACCCGACTCCCAGACTCGGTGGAGTGGCGGTCTATCTGGGATTTCTCGGCTCAGTCCTGTTGAATTCCATCCTGCCTGACTGGATGATCGCCACACTGGCGGCTGGATCGCTGCTCTTGATTGTCGGTGTCATCGATGATGTTTGGGAATTGCCCGCTGCATCGAAGCTGGCTGCCCAGCTTGTGGCTGCCGGAATCGTCATCGCGACGGGCAAGGTGCTGACGCTGTGTCCGAGCGGTCCGGTCGGCGATGTGGCGAACGTGGCGCTGACATTGCTCTGGATCGTCGGGATCACAAACGCATTCAATTTTTTTGACGGCATGGATGGTCTGGCCACGGGGCTTGCGATTCTCATAGCCGGATTTATGGGCGTGGTGGCCTTTGAGACCGATCAAGCGGGATTAGGCTGGCTGGCCATCGCCATCGTCGGGGCGGGGCTCGGATTTCTTCCTTACAATTTTCGAGGACGGAAGCCGGCGGTGATTTTCCTCGGGGACGGAGGGGCGACGTTTCTTGGATTCACGCTGGCCTGTCTCGCGGTGAAAGGGAATTGGGCGGACTCCAGTCCCATCGTCTCATTCAGCAATCCGCTCCTCATCTTCGGCGTGCTCATCTATGACATGATCCACATCACCGTGGAACGGGTCGCGACAGGGAAAGTTCGTTCCATCAAGGAATGGCTCGACTACGTGGGCAAAGACCATCTCCATCATCGATTGGAGCGTGCGTTGGGGTCCCGCCAGGCAAGCGTGGCGATGATCTGTCTCATGACCATTTGCCTCGGTCTGGCTGCCTTAGCCCTCCGTCATGCCGGAGCAGCCGAGGCGATACTGTTGCTCGTGCAAGCCTGCCTGATTGTGGTCATGATCACGATTCTCGAGTGGAGCGGTCGCCAGAATCGTTAAACCCGACCGCTTGCACTGTATCCCGGTTCCCGCTACAAGATTCTTCTATGGTTCCTACCGTTGAATGGAAAGACGGCGCAGTACGGTTGCTCGACCAGAGCCGGCTCCCGGAGCATGTCGAGTTTCTGGATTGCCGGGACTACGTGGCAGTGGCCGACGCCATTCGCAGTCTCAAAGTCAGAGGCGCTCCGGCGATCGGCGTGACTGCGGCGATGGGGGTTGCGCTCGGAGCCCAGACCGTCACGGTATCCGACCACGAGGCATTTGCGAAGGCAGTGCTCGTGATCTGCGATCATCTCGCGGCGACCAGGCCGACAGCGGTGAATCTATTCTGGGCCATCGAACGGATGAAACGGCTGCTCGCGTCGTTAGGCACACAGCCGATTGCGTCCATCAAAGCTGCGTTGACGAAGGAATCACAAGCGATTCTCGATGAAGATGTCGCGCTCTGTAAGGCGATGGGGCAGCACGGATCGGATCTGATTGCGAGTGGCCAGACGATCCTGACCCATTGCAATGCAGGAGCCTTGGCCACAGCCGGCTATGGCACGGCATTGGGTGTCATTCGCGCGGCCTGGGAGCAGGGGAAGCAGATTCATGTTATCGCAGACGAAACCAGACCGGTGCTACAAGGCGCACGGCTTACGGCATGGGAATTGATGCAGGACAAGATTCCTGTGACGCTCATCACGGACAACATGGCTGGCACACTGATGCGGCAGGGGAAAATTCACCTCTGTATTGTCGGAGCCGATCGGATCGCCGCCAACGGGGACGTGGCGAACAAGATCGGCACCTATTCGGTCGCTGTCTTGGCGAAGGCCCACGGGATTCCCTTCTACGTGGCCGCCCCCTATTCTACGATTGATCTCAAGACACAAACAGGAGGCGACATTCCCATCGAACAACGAAATCCCTTGGAAGTCACCACCATTCATGGAAGCCATCCGGTCGCGCCGAACGGTGTGGCCGTCTACAATCCCGCGTTCGACGTGACGCCGGCGGAGCTGATCACCGGCATCGTCACCGAGCGCGGCGTCTTTAAGCCGGGCGAACTCGCCGCACAGTTTCGGTCATAGGCCATTCCCAAACCATTCTGCTGGAATTGCGCGGAACTCGTGCGAATTTCCCGGCCTAGTGATACGGTGGATTCCAAGATGCGTGTTTAGGCACCACCGGTTGAGCACCTTTCGCAGGTTCACCGTTACTCGAAAACACGACGATGCAAAGTGGCGTCTCTTCTCTCATGCCCGATCCCCCTCAGATCATGACCCTTCAGACCAAAGAGAAGTTGGCGGCGAGCCGAGAGCACTTCAATCGCTTGGCGAGCCAGCGCGCTTATTGGCGGCACAAAGCCGGTGCGTACTACGAAGACCAGGCCCGCTATTTCCAATTTCTGGTTCCCCAAGGTCTTCGGGTTCTCGAAGTGGGGTCGAGTCTTGGAAATTTGCTGGCCGCTCTCAAACCGTCACGGGGAGTCGGGGTCGATCTGAGTGAGGCGATGGTCAGAGAGGCGGCTCTGCAACACCCCTCGTTAGAATTTCACGTCAGTGATGCGGAAACGTTGGAGCTGCGCGAACAGTTCGATGTTGTGATTCTTGCCGACGTGATCGGACACTTACTGGATGTGGAGGCCGCGCTCACCCGGCTGCATCGGGTCTGCACCGCCAGGACCCGGATTATTGTGTCGAATTACAACTATCTCTGGGAGCCCGTTCTCCGGTTGGGTGAAAAGATCGGCATGAAAATGCCTCAGCGCGAGCAGAGCTGGCTGTCACCGGCCGACATTGCCAATCTCCTGCACCTGTCGGACTTTGAGGTTGTGAAGACGGAACGGCGGCTGTTGTTTCCGAAACGTATTCCGCTTCTCTCCACACTGTTCAACAAGTTCCTGGCCTATCTTCCTCTTGTCAACAAGCTCTGTCTCTGTCACTACGTCGTCGCGCGGCCCCGCGTGCGTGAAACGGCAAGCATATTTTCTACCACGATCGTCATCCCCTGCCGGAATGAGCGGGGAAATATTGAGGCCGCCGTGCGGCGGATACCGTTGTTCGGGGGGCATCAGGAAATTATTTTCGTGGATGGTCATTCGACCGATGGAACGTCCGAGGAAATTCAGCGCGTCATGAAGGCCTTCCCCCGCAAAGATATCCGTTTTCTGGTGCAGGATGGAACGGGGAAAGGCGATGCCGTACGAAAAGGATTCGCGCAGGCTAAAGGGGACATTCTGATGATCCTTGATGCGGATCTGACGATGCCGCCGGAGGACCTCCCCAAGTTTTATGACGCCATCGCGAGCGGCAAAGGTGAATTCATCAACGGTTGCCGTTTGGTCTACCCCATGGAGTCGCAGGCGATGCGTGTATTGAATCTCCTGGGCAATAAATTCTTCAGCATGGCCTTCTCCTGGTTGCTCAACCAGAGGATCAAAGATACCCTGTGCGGAACAAAAGTCTTGTTTCGCCGCGACTACGAGCGGTTGGTAATGAATCGTGAGTACTTCGGGGACTTCGATCCCTTCGGCGATTTCGACCTGTTGTTCGGCGCGTCGAAATTGAATCTCCATATTCTGGAAATCCCGATTCGCTACCAGGATCGAACCTATGGCAGCAGCAACATTCAGCGATTCGCCCATGGATGGTTGTTGCTGAAGATGACGGTCTACGGATTTTTTCGATTGAAGGCCGTGTAATGTCGGATGCCATTCTGTATCGACATCGGGAAATCTGGCAGCGCAAGCCGTTGCTTCGACGGCTCTACCGGGACTGGTATCGGGACATCGCCGTCTGGTTGGCGTCGGGGAGGACGGTTGAGATCGGCGGCGGAACAGGAAATCTCAAGGAATATGCGTCGGGAGTCTGTTGTACCGACGTCGTCTCGCTTCCATGGTTGGACGCAGTGACCGATGCTCAACGGCTCCCGTTTCAGACCGGCTCTCTCGGCAACCTCGTCCTATTCGATACGTTACACCATATTGAAAATGTTTCGCTGTTTTTCGACGAGGCTTTGCGCGCGCTGAAAGGCGGTGGACGGATCATCATCATGGATCCCTACATCTCTTGGGCCTCCTGGCCCGTCTATCGATACCTCCATCCCGAGCCGGTAAACTTGAGCCAAAACCCGCTGCTGCTCACGACTCCCCGGGCCGATCGTCAGCCCTTCGATTCCAATCAAGCCATGGCAACGATCCTGTTTGAAAAGGAGCTGTCGCGGTTTCGATCGCGCTATCCGGACTTGGCCGTCCGGCAGGTCAAACGGCTCGCGTTCTTAGCCTATCCACTCAGTGGAGGATTTGATCGTCCGTCCATGATTCCACCAGGCTTGATCGTTCCGATTCTCAAGTTGGAGCGAAAGCTCGGGTGGCTCGCGCGGCTCTTTGCATTTCGGATTTTCGTCGTCTTGGAGAAACGAATTACATCGGCTTGCAAGCCGGGAGAGCGCTCCTTATAATACATGCGCTAAGCCTCATTTAATTCTTTAACTATGCGGAGGAACGGTAGAGACGATGAGTGAACGAACGTTGGCGATCATCAAACCGGATGCGGTGAAAAAGAAAGTCATGGGCGATATTATCAGCCGCTATGAGACGGCTGGGTTGAATCCGGTGGCTGTGAAATTCATACAGATGTCGAAACCCACGGCGGAAGGGTTTTACTCGGTGCATAGAGCCAGGCCGTTTTTTGACAGCCTTTGTACGTTTATGTGTTCAGGTCCGTCGCTCGTGATGGTGCTGCAGGGCGACAACGCCATCAAGAAGAATCGAGAACTGATGGGTGCGACCGATCCGGCCAAGGCGGAGGCGGGTACGATTCGCAAGGCGCATGGGACGAACATCGAATTTAACGCGGTGCACGGGTCCGATTCGCCGGAGACCGCCAAGTTCGAGATTTCATACTTCTTCCCCGAAATGGATCTGGTCAGGTAGGAGCGCCTGTCGGGCGTGAACGGCTGTGCTCATTCCCGTTCAGCGATGGCCGGTCGCCGTGAGATGGATTTCATGTCTGCTGCTCGCGGCTCTTTCCGGCTGCGCCACCCTCGAGCCACGATTTCCTCCTTCGATACCGCCCGGCGCATCGGGTGTCGATCCGGAGCTGGACGCGCAGGCGCAGCTGATAGCGTCTGCGTATCGCGCCTATGGGCAAGAGCGATACCTACTCGCCAGTGCGCGTCTCCAACGATTTGTCGATGCGAATCCTGATTCTTCGAGGCTGAGCGAAGCGCGTTGGTGGCTCGCCCGTTCGCACGAGCAGGGTGGAGACCTCCCGGCCGCATTGGCTGCCTATCGCGCCTTGGTCGGGGCAGCGCCGCGATCCACTCCGGCCGCCGGTAGTTACGAGTTTCATGCTCTCAATCGGCTGGACGCCTATCGCCGGAGTCTTAGCCCCACTTCATTGCTGGAACGGCGGCAAGTTGCGCTCTGGGTGTCAGGCGCGGACTGGCTTGCGATTTCCGATGTCGGGCTTTGGATGGCGCAACTCGCTGGCGCGGGAGTGACGGCATTGATTGTCGAGGCGGGGACTCCTCCTCGTGAGTCGGCGCAGTCGGGGCCGATGGGGGCCTACTTTCAGACCTCAAAGGCTCCAGTCGTTGAAGATCTGTTTAAGGTGATCGTGCCGGCAGCCCATGCCGAAGGGATGGCGGTATTGGCGTCGCTCAATCTGCATGAGCCAGGGTGGATGATGATGAATCCCGAGTGGGGTATCGCCCCAGTGGACAGGATCGATCAGCCGTTCCAGGCGATCGGACCTGTCGACGTCCTCCATCCGGATTATCAGCATGTGGCCAGTGAGGTGGCGCAGGATTTGTTGCAGACAGGGATCGACGGACTGGTGCTCGAGGTCAGGAAGGCCAAGGGATTCGCCTGGGAATGGAGTCCGGTGTCGCGGCGGATGTTCGAAGGGATCTTCGAACCTTCATCCGGCAGCCAGAGCCAGTCTGTTTCACCGTACTCATGGCGTTGGGCGGGGTGGAAAACCAGGACCTATCTTGAGTTCGTCGCACGACTCACTCGACAGTTGCGACAGGCCCGGCCGGGACTTCTTACCGTTGTGGCCGTGCACGAGGGTGCGATCCTCTCGCCGGTTGATGCCTTGACGGAATATGGGGAAGATGTGCTCGAGATGAAGCAACGTGGACTCCATATCATCGTCCAACCGGAGCCCGGCCTGCCGGAACGATCGGGTGAGCAAGGAGCGAGGACGGAAATAGTGCGACAACGGTTGGCTCCGACGTCCGGGGATGAGCGGCAACTCTGGCTGGGCCTGTCGCTGTATGCGTCAGATCTCTCTTCTCTGGTCACTGCCGTGAGGGCCGCACTCTTGACAGAATCCGGGAGCGCCGCTGCGCATCTGGTGCTGATGAACGGGCAGGCGATTCCTTGACAAACGCGGCGTCCACCACTACGATCCCGAAAAATCTTGGAGGTTGAGGCGTCGGCCAAGGCCTTTTCCAAAAGGGGAGTGAGCATGATTCAGAAAGACCTCCGTTATCATCAAGAGCATGAGTGGGTGCGTGTGAGCGGCGCGCAGGCCACCGTCGGCATCAGTCATTTTGCCCAGGATGCGTTGGGCGATATCGTATTCATCGATATGCCGAAGCTTGGCGCCATCGTCAAGGCGGGGCAGCAGATCGGTGAGGTCGAATCGACCAAGACGACCTCCACCATTTATACGCCTGTGAGCGGCGCCGTTGCCAAGGTCAATGCCGATTTGAAAGACCATCCTGAAGTGGTGAACTCCGATCCCTATGGGAAGGGTTGGATGGTGGTGATCGATCTGTCGAACGTGAGCGAGGTGGAGAAGCTCATGACCGCAGAACAGTACGAGGCCTTTCTCTCGACGCAGAAGCATTGATTCGTTTCCATGTCTAAGCACATCGCCATTCTCGGCGCCGGACCTGGTGGGTATGTTGCCGCGATCCGGGCGGCCCAGCTCGGCGCCCGTGTCACGGTCGTTGAATCCCATGCGCTCGGCGGCGTGTGTTTGAATTCTGGCTGCATTCCGAGCAAGGCTCTCCTGTCGGTCATCGAACTGGGCGACAAGGTCAAAAAATCCGATGATCTGGGGCTCCTCGTCCAAGGACCAGTCGGCTACGATCTCGCTCGCATGGTAGCACGGAAAAATCAGGTGGTGGCGACGCTTGTGAAGGGCATCGCCACGCTTTTCAAGGCCTGGAATATCGAGCATGTACAGGGAACCGGAGCACTGCGGGATACGCAGACTGTCACGGTGACCGGGACTGATGGCGAATTGCGAAATCTTCACGCCGATGCGATCGTGATTGCCACCGGGTCATCCTGGCCGAACCTGCCGCAGTTTCCAATCGACGGGCGGCAGTTACTGACCAGTCAGCACCTCCTGGACCTCGATCGTATTCCCGCCAGTTTGTTGATTGTCGGGGCGGGAGTCGAAGGATGCGAGTTCGCGGCGCTCTATAGCGGTTTAGGGACGAAGGTGACCATCGTTGAATTGATGACGCGTGTGCTTCCCCTGGAGGACAGCGACATCTCATCGGCGATGGAGCGGGAGCTGAAGAAACGCGGCGTGGAGGTCTTGACCGGAACTACCGTTGAGACTTTGGAGCGGGCGCCGTCGACTGTCACGGCGCGTCTCAAAGACGGCGCACAGGTCGTGGCTGAAATGTTGCTGGTCTCCGTGGGACGAGGATTGAATAGCCGAGGCATTGGATTGGAGCAGGTGGGGGTGCAGACGGGACGGCGAGGGGAGATTCTTGTCGACGAGCGGATGGAAACCACCGTACCGGGGATCTATGCGATCGGCGACGTCGTCGGCAAGGTCATGTTAGCCCACGTTGCTTCGGCTCAAGGTAAAGTCGCGGTCGAGAATATTATGGGACATGAGACGACGGTCCGCTACGACGTCATCCCTGCCGGAATCTTTACCCTGCCTGAGATCGGCCGCGTGGGTGTGACGGAACAGCAGGCCCGCGAACAGGTTCAGGCTGTCGGGCAGAATCCCGACATGGCGGTGAAGGTGGGACGCTTTCGATATGCCGGGGTCGGGAAAGCGCAAGCGACGGGGGATACGACGGGGTTTTTCAAGGTCATTACCGAATCATCGAGCGGAAGAATTATGGGTGTGCATATTCTCGGAGCCCACGCAGCCGACTTGGTGCATGAGGCGGCTATGGCGATGCAATCCGGCGCGACGGTGACGCACATGGCGGAAATGATTCATGCCCATCCGACGCTCTCTGAAGGTCTGATGGAAGCGGCTGAAGATGTCGGAGGGGTGGCCATTCACCAGGCACGAAAGCGGGTGCAATAGTCATGTGGCAATCGCTCCTTCTCAAGCTCGGCATGTTCGCGACGACCATGGGAGTCGTGTTCTGGATCGGGTGGACTGTGCCGGCCTCTTTCGATCGCGCGCGCGATCTTAGCCTCACCTCGTCTGAGGATTCGAAGGCTGATCGTGCGCCCGGCAGCAGCGACACGACAGCAAAGGGTTCATCGTCTGTCGCGGTGATATCGGACCAACAACCGACTGCTGCTCAGACACGATCGCATACGGGTCGCCTCGACCTGAATCGGGCGACGGAAGCAGATTTTAATGCCTTGCCGGGGATCGGTCCCCGATTGGCCGAACGGATTCTGGAGTACCGGAAATCGGCGGGAGCATTTCGCTCTCTCGATGAGTTGCGGGCCATCAAAGGGATCGGGAAAAAGACGTTTGAGCGGATTCGTCCGTTGGTGACGGTGTCGTCGGATGGCGTCCGTTCAGACAGAGGGAAGAAGGCGACATGAGAGAACTCTCCCGTCAACTCGAGTTGATCCTTCGCGGAGTGGTGGAGGTCATTCAACGAGCGGAACTCGAAACGAAGTTGACGCGTTCATTGAAAGAAGATCGGCCGCTCCGCGTGAAGGCTGGCTTCGATCCCACTGCGCCGGATCTGCATCTGGGCCATACGGTCTTGATCCACAAGCTCAAACATTTTCAGGAACTCGGACATCACGTGATCTTCTTGATCGGCGATTTCACCGGCATGATCGGCGATCCGACCGGACAATCGGAGACACGCATTGCGCTTTCGAAGGAGAAAGTGTTGGAGAATGCCAAGACCTACGAGAGGCAGATCTTCAAGATTCTCGACCCTGCGAAGACTCTGGTGGAGTTCAATAGCCGGTGGATGAGTACGATGACGGCAGAAGGGTTAATCCATCTGAGCGCGCATTACAATGTGGCTCGGATGCTCGAGCGGGATGATTTCCACAAGCGGTATCACGAGCAGAAGGCGATCAGTATTCATGAGTTTATGTATCCGCTCGTGCAGGGCTATGATTCCGTGGCGCTCAAGTCCGATATCGAACTGGGCGGCACCGATCAGAAGTTTAATCTCTTGGTGGGTCGCGATCTTCAACGGGTGTATGGTCAGGAGCCGCAAGTCGTGATCACGATGCCATTACTCGAGGGGACGGACGGTGTACGGAAGATGAGCAAGAGTTTTGGAAATTACATTGCGCTGGAGGACACCGCGAACGACATGTTCGGGAAACTCATGTCGATCAGCGATACCTTGATGCTTCGGTACTATGAGCTGCTCACGACGGAAGATCTGGCCGGCGTCAAGACCGCTCACCCGATGGAGGCGAAGCAAGCCCTCGCCGAATTGGTGGTGGCCCGGTATCATGGGGCAGAAGCCGGCCGATCGGCGAGGGCGGCATTTCAACAGAAATTTCAGGTGCGGGAATTTCCGAGCGAACCGGATGTGCGCGTAATATTGACTCTGGCCGATCTGCGCGATGGGCAGACGATCAGTCTTGTGGATCTGGTGACGAAGACCGGGCTTGTGCCGAGTAAAAGCGAGGCTCGACGGCTGATTATCCAAGGTGGTTTGGAAGTCGATGAACAGAAGCAGAACGATGCGAAAGCCGTCCTGAAGCCCGTGGCTGGCCATGCCTATCGTCTGAAGATCGGCCGGCGAAAATTTGCGCTGGTGGAACTGCAGAAGTAATGCAAGGAGTTTCTTGACTTAACCTTAAGGCGCGGCGTAGCATTCGGCTCAGCGAGCGGGCGTAGCTCAGTGGTAGAGTCCTTGCTTCCCAAGCAAGTTGTCAGGGGTTCAAATCCCCTCGCCCGCTCCAATACTGTCCAGCAAGTGTATGCCTATCTTCTCTTCTGACGTGTTCTCGTCACGGTCTCATTAATACAACGGCGTCAATTGTGGCTGGACTTGCCGTAGTCGCTACGGTGCCCATTGCAGCAGCGCTCTCAAGCAGATGAACCGCTGTTGCATACGCATATCATAATGGTGAGTCAGTCTGTTTTTTGGCTTCGAGTGCATGGTAACTATTAATGCATCTGTGGTGAGAGGTGGAAGGCGCTGTGTATTCCTAGGGGTGCGGAATGCGGGTCTACTGGAGATGGATGATTCGATCGATTCCGATTCTGGGGTTTACCTTGCTCATGTTGGCTTCGACGGTAACTCCCCGGCATGCCCATTCCAATGTGGAAGCCTGGCTCATATATTTCGGTATCGAGGATGTCCCATCATGGTTGGCGGATAAGTCCGCAGATACGTGGATTTTCTGGATTGCGTTCGTGGGTGTCGGTGTATGGAGTACGCATGTATATATGCGGTCGAACATAGCAAAAGGCAAATTATCCGTTGTGATTGGTGAAGGAGAACCCTGGGTGCAGATGAGTTCAGGTATCGATCAGCCGCGATCAGCCCAAAGCGGCGGGAAGCTGTACACTTATCGCATTGCATTGGTCAATCAGCATGATTCTACACTGAGGAACGTAGAGGTAAAACTGGCCTCGCTGGAGAAGAAGCCGCAGGACTTCCACTCAATAGGCAGTCATCTTCAGCTGAGACATGATCGGGTTGGAACCACGAATGTGAACGTGTATGTGACGAAAGATCCGCAATTGAAGGATGCTGTTTTTGTCGATGTATTCAGATTCTTTGTCAGTCCTGAAGGAGATTCGTTCCTGAACGTTGCGACGTTGCCGGAAGATGCGAGCCGCCATATCCCGATCGACAAGTATGAGTTGAGAATCACAGCGACAAGTGAAAGCGGCGAAATGGCCGTTGCCGAGGTAGCGCTCATTCCGCGCCCTGGCCAAATTCCGGATTTCAAATTACTCAAAATGCGATCATTCCCCGGACGATGAGTTGATCATTATCTTCGGTTTGAAAACCCGATCTTATCAAGATTTGACAGAAAGGAGACGCCGTGAGCCGATGGCATTTTGGGTTCTTGGTTGCTGTGGCGTTTGTCGGAGGAATCACAGGCGGAGCAGTAAGCGGCTGGTGGTTCGCCCCTTCGCCTGTCAACGCGCAGAAAGCCAATGGAATGAAAGCTGAAGAGTTTCTCTTGCTGGATACGAATGGCAAGGCGCGAGCCGGATTAGGACTGGACCAAAATGGTGAGGTGGGTCTCGTGCTGATGAGCCGCGATGGAAACAGGAAACTAACCCTCTCGCCCGACGATCGGCTTGCGGTGAAACTGTCAGATCAGAACGGCAGAATCCTCTGGTCGGCCCCGTAGGCGGGCATCCTGCTAGACGGCTTTTAGGACTTTGCCGCTACGCAAGCAGCGTGTGCAGACCCGGATGCGTTTCGGCTGTCCATTGATCAGAGCCCGGACCGGTTGAAGATTGGGCTTGAAGATCCGCTTGGTCTTGTTGTTGGCGTGACTGACATTGTGGCCGGACTGGCGGCGTTTGCTACAGAGATCGCATGTAAATGCCACTGGTACACTCCTTCATCTAAACTATGTGAACCGCTGCATGATCGTACGTCACAAAAGTTACCACAGGGCTATTCGTCTTGACAAGCAGGTATGAAGGGGTTGGCAGTGGTTGCATAGAAACCAGCGATCACGAAAGGGTGACGTATGATGACGGGAATCGATTTGCTCGGGTTTGCGGCAGGGACATTCACGACCTGTGCCTTCTGGCCGCAACTGCAAAAGACATGGGTGACGAAGTCTGCGGGCGATGTGTCGCTGGGCATGCTGGCTATCTTCTCAACCGGCGTCTGTCTATGGTTTCTGTATGGACTCTTCCTTCAGGCTTGGCCGATCATTCTGACTAACTTCGTGACGTTGCTTCTGGTGGGAGCGATCCTGCTGCTCAAGTTGCGCTATCGAACTTAGCAGGGTGCTCAAAAAGTCCGCCAGCGGCGTTCTCGCATCGTTCAGACCCTCAACGTACCCCAAGGGTACGTTGAGGGCCTTCACTCGCTACGGCCTTGCTGGACGGCATTTTTGAGCATCCTGCAAGTCGTAGTCTAGCTCGTGACACGTTAGCGACGGTGCGATCTGCGGGGTGGAACAGATGATTGCGATTCTTTGCGCGCGGGCATGGGAGAGACGACGGCGGGCACACTGATATCAAAACTCATGTCGCCTCCATCGTCGTACCGGTCCTTGCCCACACTATAGATCTTCTGTTGAGTCGGGCTCCATAGCATCGGCAATCCACTAAAAGGATCGTAGTAGGACGAACCGACTTGAGCGAGTCGATTCGGCACAGTGGTGTGAGCGCTTGGGCGCCGTAAAGCGACCTGTAGTGAAGCGAGTCGCAGTCTCGCGTCAATTTCCCTCAGTTGATGGAGAAAGGGGTCCCAATCCGGTTCGAAGGGAGCGGGGCTGACGATACGTTCCACGATGCCTTGGCGTCCGGCGCCTGCGAGTTCATGAAGTTTTGGCAAGGCGGTCTGTCCCGTTTCTGATGCATGGATCATCGCGTCGTAATAGGTGGCGTACATTTCCCAGGTTTCACGCGTCTGGAGGGAAAGACCGAGGAACGAAGCGCCCTGAGGATGCGCAATCTGACGAAAGGCCCGTTTGGGAAGACGCGCGGTGTTTGCCAGCCATTCTTCCTGTGGATTGAGGGAGTCAGTCTGCCTCTCCGCGATGCGCGTCTGTGCGCGATCACCATGGACGCCGAGTGTGAACTGATGTTGAAGCGGCCAGCGGAGCGATGATTCAGCCGTCGTGAGCAAAGGGGTAATGTCGGATGTCAGGGCTAAGACAGTCTTGCTGACGACAGGCTGCGCCAAGAGATTCGACAGGAGTTGGAGATCGTCGGCGATGACGATTTGCGCCATGACCTTGGTGGCGATGGTCGTCGCATCGCGAAGGACAGTACGCCACATGCGCATATCCGTGTTCAGCCGCTCCATGCCCACGGTGGTCTGGCGAGAAAATCCGTCCGCGATATAGAGACGGTGCGCCACGAGCATTTCTACAAAACGCGGCGTGCCTCTGTGCCCGAATCCCATGTCTTGGAACGGCATGGCGAGCCAGCGTTCGTACCGCGTGAGCAAGAGACGGTCGCGGCTGGACAAAGCCTGATTGCGCGCGCGCATATTCTGGAACTCGCTCGCCGGATTTTCAGAGTTCCAGGCGGGAAGAATCTGTTCTATTGGAACTTGGATCTGTAGTTCCGAACGGTCCGGTTTCTCGTAGTTGAATTCGCTCGCGCGTGGGGCGCCGGTCGTTTCCAGCCAGATTTCATGCCCTACCCTGGCCGGATCGAGAGGAGCGGCTGCAGCAAAGCCGAGGAGATAGTAGTAGCCATTCTTATCGGGGGCAACGGCAGTGTGTGGCGGTGGTTCGAGGAGCCGAGTGAAGGTGGGGCTGGGAGGCTGCCCCTTTGAGGACCAGATGAAGGTCGATAATTGGAAGAAGGCCCAGATGGCCACGGCGCTAATGATCAGGTACTTCATAGAGACGTACGTAGATGTTGCGGGATCGGTTGGCTATCGGCTATGTGTGTCGGCTCGTAGCCGATGCGCCTGAATCATGAACATAGTAAGGTGAGCAAAGCCTATGCCCGGAAGCGACCTGAAAAACATCAGCCTTTCGCTCTCTTTGACGATGGGTTTTGGCGGATCCCTGTCAAAACGTGAGCAGGGAGCGGGCCGATGGACATTAATGAACTTGACAATCTTCTTTCCGGTCTCCTAGAGTGCCCTCCACATTGTGACTCCTGAGCATGGGAAGAGGGTGCAAGTCCCTCGCGGTCCCGCCGCTGTAAATGGGGACGAAACCCGCGAATGCCACTGTCTGTAGGGCGTGAAACGTTCCTCGTGAAGCGTATCTCGTAGCATCGTTGTTTTGTACAACGCTTCACGAATGACGAGCGACGCTTCACGTTTTTAGATGGGAAGGCGCGGGGAGTAGGGCGAACCATGAGCCAGAAGACCTGCCGGGAGAGTCGGTCCACATTCCCTCGCGGCCTGGGGAATTGGCGAGGATGAGGTGCGGGTGTAATCCTCAGGGTCTGTTGAGGCCTTGGGGATTTTTCATTTGAGCGAGAGCAGTCGCCACTCTATCCGTTGGGCCGTGGCCGCCATGCTTTTCGTGGCTGTGACGACCGGGGTGTGGAGTGATGGTTCCTTTGCGCAGGCCAATGAGGCGGAGATGGCGCGTCGACAACAGGGCATTCTCACCGGCATGCCCTTCATGGCCAATG
>CAZVEZ010000002.1:0-74369 GCA_964626135.1 uncultured Nitrospira sp.
TCCGTCGTGTTGAAGAGCATCATGTCGAGACGAGTGTACACCGCGTGGCCGAAGTAATGGTCGCGCACGTTGGTTGACCCGGTGGAATCTTTGTAGTCGGCAAGTATTCCGAGTCCCTCACTCGGGATGCGGACGGCGCGGCGGGCGCATTCGAGCCATCGTTCGAAACCATCGAACGGCTCCACGATTTCCCATACGGCTTTATTGGCTGCTTTTCCTGCATCGGTCGTCGGCACGGCATCGCTGCCGGCCACGGCCAATTCTTGAATGTAATCTCCACCCCACGCGATCGGCATTTCCATCGTGATCTGGGGCAGCTCCATCTTTGAGAGCCAGGTTTTTCCATCGGTCCGAAGATTTCGATGGTTGACGATGTGCAGCAGTTTGCCCAATCCGGACGGATCCCACCCGTAACGTACCGGCATGCCGAATGTGACGACATCCAGCGTCGCTCCATTGAGGATGTTGCCATTTGCCAGCAGTGGAGCGACACGTTGGATCGTCGAGGCGATGTCTGGTCGATTGGCCTGCGAAGCAAACGCCGACAAGAGGTCGAACAGCCGCGTCCGGCTGCTGCTTGAGGCCACACATAAGAGGTTCGAGACAAGGGCCAGGACTAACCCCGCCTGCCCATGAGCCTGCACGAGGATTCGGTCTCCTTGGCCCAGTCTGTACGTCTCGGTCCAATCGCGGAGTCGTCCGAGCATTGAGACAGCGGCCAAGGCACGACCCAGGTGATGGTGTTCACAAGACCAGAGCTCGCGGATGCAATGGATTGGACGATCCAGGCTTCGGTTGAGTGACTGTCTCATGAGTTGCACATAGGCATCCGTGAAATTTCCGGCATCCCCGATCTGTTCATCGAGCAGGCTCTTGGTGGCGTCATCATTCATGAGCGGTGGCTTCAACCCGCCGGGCAGTGGCGAGATACCATTAGTGCTTTCGCGCATCAACGCCAGTAAGGCGTCGAGTCCCGCCACGCCGCGCGAGTAGCCGCGTTTGAGCCCGCCCAGTTCATCCAACCGTTGGACCCCAAAGACGTCGGTTCCCATGATGGAGCCGTGCAACAAGACGATCATACGGACACCAGAGTGTGAGAGGCGCTTGCCGAGGGTTGCCATCGCGTCCTGAGCGGGAGGCGATCCTTGCAGGGCAGTCGGGGCAACCTCACGAACGGCGAGACGCTCACCAGGGTTTTTTCGTGACATCTCGTCGTGTTGAAAGCTGTTGTCGATCGGCATGGGGGAGTTACATACCCGAAGTGAGTGAAGGACTGCAACGGAAGATCAGTAGGATGCTGAAACGAAACAAACCAGATTGTTCATCGAATGACTGTCGGGGTCGGGTCGAGATGGTCGGGCGCTGCGTTGGGTTGGACCTGGTTCTTGCGCATGATGGCGGTTGCGCGACAAGTCTTGTGGTCTTCGTCGATCTGGCGATCCACGATTTTTACACCCTGCAAGTATTCTTGAACGATCTCCTCCCGCGTGAGTTCGATGTCCTGTTCCGCTTCTCGGCCCGACCGCTCTCGAACTCGGTCGACCATGTGTTCTTTCACCAGAATCCTGATTTGTTTGGCTAAATCGGTACGGGCAGACAGTTCCGACACGCGCTGGCAGATGATCTGTCCTTTCGCCATGTCGCCCTGACCTTTGCCGACGAGGAATTGGTCCGGTGAATAGCCGGTGCGATCATCAACTATGTGGCGTACTTCGGACGGAGCTTTCGAGGAGTCTTTGTGTGCTGTGTGCTGTGTGAGTTGATCGAAGGATTGCTCTGCGTGGGTTCGAACCTCGTTGGAATCCGCAGCAAGCGCATGCAGCGGCAGTACGCCTACACAGCTCGCGGCAATCAACACCACCGTCAACGGACCACTTCTATTCCTCACACGTTACCTCCCTCGTTTTCCACCCCCGTTATTATCCCTATTATGCGCACGCCCACCTCTTACACTTCCTCGGCGACCTCCCCCAGGATCTCTGCCCTCACGCGGTGCGATCCGAGGGGGTATACGTGGTACTTGCTGGAAGGCCGGCGAACGACGTTGATGCATCGCTGGAGGTGATTGCCTTGTCGCTGGCGGTGAGCCCGGCGCAGCCTGCGGCGGCCGTAAGAATTGGTGAAGTGCGCGGCCTGACCGTGATTCGGGGACCGGAGTCGGCTGCGATCCTGGCGGAACGGCGCCTGGTGGCGGCAAGAAGGGATTCAATTGACGGACATCGGTCAATGTTCTCGATCCCGGCGAGGGTATCTGATGGATGACGCCTGGTTGATCGCCGATGTGCGGTGGAGTTTTCGGCGTGTGATACGTGATTTCGTTCAACCTTCGCGGAACGGTCTGTGATCCCGGCGCCGGTGTGATCTGATAGTGTGGCATGGTCGATGGTGCGTCTCCTGGTGCTGGCGGCGCAGGTGGTTGCGGCGGCGCAGGAGGCTGTCTTGTGAGAATCACTTGCTGCGCCGTCTGGACATGCGGGCTTGCGGGATATAAGCCCTGTGCGGCGTTCAGGAGAGCATGGGTCTGGGCTAATCCGACCCAGGGAGATGGATAGGCGACTGGCGAGACGAGTATCCAATCCGTCCAGACTTGCGAAACCATGGCATTGGATTGCACTCGATTCAAGATGTCTTGGCGCTGTTGAGCCGCCTGCTGCGTCTGTTCCGAAGTCGAGGCTTGTGCCAAGACCTGATTCGCTGTGTCGAGATCTTGTTGCAGCTGGTCATTTTCCTGTTGCAACGCGACGAGTTGATGACGGGCGTCTTCATTTTCCCGTAAGGCTGCGATGGCCTGTTTCACTTCCTCTGTGTCGATCTGGGCCACCAGATCCGTTCTGACAACGATTGTCTCCTCGTCGAGCGTCGTGTTGGTCACTTGCTCCAGGACAAGGACCAACCCGGCCGTATAGGTTCGAATTTCGTCTTTCGTCACATCGAGACCATCCACGACGGTGACGCTTTCGAGGTAGATGGCAACCTGTTCCAAGGCATTTCGTTTGGCCGATTCGGTGGCCATGCGGATGGCATCTTCCCTGGTGTCACGGTTCCCCATCCGGTGTTCTCCCTGGGCGGTTACGACTCGGATCTCTCCCAGAGTCACTGACGGCCAGACAGACAGAATGACGAACAGCGCAAACAGGCTCAGGCTTGGCGATGGAATGTGAGGGAACGTCGGTTGGGCGGCAGTAGTATTATGTGGAAGCGGGATTGATGGCATTGCCATCACCGTTTGGATTAGGACCGACGCCCTAGCAGGCTCCGGAAAAACTCGGTTATACATAACGCGCAAATGGAATCATACGTGTGGCGCTGATCGCACAATAATCGCAGGATGCTCAAAATGGCCGTCCAGCAAGGCCGCAGCGAGTGAAGAGGCGAGGCGTACGCTTCGGTACGTTGAGCCTCTGAGCGATGCGAGAACGATGCTGGCGGACTTTTTCAGCATCCTGCTAGAGAGCCGATCGGTTGAAAAGTACAAGTCCGATTCTAAGCATAGCACCGATATTGACTATTCTACCAGGAGCGGTCTCACCGGTATGAATCCTGATGGATTGTGCAGGTAAGGCCTTGCCTCGCTTGCCTTGGTAGAAAACGCCATGATAGCGTAGGTGTTCGCATAGACTGGAAAGGATTGATTCGTGCCTATGTCAGTCGGCTTTGATCGTGGTTGGTCGATTCGGACCTTAGTCGCATCATTATTATTCACCCTCTGTGTCCTTTCACAGGGCGGTGCAGCGACTGCGGCATCGATGACGACGGAGGTCCCTGCCTCAAACGCCCCGACCGAGCACGTGATTCTATTCGTCCTCGAGGGTTTCGGTAAAAATTCGCTAAAGGGCGGCACGATGCCGACTCTCAACCGGTTGATCAAAGAAGGAGCTGTCACATGGTCTGCCACGGCAGTGCGGCCTGCACTCCGGCTGCCGACGATGGCGTCGTTGATTACGGGGATGCCGGTCGAGAAACATGGTATTACCTGGAACACCTTTGAATTCAGCCGCGGCTACCCACGTGCTCCAAGCGTGTTCGACTACCTCGATCTCAGCGGGGGGCGCGACAGCGCCATCTTTCTCATGGATGAATCGCTGTATCAATTGGCGAGACCTGAACCCTACACAGACTATCAGATGTGCGGGGCTCTGAAGCCCGAATGCAGTACGGATCGCATCGTGTCCTATATCCGTCAATACTTCAAGAAAGCAGCCAGCGGCCATGGCTACGGGCACGCGATTCTTTCATTGCCGCATTTCCTGGTCGTGCATCTTCCTGAGGCGGGCCGAGTCGGTGTGTCTAGAGGCTGGACCTCGAAGGAATATTATGACGCCCTTCGTACGGTGGATAAAGCCATACATTCTGTGTTGACCATCTATCAAGAGCAGGGGTTGACGGAGCGGACGACTCAGTTCGTGACCTCGCTCAGCCCGGACGGCAGCAACGCAAGTCAGGAACCGGCTGATGCGGCCGTTCCGATGGTTCCGTGGATTGCCTCGGGGGTGGGGATTAAATCTGGCCACGAGATTCACCAACCGGTCTCCATTTTAGATACCGGCGCGACGGTGATGCGGACGTTGGGATTAGAGACACATACGGAATGGGACAGTCGCGCTGTGGAAGAAATATTTCAGGCAGCATTTGCCGCGGCTCCACAGGAATCCATCCTGCAATAGGTTGCGCGATGTGGAATGTAAAATGGCACATCATCCGTTGTCTGGTCGGTGTGGTGCTGGGTTTTGCGTCGGTGGTATCGCCGGTCATGGCCGGTCAGCCGGCTGCCTACACCCAGGAACATACGATTATCATCGACGCCACAACAATTAATCCTCAGTCCTGGTGGCAAGTGCCCGGCATCACTCCGTCTATCTATGCGTCGGACCCCGAGTCCATGGATGCCTATAAGACGACCGAGTCCCGTGCGCTCAAACTGAAGCCAGGAAAGTATAAATTCGGAAGCTTCACGTTTGACTTTCCGTTCGCGGTGAATCTAGAGGGGAAGTTGGAGTTTGCCCAGTCCCTGGATCAATGTGTGGGGGGACGGGGGACCCAGACCTTAACTATCCGCTGCAGCCGGACCTATCCGCACAGCGGACAGCGCGATTACCAGTACCAGTAGAGGAGCAGGACCGATGGCCCAGGCGCTTGACGATCTGTTAGAGGCTCTCGAAGATGTCGACGACGCAACTCGCGAGGAGGCCTCAAAGGCTCTCGCCGAACGCGCCGATCCCAACACATTGGAGGCGCTTATCGGCGCCTGCGGTGATGAATATTGGACTGTGCGGGCCCATGCAGGTTGGGGGGTGGCCAGGATCGGCGGGACAAAAGCGGTGGAAGCGCTCATCGTCCTGTTTAACGATCCCATCATGGAAGTGCGAAACGATGCCGTGGCGGCGATGGCATCGATGGGAGCCAGCGTCGTTGATCGCCTGATCACCGCATTGAAGGATGAGCGGTGGCGAGTCCGCGAACATGCCGCGAAAACCTGTGGAGTCATCAAGGATCGGAACGCGATCGAGGCGCTTATACTTGTCTGTCGAGATCGCGATGGCGCCGTGAAGAGTGCGGTGGCGGAGGCGCTGGGTAAGATCGGAGATCCGAGGGCGATTCCAGTCCTGATCAAACTCTTCCGTGATCCTTCGAAGACCGTGAGAGAGACGGCCGGGACCGCGCTTATCTCCATCGGTCAGCCCTCCGTCGATCCACTGATTGAATGTCTCAAGGATAAGGATTTTGTGGTTCGATGCCACGCCGCCCGCGCGCTCGGCGGGATGACCACCGACTATCAAATCGGCCGGACATGGGTGCGGGACTCAAAGGTCGTCGACGTGCTGATCGCTGCGCTGAAAGATCCGGATCGGGCCGTCCGCGAAGATGCCACGATCGCCCTGGGCCAGATCGGCGATCCACGGGCCATCGATGCCTTGATCGAGGCGATGAAGGATGGCGTGGTGAAGCGGCATGCCATTACGTCGCTCGGCATGATCGGCGATCCTCGCGCCTTGCCTCCGGTGTTGGACGCATTGAGGGGGAAGGGAATTCGACAGGATGGAACCCCGACCCCCGGCTGTATCGTCAGTGAAGACTCGTTTATCAAGGAGGCGGCGGCGACAGCGCTCGGCCAGTTTCGTGATCCGCGTGTCATTCCCGACTTGATCATGTTGTTGAAGGACGGTGTGTTGCGCGAGAAGGCCAGTGCCGCGTTGGCCACCATCGGTGATACGGCGATCGAGCCATTGATAGCATTTTTGTACGATCCGAAAGCGTCCGAAGTTGTGTCGGAAGGGGAGCGGGTGCTCTCCTATGCGTCGGTCCGGCTGACGGCGAAGGATGCCTTGCGGCAATTGGCGCTTGAAACGCTTGAAAAAATGGGGTGGATGCCGGCGCAGGAAGACGTCATCGTCAATTCGAGCGTGGTCGATAATGCCAGGGTGGACATGCCCCTTGGCGACACAGGCCGATTTGGCCCTTCGGGTGATTTTGCCCAAAACGGCTAACGGGGGCGAGCAGGTGATTGGGGTCGGGCATGGCTGATGCGGTGGCCGAACAGATCGCAGCGCTTACGGACGAAGATTGGGCGATTCGCGAAGAGGCGGCCATGATCCTTGGCACGCTTCGGGATCCGAGGGCGGTTGCGCCGTTGGTCTCCGTGCTTCGTGACGAGGATCGTGCCGTTCGGGATGCGGCTATCGGAGCGCTCTTGGCTATCGGAGAGCCCGCGGTGACGACGCTGGGCGCCTGTCTTTCCGATCCGGCACTCACGGTCCAGGAGTCGGCCTCGTCGGTGTTGGCGACTATTGCCGATGCACGAGTCCTCACTCCGTTGATCGCGGCGCTTGCGAGTCCGGACTGGATTGTGCGGATGCATGCGGCCAAGGCATTGGGTCGGATTCAAGACCCTGAGGCTGTAGGGCCGCTGGTGCCGCTCCTGCAAGACTCGGTAAAGGCCGTGCGCGAGGAAACGTCGACAGCCCTCGCTGCCATTGGAGACGCGGCGCTCTCGTCGTTGCTTGGCGCATTGACCCATGAGGAATGGCTGGTGCGGCTGCATGCGGTAGAAGCCTTGGGGAAAACACGGTCGCCCGAGGCTGTGACCCCTCTGTTGTCGGTACTCTTCAACGATCGGGACAGGGCGGTTCGCGAGGATGCTGTCCGCGCGCTTGGTCAGATCGGCGATGTACGTGCTGTGGAGTTCCTCATCACGGCGATGCAAGAGCCGGGGCTGCGGCCGCTGGCGATTGAAGCGCTGGGCCGAATCGGTAATCGTTGCGCCGTACCGGTGCTGATCACGGTCCTTGAGGCAGTGGACCGGCCGGAGTTCTCGCGACCGATCGACGGCTGTGGTGAGAATTGGGATGACGAAATATTGGCGCTGGGGGCTGCCGCCAGGGCTTTAGGCGCGATTCGAGATGAAGCGGCCATACCGTCGCTCATGAAGGCGCTCCGTTACACGGTGACGCGAGCGGAAGCCGCCGACGCGCTGACTCGATTCGAGGGTGCTGTAATTGCGCCGTTGTTGGCTGTGCTGGCACGCGAGTCGGACGACAATATCCGTTATCACGTCAAAGAGACATTGACGAGAGTGGGCTGGCGGGCGGGTCGTGTCTAGTGAGCCAGTGCTCAACTTTGACTGTACGTTTTGAATGTGTCACTCAGCGCTCATCGCGTGCCAGGTCGCGGCGTCATGCCTAAAGAAACAATTGACACGCTGGTTTCTGAGCTCGTCCATGATGAGGACTGGCGCCGGATGCGAGCGACGGCAGCTTGTGTATCCGGCGGGCCGCGCGCAGTCCAGGCGCTGATTCGCGCGCTGCAGACCGGCTCACCGGCGTTGAAAGCCGAGGCGGCGGCCATGCTGGCGCGTATGAGTGATCCTCAGGCCGGCGTGCCCTTGGTCGAATTACTTCACGATGAGGAGGAGGCCGTCCGTAAGGCCGGCTCGGCAGCCTTGGAACACATGGCGGGAGTGCTTGACGAGACGACCGCCGCAGCGTTGACTTCGCTGCTCTATGCCTCGAAAGACGAGGGGATTCGTGTGGCAGCCTCTCAGTTATTGGGGGTCATTCCAAATGCGATTGCGCCGCTCTGCACGATGTTGACCCATGAGGACCCGAAGGCGCAGATCATGGCTGCGGAGATGCTGGAACATCTCCTCGATCCTCGCTCGGCGGACGCGTTCATCAATGCGATGGGACAGCCGGCCGTGTGCGAGATTGCCGTGCGGACGCTCAAGAAGTTGAGCGCTGTTCGTGAGCGCATCGATGAGATGTTTGACACGCTTCGCGCGGTTGAGGAGTTGAGCGAACGGGAAGAGGCTCGAATGAGCACCGTGATCAATCTGTTGCCCATTGGGCGTCCGAGCGTGGAGATTTTAATCGAGTACTTAGAAGATGACGATTGGCTGGTCCGTGAAGCTGCCGCCGATTTGCTGGGAAAGATCGGCGATGCGCGCGCGGTCGAGCCCTTAATGCAACGGTTGCGGATCGACAAAGATACGGGCGTGAAGGAGCTGGCGATGAAATCATTGGGCTTGATCGGCGATGCCAGGCCTGCCCAACTCTATATCGAGGCCATTCCCATTCGACCCCTGCGGGTCTATGCCATGGAGGCGTTGGCCAAAGTGAAAGACGTGGATGTGTTGCGGCCATACAAGGAGCTGTTCGATCGGCTGAGGACAGACCGGGACGGGCTGGTCGCCTACAATTCCGGATTGATCGCCGACAAACTGGACGCGCTCGCCGGGACGCCTGTCGGGAGTCAGGGAGGGCAGGACGACGATGAGTGACGAGGTGCAGGCTGAACGGATCGAACAATTGATCGGAGCCCTTCGGGACGACAACGACGCGCTCCGCGATCATGCGATTGCCAGTCTGAGTCAGGTGGGGGAGGATGCGATAGGGCCGCTGATCGGACTCATGGCAGACGAGGATGTCTTGATTCGGGAGGCGGCCACCAGTGCTATTGTGCGGATCGGTCCGTCGGTCGTGGATCGGTTGATCGAGGCCTTGGAGGACGATGAATGGGCGATTCGCGAGCAAGCTGCGTCGGGATTGGGGAAACTGCGAGACTTGCGGGGCATCGATCCTCTTGTCAAGGCGCTCAAGGACAAAGATGGCGCAGTCCGGACTGCCGCCGTCTGGGCGCTTGAACGTATCGGCGATGCGCGCGCGGTCCCCGGGTTGATCGAGGCGCTGGCCGATAATACGGTGCGTGAGGACGTGGCGCGTGTGCTGAAAAAAATCGGCGATGTGCGGGCCGTCGACGCCTTGATCGACGGGCTGCTGGGCAATAATTGGATGGTGCGGCGCCATGCGGCCGAAGCTTTGGGCAAGATCGGCGATGCCCGTGGAATTGCCCCGTTGATCGAATCGCTCAAGGATGAAGACTGGCTCGTGCGGCGCAATGCGGCGGAGTCGCTCGCGAGGCTCGGAGCAACGCAGGCCATCGACCCTTTGCTCCCGTTGCTCGAAGATGAAAATACGATGGTGCAGGAAACGGTAGAGGGTGTGTTGGCGAGTCTCGGATGGCAGGCGCAGTCGTAATCTTTAGCTCGACGTATAAGGATACACATCATGGCGGATGACGCTCCTCCAAAGCTTATTCAGATCGGTCCGAAGGGCGGCGCGAAGAAGGACGGGTTCAATCTCGTCACGGAACGAGTTGTCGCGGTGAATCCTGAGGCGAAGCAGCTCGAAGTCGAATTGTTGGCCTACGACGGTAAGACGGTCGTGTTGGACGTTGATGACGAGGCGCTTGAGGAACTCAGGCAGCTCAAGGTGGGGGACGGCGCCACGATCCGCGTCGTTGAAGAAGGCGGGCGACGGATCGCGAAGAGCTTTCGGATTCGTGCGAAGGATCCCAATGCGGCGCGCGCCGATGCGATGCTCTTGGATCTACGAGATAGCCACTGGCTCAACCGAAAATATGCGGCTGAAGTGCTGGGAGAGCTCAAAGAAGTGCGCGCCGTGCGGCCGTTGGTCGATGCGTTGGCCGATGAAGTCGGCGATGTCCGGCAGCGCGCCTATGATTCGTTGATCAAGATCGGCGGCCCGGCGGTGTCGTCGCTCGTGCCCTTGCTGGTGTCGGAGGAAGATGAGGTCAGACAATCTGTGACCGAGATCATCCGTAAAATCGGAAAGCCCGCCGTCGAACCGCTGGCTACGGCACTTGTCGAGGCCGACGACCGCCTGAAAACACGAGTGATGAAGGTGTTGGACCGGATGGGCTACAAACCGAAAGTCAAAGATGAGGCCAAGACTGAAGCGCCACGACTCACATAACGCTGCTGTTACGTGGTTGGCGAAGGAGCTTTGCTTGGCCTTCCGACCGAAATATGACGAAAGCCAAAGCTCGCCACCCGGTCCGGCTCATAGACATTGCGCAAGTCGAAGAAGACGGGCTGGTGTAAGAGGGTTTTCAATTTCTCGAAATCGAGTGTCCTGAACTGGTTCCATTCGGTCATGAGAATGAGCGCGTCTGCTCCCTGTGCCGCCTCGTAGGCGTCTTTGCAGGGGATCAGGCCGGAAACGATCTGACAGGCTTCCTCCAGCGCTGCGGGATCATAGGCGCGAATAGCGGCGCCTTGTTTCATGAGTGCTTGCGCAATGGCCAGAGCTGGCGCATCTCGCAGGTCGTTCGTGTTGGGTTTGAAGGACAGCCCCAGCATCGCGAAGGTTTTTCCCTTGAGCCCGCCAACCTCTTTCGTAATCTTTTCAATCATCCGGACGCGTTGCTGTTCGTTGACGAGAGCGGCGGCGCCGGCGATATGCATGGGATAGCCGACTCGTTCCCCCGTCTGTACGAGGGCTGCCAGGTCTTTTGGAAAACACGATCCACCGAACCCAGGTCCCGCATGGAGAAACTTCGATCCAATCCGGTTATCGAGGCCCATCCCTTTCGCGACCATTTGTACGTTGGCTCCGACCCGTTCACAGACTGTCGCGACTTCATTGATAAATGAAATTTTCGTGGCGAGAAAGGCGTTGGAGGCGTACTTAATCATCTCGGCGGTCGGAATGTCGGTCACGACGAACGGAGTTTCAAGGAGATAGAGAGGGCGATAGAGATCTTTCATAATCGCAATGGCCTGTTCGCTATCCGCGCCGATGACAACCCGGTTCGGCCGCATAAAATCTTCAATGGCGGATCCTTCACGAAGAAATTCCGGGTTGGAGACGATGTCGAACCTGAATTTACCTGATTGATTGGCATTGATCACTTCACGCAGCTTTTCCCCGGTCCCCACCGGGACGGTCGATTTGGTGACGATGACCTTGTACCCGGTCATTGTTTTGGCGATGCCGCAGCCGACTTCTTCTACGTACGAGAGATCGGCTGATCCATCCGGTCGCGGGGGGGTTCCCACCGCAATGAAGATGACGAGGGCTTTGTCGACGGCTTTGGCGATCTCGGTGGTAAAGCTTATCCGGTTCTCTCGAATGCCTTTCGCGACGAGTTCCGTGATTCCCGGCTCATAGAAGGGCACCTCGCCCTTCTCAAGCCTGGCGATCCGTTTGGCGTCCGTATCCATACAGGTGACGCTGACACCGAACTCCGAAAAACAGGCTCCTGTGACTAATCCGACATAGCCGGTTCCAATCACACTGATATGCACGAGGTTCTATTCTCCTGTAGCGAAAGAGGAACTGGGCCAAGTATAGCTAATGGTATCAGGGGCGAGCAATGAAGTTATGGAAAGTTGTTTGACCGGGAAGAACCGCTCGTTGACAGGTGCAGAAGGGCCGAGTACTATTTGCCCCCTCCATCGGATGGCCCCTGTCGTATGGCGATTCAGAGCAGACCAATTCAGCGACCTCTTGCCGTCATGATGTGCCGGACCTTGCGCACGATCAGTCCAGATGCGACGCTATTGGAGGCGGCCTGGCTGATGCGTGACGCGAAAGTCGGCGCATTGCTGGTGTGCGAGGCCGGTCATTACAGCGGTCTCGTCAGCGAATCGGACTTGGTTCGCAAGGGAATGGCGGAATCGTGTCCAGCCCATGAGACAGTGGTCCGTGCCATCATGAGCCGTCCACTCTTGTCGATCGATCTTGCGAGCTCGGCCCACGAGGCGAGCGAGAAGATGGCAATACATGGGATTCGGCATCTGGCGGTTTCCGACGAGGGCCGGATCGTCGGGATCATCTCCGTCCGTGACCTCCTGCGTTACTTCAAAAACTGGGGCGATCTGTGATCGTGCGGGTTCGTGAGGCAGGGCTGGGTTGTCTTCCGGTCCTGTATATTGTTCCCGCATGAGTCCTGTGGACCGATCGACTCATATCCCCCGATGGTTTCTCTTGATGACGGCGCTGGCGACCGGTGCGGTGGTTATGGCGCTGGAAATTGTGGGAAGCCGCCTCTTGGCTCCAGTCTTCGGAAACTCATTGTTTGTCTGGGGCGCATTGATCGGAGTGATTCTTGCCGCTATGAGCAGCGGGTATGCTTTTGGGGGCTGGGTTTCTGACCGGTATCCCGGCGCGCAGGTGCTGGCCGGTCTGTTGCTGTTCTCCGGATCCTGGACTTTTCTCATCGCGTGGCTCGGTCAGCCGGCGCTCTTTAAGGTGGCGTCCGTGATTGAGGATCCTCGGTGGGGGCCCTGTGTCGCTGCGGCGCTACTCTTAGGTCCGCCGGCTTTTGGTTTGAGCGGCGTGCTGCCGGCTCTGTTGCGGTTGGCTGTGTCCAACTTTGAATATTTCGGCCGGCATACCGGTCGGATGATCGCGCTCTCGACCATGGGGAGCTTGGCGGGAACGTGGGGCACGGCGTTCTTCTTTCTGTCTTGGATCGGCAGCCAGGCGCTTGTGGCGTGGCTCGGTGTGATCCAAACAGGGCTTGGTTTTTGGTGGTTGATCAGGGGGACGACCGCACGGCCTTTGGTCGTAGGAACGTTCGTGGTCTGTGTTGGAGGGTTGGGCACCGGTGCCTGGTTCCCGATCAAGATCTTGCCGGCACCCGTGCATCAGGAAGATAGCCCGTATCAACAAGTACGAATTCGCGATGATGACCTGTTCCGGTATTTGATTCTGGATCGAACCTACCACGCGGTCATGTGGAAGGTGGATCCCATCGCCCTGTTTCTTCCCTATAGTCAAATGATGGTTGCGTCGTTGGCGTTGGTGCCCGAGCCGAAACGAGGTCTGATCCTGGGTCACGGAGGCGGGTCGTTGGCAAAATGGCTCGCTCATCGATGGCCCGAACTGGAGCTGGACGTGGTCGAGTTCGATCCCGTGGTTGTCCGTGTGGCAGAAGAGTACTTCTCGTATCAGCCGCCTTCCCAGCATCATGTGCATGTTCGGGACGCCCGGGCCTTTCTGAATTCTACGGAGCGGATGTACGACCTTATGTGGGTCGACGCATTCGCCCGGCACATGATTCCATTTCACTTGACTACGGTGGAATTCTTCGCAGCGATGCGCGACCATCTTACGCCGAACGGTATCATGGCACTGAATTTGGCCTCGTCGGGCGAGGGAGGAGATCTGTTGCGGGCTAATGCGGTTGTGCAGACGATGAGACAGTCATTTCCCAATGTGGAGTCCTTTGCGGTGAAGGGACCATGGAAGTCTTCTCGAGAGCGATCGGAGAATCTGATTTTTTTTGCCGGATCGCCGCTCGCACAGCATACACGCTCTACGATCGCGGCTCAGGTGGGCCTATTGGTCGAGCAACAGCGGCTTCCATTTGAGACGATTGGCTTGTTAAGCACGTATCGTACGCAACCTTGGGCGGCAGGTGTTGTGCTCGCTGACGACTTTGCGCCGTATGATCTTTTGATCGGGTCCACGGTTCAAGAGGCGCAGCCTGAGACGGGGATTGCTCACTAAAGATTGAAATACATACTACGAACTGTTGGTGTGAACGTGTGCATTCATGGTGGGCCTCAGAAAAGAGTGAGATGGGTCTTGCTTCCGTTTTCGTTCTGGTGCTATCTATAAAGGTCGCCTCTCGAAGAGAACGTGTGCCGTTACGACATGATGGGCAGACGCAGGGAAATAGTTGTCAACAGGGTTTAGACTACATGCGGATTTTGCGGTAGGCAGTCACCAACCTAATCACATCTCTTCTTTTTCTTAAGGAGGTAGGTCATGGGCAAGACGATGGTGGGGGTGTTCTTCGGCCTTGCGATGGTCGTGGCTGGGGCATCTACAGCGTTTGCGCTCCAGGCAGGCGGAGTGGAGGTCGGAGACTTGGAGACAGGCTCCGTCGTAGGTCAGTCGTTCAAGGAGCTGGATGTTGACGCCCAGCTATTCGCAATCGAGATCGGAGACTTGAAGACGTGGTATCCACCCATTACGGTGATCGACTTTAAAGTTCGACCTGGTCATCCCGTTTTGCTGAAGGTCACGAACAAAGCTACTGCTGAGCATGGATTCCAGATGACCGATGCCTTGAACGCTGGCTCGCCGTTTGTGATGAAAGCTGAAGTGGTGCTGAAGCCTGGCGAAACCAAGTACATCGGGGTTCCGACCAGTGATATGTTCTACGCCACTCGGGGAAATACATTGACCTATCGCTGTCACCTGCATCCTGGACATATCGGTGGCAAGATTCTTATGATCAAGTAATCATTCCGGGTGGATTCGAGTGACCATCGCCCTCTCCGCGATACCGCGAGGAGGGCGATGGTTTTTTGCGCAAAAGGTGGCGAAGGGCTGATCATCCATACTATATCTCAGGCCCGGCGGTCAGTGGGACTTGAATGGAATACGACGGATTTATTCGATTTCTTTTGCCGCGATCCGCAGCAAGAATGGATCAAGGTAAGCTCCATGAGACCGTAGAGAGTTGGGCGGTTGTAGAAGTAACAGCTGAAAATAAGAAGGCCTTGCTTCTCATAAGAAAAGCAAGGCCTTCGCCGCTGAACTACAAGCAATGATCAGTTGCGCACACCGCTCCAGACTTTCGCCGCATCGATGGCCTTATCCGGATTAAGAGTCTTTGCTCTTTCGAGCAGGACTTCGGTCGTTTCCGGATACAGCGGGTCAGAAATGCAGCAGTTATCGACCGGGCAGACGGCGGCACACTGTGGCTCGTCGAAGTGGCCGACACACTCAGTGCAACGATCGTGCGCGATCACATAAATACTATCGCCGACTCCTTGGCCATCGCCCACATGATGGCCCTTTGTTTCCGCGTCGCTGCGAGTCTCAAAAATCGCCTCGTTCGGACATTCTGGTAGGCAGGCTCCACAGGAGATACATTCATCGGTAATCAGCAACGCCATGACCCTCGCCTCCTTCTCACGACAGTAGAGACACACACGGTTGACAAGTTCACCCCGTCACGACCATTATGCGTGGCGCGATGTGACCGCCATTCTAGTCCGCCGCTCTTTTCTAAGTCAACAGAACGGCACTTGCCCAGAAGGCCTAGACTCCCTGTGTTACTGGGCCTTTGGGCTCAGGACATCATGACGAATTGTGCGTAAAGGAATATCCTATGGCCACTGTGCCGGCAAGCGGTGGGGGCCAGAAAAAGAAGCGCATCATCACGCTCGTCCTCATGGCGATTTTCTTGATGAGCGCGTCGTTTTTTCTCATCGATCGAAAAGAAGAGACCATCATTATCGTGGCGTTTCCCAATGGCCGTGAGCTCGAGACGGAAGTGGCGGATACTCCGGAAAAACTGCTCGTCGGTCTTGCGTTCCGAGAGACGTTGCCGGCAAATAGTGGATTGCTTTATATTTTTGAATCGACCGGCCCGAATCATGTCTGGACGAAGGAATATCGGTTCCCAGTGGACATGATGTGGATTGATGAGAGCCATCATATCGTGGGGCTCAAAGAAAATGTCGTTCCTTGCCGGGAAGCCGACTGCCCCAAATATAGTTCTTCTCCAGAAGCGGTTCGCTACGCAATTCAAACAGCAGCGGGTTTTATCAAGCAGGAAGGGGTCACCATAGGACAGGAGCTGAAATATACGCTTCGGATGTAACGTAAAAGTCGGAGCAGGATGCGCGCCAAAACGCATGAGGAAAGGAGTGGGGAGAGCATGCTGGAAGGGTTTCAATCCGTCGCTTTAGTCAACGAGTTGCCGCCTGGGCAAGCAAAAGCCGTCACGGTGAACAATCGAGAGATTGCGCTCTTCAATATTGATGGGACGTACTTTGCCATTCATAATATTTGCCCACATGAAGGCGGCCCCTTGTGTAAAGGGCGTGTGAAGGGCTTTGTGGTAGCCTGTCCATGGCACGACTTGGCATTCGATGTTCGAAACGGGCAAGGGACGGACGGCGGTGGATATTGTGTGGGAAGTTATCATGTACAAGTGGAAGGCGAAGAGATTTTTGTCGGGCCTCGGCGCAAACCGTAACCTGATCAGGCGGGCAATAAGAAGCGGGTTGCCACGTACATGACGATGAATGCGAAGTCCAGTCATGACCATGACGGCGCCACCTACTCGGATGGGGCCAAGGTTATTGAGGCGACTCTTGAGCATCCTATCCAGATTCATCTCTGGGAAGACAGAACACGAGGAGAGCTCTGGGTTCCGACCTTTGATTCTACCGGACTCGAGTTGCTGGCCGATGACTACCTTCGGATCGCCGGGAATAATGCAGTCGATAACGGGCAGCGGACGTTTGAGTTTAGAGCGGTGAAGCCAGGAACCCACCGGGTGTTGTTTGAAAAACGTATGGGGTGGAAATTCACTGCCGAAGATCGGCGGGTGTTCGATGTGACGGTTTCCGATTCTTCATCTCGGAGGAGTGCGTAATTGTGCCGAATGTGGCTTTCATCAATGGAGTGTTTGTGCCGATGGCCGAAGCGAAAGTGTCGATCGAAGATCGAGGCTTTCAGTTCGGCGATGGCGTTTACGAAGTGATCCGCACATATAACGGGCGTCCGTTTGCACTCGAAACCCATCTGGCCCGACTGGATCGTAGTGCGACGGCGCTGGATCTGACACAGCCCTATTCGCACGCCGAGTGGACCAGCCGTGTATTGGAAGGGGTTAAACAGGCTGCCTATCCTGAGGCCAAAATCTATATTCAGGTCACCAGGGGTGTCGCTCCCCGCGATCATGCCTACTCAGCCGAAGCCACACCTACAGTTGTGATGACGGTTCGTGAGTTTCAACCGCTCGCTCGGTCGCTCCATGCAGCCGGTGTGGATGCGATGACCCTAGAGGATATTCGCTGGGGGCGCTGCGATATCAAGAGTGTGAACCTCCTCGCCAACGTTCTTGCGCGACAACGAGTAAAGCAGGCTCAGGTCTTTGAAGCGATTTTGGTCAAAGCGGGCCTGGTTACCGAAGGAGCGGTGAGCAACGTTATGGTGGTTCAGAAAGGAACAGTAGTGACGGCTCCCGAGGGATCGCGTATTCTATCCGGGGTCACGAGGGACATCGTGTTGAATCTGGCTTTGAATGAAGGTCTGCGGGTCGAGGAACGCTTTGTTTCTCAGGCGGACATCTATGAAGCAGACGAAGTTTTTCTCACGGGAACCACAGTCGAGGTCTTGGCTGTTGTCCGTATCGATGGGAAAGTCATTGGAGAAGGACGGCCCGGCCCGATCACCCAACGACTCGCCGTCGGCTTCACAGGTCGGGTCAATTAGCCCTCTTGCTTTGGCATAGGTAGCATGCTATGGTCCTTCCGCTGGAAGTGGGCTCAGGCCCACTTTTTTGTTTGATCTCATGAATGGGTCATCCAAAGCTACGGGGCCAGGAGTGTCGGTGAAGGAGTCCCGACCGGTCGTCGATCGCATCAACGAGGTGGTGACGCCCATCCTCTGGGCATTGGGAATGGAATTGGTCGATGTTGTGTGCATGGGGCAAGGAGTACGGTCAGTCGTTCGCGTGTATATCGATAAATTGGGCGGCGTCACGGTAGATGACTGCGGGCGTGCACACCTCGCCATCGGTCCGGCCCTGGATGTGGCGGATCCTTTCCCCCATGCCTATACACTGGAAGTCTCCTCACCGGGTCTGGATCGAGTTTTCAAACGGATTCAGGATTATCGCCGGGCATTGGGGACGCAAATCAGCGTGAAGTTCAGGCAGCCGATCGATGGACAGTGGCGTATGGTCGGACGGTTGACCGAAGTAAATGAACAGGGAGTGACGATCACGGTCAACGATTCGCATGTTGAGCGGAAGGCCGTTCTTGAGTTCGGCTCGATTGCTGAAGCCCGCCGCGTCGTCACGTTTTAAGGCGTATCTGAGTCGGTCCCTGCAGTTATGGGCATACCGTAGCAGTGCAGATGTGGTTGTCAGTAACGGTCGCCGGAGAGTGAGCTATGAATCGAGAATTGATTTCAGTCATTGATGAACTTGGTCGACAAAAGGGCATCGAGAAGAACCGAGTGATCGGGGCGATCGAAGCCGCTCTTCAAATGGCCGCCAAAAAGCGTTTCGGGCAGGCCGAGAATATTCAAGTCGAGATTGACTCCAAGACGGGTGAGATATCCGTCGTGTCGAAGAAAACCATTGTCGATGCGGTCGTCAATCCAAAAACCGAAGTCTCGCTGGATGAAGCTCGACAGTTCGACAGCGAGGCCGAGATTGGCGATGAGATAGGGTCGCTCATTGAAATGAGCGATTTGGGGCGAATCGCCGCACAAACCGCCAAACAAGTCATCTTTCAGAAGGTTCGTGAAGCTGAGTGGGAAGCGGTTCAAAAAGAATATTCCACACGGCAAGGAGATCTTGTCAACGGCATCATTCTCGGGATGGAGCGCCGGAACTATCTGGTGGATCTGGGCAAGACCGAGGCAGTATTGCCGATCCAGGAGCAGATTCCTCGGGAAACCTATCGCTGTGGTGATCGGGTGAAGGCTATGCTCTTGGAGGTGCGACGGACTCCGAAGGATGTTCAGGTCATCTTGACGCGGAGCCATCCACAGTTTGTGTCGAAACTCTTCGAGTTGGAAGTGCCTGAGGTGCTTGAAAAAATCGTTGAAATCAAGTCCATTGTGCGGGAGCCCGGTGATCGGACCAAGATTGCCGTGACCTCTCGCGAGAAGGCGGTCGATCCGGTCGGAGCCTGTGTGGGGATCAAGGGATCGCGTGTGCAAGCGGTTGTCCGCGAACTGCGGGGAGAAAAAATCGATATCATTACTTGGACCTCAGACCCGCGCGTCTTCATCGCCGAAGCATTGAACCCGGCGAGTATTGAGAAGGTTGGTGTCGATGAGGAGAAGAAATCGGCGTTGGTCGTTGTTGCAGATTCTCAGCTGTCGCTCGCGATCGGGAAGAACGGCCAGAACGTGCGGCTGGCGGCTCGCCTGACAGGCTGGAAGATCGATATCATTAGCGCGACAGAATACGAAAAAGAAAAAGCCGAACGGGATAAAGAAATCAAAGCGGCGTTGGCGGAGGAAACTGCGGCGCTGCATCAGCAAGAGGAAGCTCGAGAGCAGGAATTAAAAGCCCGGGCAGAATCGGAGTCGGATGCCGGATAAAAAAGAGGAATAGGTGCCATATTCTCATGCGTGTGTATGCACTGGCTAAGCAGCTTGGGATGGAAAACCGTGATCTCATCCCGGAATTGAAGCGGATGGGCATCACCGTCGCGTCGCACAGCAGCGCGTTGGATGACGACGTGGTGCAAAAGGTCTTGGAAAAGCTCGGCCCGAAACTCAAGGCTCAGGGAAGCGCGCCTGGTAGGGTGGCTGAGGCCGATGCGGGTCGGGGTGAGCGGAGTAGGGTCGGCATGGTATCCGATCATCCAATAGGGGCCAAAGCTGGGTTGCACCAGGCAGCTCAGGCGGCGGAGGAGTCTCCCAAGTCCGACAAGCGCCGTATTTTGATCAAGCGGAAGAGAGCCGATGACCTTCCAGCAGAAGAGACAGCGTCCCTGACGACTGTTGAATCTGTGGGCACAGGTGGAGCACTCATGGATACCCTCGCGGTGCCTTGCCCGCCGACGGTGCATCCGCAAGCTGAAACTCCAACCGTTGCGCATGTTGACCTGACAGCTACGCCCGAACAGCCGCATGCTATCGGAATCACGACCGTTCCGGTTCCTCCGCCTGTCGTCAAACCCGTTGCCGTACCAAGCATCGATGTCATCACAGGGAAAAAGAAAGCCCTCTCTCTTGAAGAGATGCAAGCCGAGGGTTTGAGAGATAAGGTCAAGAAAGCTCGTAAGCCCGGCCGTACGCGGGAAGAAGAAGAGCTTCGACTTCATGAGGATGCGGCTCGCTGGCAGGACCTTCGTGCCATTCCTGTACAGCAGCGCCGCGACGACCGTAGCAAGCATGTGCATCACAGCGCGCCGGGGGAAGTGACCAAGCCACGGAGGAAGAGCTTCAAGCTTGTGCCCGGTATGACAGTGAAGGAGTTTGCCGAACTGATCGGACAGCGTCCGGCCGACATCATGCGTAAATTGATGGATATGGGCCAGATGCTCACGTTCAATCAGACCATGAATGTAGATGCAGCCATGATTATTGCCGAGGAGCATGGGATCAAGATCGATGTGTCGGTGGAAAAGGCCGGAGAAGAGTTGTTGGATTCTGTCGTGGAAACGGAGGAAGTCCAACTCGAACCGAGACCGGCGGTTGTGACGATCATGGGCCATGTCGATCACGGCAAGACCTCGCTGCTTGATGCCATTAGACAAACCAAAGTGGCGGAAGGCGAGGCCGGAGGAATCACACAACATATTGGGGCGTATACGGTTGGTGTGCGCGGGAAACAGGTGACATTCTTGGACACGCCGGGCCATGAAGCCTTTACGGCCATGCGGGGTCGCGGCGCCAAAATCACCGATATTGTGATCCTGGTCGTGGCAGCAGACGATGGTGTGATGCCGCAAACGATCGAAGCGATAAATCACGCCAAAGCCGCATCTGTTCCCATTATTGTGGCCATCAACAAGATCGACAAGCCCGGCGCCAACGCCGATCGTGTGAAGAACGCCTTGTCTGAACATGGACTCATTTCCGAGTCCTGGGGCGGCGACACGATCATGGTTGAGGTCTCGGCCAAGGAGAAGATCGGCCTGGACGCCTTGCTGGAGATGATTCTTCTGCAGTCTGAAGTGCTGGAACTCAAGGCCGATCCGCACCGTATGGCGAAGGGTGTTGTGGTGGAGGCCAAGCTGGAGCGAGGGCGTGGCCCGGTGGCGACCGTGTTGGTTCAGAGTGGAACGCTCCATGTCGGCGATGTGTTCGTCGTTGGGATTTTCAGTGGAAAAGTCCGGGCGTTGATTACCCATACAGGAACAAAAGTACAAGCCGCTGGCCCATCTATTCCGGTAGAAGTGGCCGGCCTCCCCGGTGTGCCGTCTGCAGGTGATGTATTTCAAGTCGTCAAAGATGAACGGGTTGCGCGAGAAATTGCGGAAGATCGAGCGCGTAAGCAGCGAACGGCTGACTTATCGGGGTCTGCAAAGGTCACGTTGGACGATCTGTTCTCCAGAATTAAAGAAGGATCTGTCAAGGAACTGGCGCTGGTCATCAAGTCCGACGTTCAGGGGTCGGCCGAAGCGCTGACGGCAGGCGTTGAAAAGCTTGCGACTCCTGCAGTCAAGCTCCGCGTCATTCATAGCGGCGTCGGGGGGATCACCGAATCCGACGTGTTGCTGGCCGCTGCATCCAACGCCATTATTGTCGGGTTCAATGTCAGACCGGAGACGAAGGCCTCCACGCTGGCCGAACAGCAAGGTGTCGATATCCGCTTGTACACCATTATTTACGATGCAATGGCCGAGATTAAGGCGGCGATGGAGGGGCTGCTTGAACCGACCCTCAAGGAGCGAACGTTGGGGCGGGCCGAGGTGCGGCAGGTCTTCACGGTATCCAAGGCCGGTGTCATTGCGGGATCTTATGTGGTGGACGGCACGATCACTCGTTCGGCCGTCGGCGTGCGGGTGATTCGCGATAGTGTGGTGGTTTATGAAGGGAAACTCGGGTCATTGCGTCGCTTCAAGGACGATGTTCGTGAAGTGCAGCAGGGCTACGAATGTGGCATCAGCGTCGAGAATTTCAACGATGTCAAAGCCGGGGACATCATCGAAGCTTATGCGGTCGACAAGATCGCAGCAAAACTCTGAAGCATGAGTTTCCCCTGTGAGTATCATCGTCGGACTCTGCACGGTCGAACTGTTCATCCCTGAGAGCCAGTCATTAAAGGATAAGCGGCAGGTGCTGCTCAGTCTCAAAGATCGATTGCGGGAGAAGTTTAACCTCTCGGTTGCCGAGGTCGATGGACAGGAACTGTGGCAGAAGGCCGTATTAGGGCTTGCGTGTGTGGCTAACGAAGGTCGATACGTCAATCACGTGTGTGATCAGGCGCTGAACCTGATTCGAAGCATCCCCACAGTGGAAATCGTCCGGTCTCGAATGGAATTGTTGTAATGGCAGCATGTCCGGGTGGAGATCGAGGTGGCCAAGACAGGTTATCATCGAGCCGATCGTGTTGCCGATCAGATCCGCATGGAGGTAGCCGATATCCTCATGCGAAAGATCAAAGACCCGCGTGTGCAGTCCGTGACCGTGACTGATGTGAAATTGACCAGCGATCTGCGGATTGCGCGCGTGTTTGTGACGGCTATGGGGACGGAAGCCGAAGAGCGGAATGCGTTCGCCGGGTTGGCTCAGGCCAACGGGTTTGTGCGCGGTGAATTGGGCCGTCGGCTTTCGCTCCGGTATCTGCCGGAGATTGTGTTTGCCAAGGATGTCAGTGGGCCGAGAGGGGATCGCGTGTTGAAGTTGCTGAATGATCTCAACCTCAAAACGGATGACGAGCTATCCGAAGAGAAACGGAATTCGTAGTATCGGGGGCGTGGCCATGAGTCTCGCACAGAATTGTGCCGTCGTTGCCGGTGTGCTGACAATTAAAAAGGAAGCCGGCTGGACCTCTCACGATGTTGTGGCGAAAGTTCGGCATCTTCTCGGTGGAGTCAAGGTCGGCCATGCCGGCACCCTCGATCCTGCCGCAACCGGAGTCTTGCCTGTGCTGATCGGACGGGGAACCCGCATCGCTGAATATCTTGTTGAGTGGGATAAAGAATATCGCGCCGTGCTTCGCCTCGGTGAAACCACCGATACGCAGGATGCGACCGGAACGGTCCTGGCGCGCCATACGACGGAGCTCGTGACGGCGGAGGCGATTCATGAGGTGATCCGACGATTCCGCGGGCCGGTTGAACAAGTTCCTCCGATGTATTCAGCGGTGAAAGTGGGCGGCATTCCTCTGTATAGGTCCGCTCGGGCAGGCAGAACGATTGCGCGAGATGCGCGAACCATCATCATCCATTTTCTTGAAGTAGTGGCGATTCAGGGGCGGGACGTGACATTGCGTATCGTCTGTTCCAAGGGGACCTATGTGCGAACGCTCTGTGCTGACATTGGTGAGGCGTTGGGTGTCGGCGGCCATATGTTGACGTTGGAGCGAAGGCGAGTGGGTCCTTTGACGATTGATCACGCACTGACGGTGGATGAGGTGGTGACTCGTCATGCACTCGGTCGGTTGGGAGACGATCTATTGTCGCTGGATCATGTATTGGCCCACCTGAGGATTGCGGTGGTGGATACACAGACTGCTGACCGCGTGCGACACGGGATTCCGGTGTCTGCAGCCGAGATTCTTCGTTGGGATAGGGCGGCCAATGGCACACGTGTGCCGGTCCGTATCCACGATACCGACGGGAGTCTGGTGGCAATCGGGACATGCTTGGAGACATCTGGTGGCGCACTCAAGATCGAAAAGGTGTTGAGCGATCAGCACGTGTAATTCTTTGTTGCGGATGAAGGAAAGGAACAGGAAGGAAGAAACCTATGGCATTACTTAAGGAAGCAAAGACCGAGTTGATCAAGCAGTATCGGCAGCATGAGACGGATTCCGGTTCGCCGGAAGTCCAGATCGCAGTGTTGACCAACCGGATCACGTATTTGACGGAACATTTCAAGCTCCACAAGAAAGATCATCATTCCCGGCGTGGCCTCCTGCTGTTGGTAGGGCGTCGACGGCGTTTGCTCGACTATCTTCGCGGCATCAGTGATGCGCGCTATCATGCGGTGATCGAGCGATTAGGCATTAGAAAGTAACATCCCGTCCCACCGGCGCGCCGGCGGGCAGTCACAAGTCGCACAGGTGAACACTGACAAAGGCTGGAGTGTCCTGCAATCACTCGAGTCTTTTTCTGTGGGCATCTGTGGGGCCTAACCGGAGGAATCTCAGATGGTACACACAGTTGAAATAGAAATTGCCGGGCGCATTCTGCGGCTTGAGACCGGTCGTGTGGCACGACAAGCGGATGGCTCGATTTGGGCCTCGTACGGTGACACCGTCGTACTGGCGACAGCCGTTGCGTCACAGGTCGCCAAAGCGGGCATCGATTTTCTTCCACTCACGGTCGATTATCAGGAGAAGTCCTTCGCCGCGGGGAAGATTCCCGGCGGGTATTTCAAACGGGAAGCGCGCCCATCTGAAAAAGCTGTGCTGACCAGCCGACAGATCGACCGGGGGCTCCGTCCGCTTTTTCCCGAGGGTTATTATTTCGAGACACAGGTCATCGCCTCAGTCCTCTCGACCGACCAAACAGGCTCGTCAGACATACTCGCTATTATTGCTTCCTCTGCTGCTCTCACCATCTCGAATATTCCGTTCGACAATCCTATTGCGGGTGTAAGGATTGGTCGGCTGGGCGGCAAGTTCGTCGTCAATCCTGACCTTGAGACTGCCGCAAAGAGCGAGCTGCAACTTGTTGTGGCTGGGACGGCCGATGCAGTTATGATGGTCGAAGCCGGAGCGAACGAACTGTCCGAAGCCATCATGCTCGAGGCGATCGAGCTTGCCCATGCCGAGATCAAGAAGATTGTGGCCAAGATTCGCGAACTGCAAGCTCTTGCCGGTAAGCCAAAGAGGGCGGTGGCGAAGGAGCAGATTGACTCGGGGCTCGCAGCTCAAGTGAAGTCCCTGGTGGCGCAAGGGATTCGCGAGGCCATCATGATTCCCAACAAAACGGCGCGCCAGGAGCGGTTGGACGAAGTCAAGAACGGGGCCGTTCAAGCGCTCAAGAGCGCGGACGATCCGAATCGGGAGCGGCACGTGAAGTTGGTGTTCCATGAATTGGAATACACGGAAGTCCGGAACATGATCCTGGAAAGGGGATCGCGAGCGGATGGACGGGGTCCGGCGGATATTCGTCCGATCACCTGCGAAGTCAGCGCGCTGCCGCGTACGCACGGTTCCGCGATCTTCACCAGGGGCGAGACCCAAAGTTTGGCGGTGGTCACACTGGGGACCACGGACGACGAGCAGCGGATTGATGCCCTGGAAGGGGAGTACATGAGAACGTTCATGCTCCATTACAATTTCCCGCCCTTCAGTGTCGGTGAGGCGCGGCCGCTTCGCTCGCCGGGGCGCCGGGAAGTCGGTCATGGCGCATTGGCAGAGCGGGCATTGGCCTCAGTGATTCCCAGTAAGGAGGCATTTCCCTACACGCTTCGCATCGTGTCCGACATTCTCGAATCCAACGGATCTTCCTCGATGGCCACGGTCTGTGGCGGGAGTCTTGCCTTGATGGATGCCGGCGTGCCGATTAGAGAAGCCGTAGCCGGGATCGCGATGGGACTGATCAAGGAAGGCGATCGGGTTATGATCCTCTCTGACATTCTTGGGTTGGAGGATCACTTGGGTGACATGGACTTTAAGGTCTGCGGCACCAAGCAAGGTGTGACGGCGTTGCAGATGGATATTAAGATCGGCGGCATTACGTCGGTCTTGATGCGCAAGGCTTTGGAACAGGCCAAAGCCGGCCGCTTGCATATTTTGAGTTGTATGGAGCAAGCGCTCCAGGCGCCACGAACTACTCTGTCGGCCTATGCGCCCAGGATTTTCACGATGAAAGTGAAGCAGGACAAGATCCGTGAAATCATCGGTCCTGGCGGCAAAACGATTCGTGGCATCATCGCGGATTGCGGAGTCAAAATTAATGTCGATGATAGCGGGACCGTCACGATTGCGTCGGTCGATGGAGCTTCGGCCGAGAAGGCCAAAGAGATGATCAGTCGGATTACCGAAGAGGTTGAGATTGGGAAGATCTATATGGGCACGGTTCGGAAACTCATGGACTTCGGTGCGTTTGTCGAGGTCCTCCCGGGAACTGATGGGCTGGTGCACATCTCGCAACTGGCACACCATCGAGTTCAAGCTGTGTCCGATGAGGTCAAGGAAGGCGATCAAATCCTGGTGAAAGTGTTGGAGGTGGATCGGCAGGGAAAGATTCGCCTTAGTCGCAAGGAAGCCATGCCGGCTCCGGCCGGGGCTGGTGCGCCGGATCCGTCCGCCAGGTAATCGTCTTGTATCGCAAGCTTATCCTGGACAACGGGGTTCGAGTGGTGACCGAACGGATGCCGACGCTCAAGTCGGTCACCGTCGGCATATGGGTCAATGTTGGGTCTCGAGACGAGCAGCCTTCTCAGGCGGGCTATTCCCACTTCATCGAACACATGCTCTTCAAAGGAACGCGCACGCGATCCGCCGCCGAAATTTCCCGCGAAATCGATGTGCTTGGGGGGGAGATGAATGCCTTCACTTCGCGTGAGACGACGACCTATTATGTGAAGGTGTTGGATCAGCAACTGCAGCGAGCAATCGAACTCCTTTCCGACTTGTTCCATCATTCCTGTTTTGCGCCCCAAGAAGTTGAAAAAGAAAAACAGGTTATTCTGGAAGAAATTCGAATGGTCCGGGACGATCCGGAAGATCTCGTACAAGAGCTTCATTCTGGCCAAGTGTTGGGACGCCATCCGCTCGGTCGTCCTATCCTAGGTCGAGAGAAGACGATCAGAGGGCTGCGACGCCAGGATCTGCTGAATTATATTGAGACGTATTACAACCCAAGGCAGACCGTGGTTTCGATTGCCGGGAATTTTGATCAGATCCAACTTGATCGCATGGTTGTGCGGTATTTCGGCAAAGGCCAATGGGCCAAAGAGGATCATATTAACGGGCGCCACCCTCCTGCTGTGCGCGGCGGTGTCTTGCTAAAGAAGAAGCGGTTGGAGCAAGTGCATGTGTGTCTCGGCCTCAGCGGCATCGCTGCTGGCCATAAGGATCGGTATGCACTGTATGCGCTGAATAGTGTCTTGGGCGGCAGTGTGAGTTCGCGATTATTTCAGGAAGTTCGAGAGAAGCGAGGGCTTGCTTATTCGATCTATTCCTTCTTGTCGGGGTATTCAGACGGAGGTATGATTACTGTGTATGCGGCGACGAGGTCGAAAGAGGTGGATCGTGTCGTGGATCTCGTCTGTCAAGAGATTCGACGAATCGGCATCAAAGGCGTCGAACGGAAAGAGCTTGAGCGGGCAAAGACACAGATGAAGGGTAGTCTGATGCTGAGTTTGGAGGGTTCCCACAGCCGCATGAGCAAGTTGGCAAAAGATGAACTGATATATGGCCGGCACATGTCACTGGAAGACCTGTTAGCTCAGATCGATTGTGTGAATGAGGAGCAAACTTTCGATATAGGCCGCAAATTTTTTACGGTTGATTCTCTCGCAATCACAGGGCTTGGACCTCTCGCCTCTGGCAGTCTACAGGCGTACAGATAAGAATTCTTTAACGCAAGCTTCTAAGTTCTTAATGAGCAGATAAGAAACTCAACATGAATATTTATAAGAGGTTGATTCGATTACACTTGCATGCCAGTTTCCGACACGATCAGCAGGGCAAACAACTTCTTGACACTATTTCATGATTTCAGTACCATGCCCACAGTTTTGACAATGATTATCAGTCGAAGATCCACAGCAGGAAGATGCATAAAAAGATCTAACGGAGAATACCATCACTCGAGCTGCGTGATCTCTGAAACGGTTTCGTAACATCCGTTGCTCGCATACAAGATCTATCGGTTTTCGATTTATTGTGACTGTTAATTTTATGAAGGAGGGACTAGGTATGCAAAAAATCATACTTATAGCCGCCGTTACAGCATGCACCGTGCTTGGCATGCTGGCGACTGAGTTCGCAGTTGCTGCTGATGTGGAGAGTACCGGGGTTGGTCCAACCGATAGCATCGTCGGTGGGAAGCCCATGAAGGGTGAGATTACCAAAACTCTTAAGGGCCGGGTGTGGTCACAGTGGGCTGACAATCCAGATAGAGAGCTACTCTTCGGGATTCAGTATTGGAACAGCGGTGAACCGGGTTCGGGAACTCCGGCCGGTCGTTCATCTTCCGATCTCGATGTGAAGCCGCCTGATCCACTGTTTTCATGCTGCGGGTGGGGTTTTGTGGGTGGCACAGATAAGAACAGTCCATATTCGGGTTGGTACCATGCCGCCACGACCGTTCGGTTAGCCGTAAAGGATAAAGCGCTCATGGACCAGATCATTAAGGCCTCCCAGGAGCTCGTCGCGATGGAAGTGAGTCTGGATGGTCGGATGATTACCGGATTTAAAGTTATTAAGTAATCGACCTTGACAAGCATTCATTCTTTCATGTTCTGTTAAGGAGGATGCAGTTATGACGTTTCATTTGAAAAGCTGGGCCATGGCGGCTGCGGCAGCGCTGGTGGTCTCTGTGGCTTCCACCGCATTGGCGATCGAATCATTCCAGGAGCGTTTTGAGTGGGGAGACTTGAGCAAGCCGACGACATTGCAGGGTCGAGTAATTGTGCTCGATCCTTATGATGAAGCGGTCTGGATTAACATTGCCGTGTTCGGTGGGAATGCTGAAAGCGGCTTCTTTTGGCAGAAGATTCACCCGGGCAAGACCCTCAAGTTTTACGCTGACAAGGGAGCGTGGGAACAGCTGAAAAAGATGGCCCGTCCCCATGCGGGGCCAGCTGCAGCCAAGGAAGTGCCACCCTCCAGCACAACTGATTTGATTGAGTTTGTTGTGACAGAGCCAGAGCAGAATCATCGTGTCATTTCCTCAGTCAAGACGCTTCCAGAGGTTGCCGGTTCTATGGGGAAGCCGCTCAGCATCTCCGGTCTGCGTTTGAAGGAATGTGTTGGGAAGAGCGAATTCGAGGCAGGCTGCGCAGCAGCGAAGCAAGGCCTCACTACCTCACCGAAGTCTCCTGATGGGGCAGCTATACCAATGCAGTATGATGTGTTGCTTCCAGGTGGAGCGCCAGTTGCCGGCTTGATTCCCTGGACCGCGAAATACAACCTTGGGTCCGGTCACTGACCTGAGATATTCAATGACTTCTGAGGCGGCATTTCAGAAATGGGATGCCGCCTTTTTATTTTCCGTGATCGTCTGGACCGGTTGGACCGATCCGGCGCTGTAAGTCAGCGAGCCGATTGAGCGCATCGAGCGGCGTCATAGAGAAGAGGTCGATTTGTTTTACTTCCTCGATAATCGGGTGTGGATGAGGAAGCGAGGCACGTGGTAGTTCTTCTTCCGGAGAAGTGAGTGTTTTCTCGATGGTGCTATCTGACTCTTCTAATTGGGTCAGGACTTGTTGCGCACGGGTGATAACCGTCGGAGGGAGTCCCGCCAGTTTGGCGACATGAATACCATAACTCCGGTCTGCGCCGCCCGGTATAATTTTGCGCAAGAAGATCACGTTGCCATTTCGCTCCTGCACTGCCACGCAATAATTTCGGATTCCCTCGCGTAACCTCTCCAGTTGCGTCATCTCGTGATAGTGGGTAGCGAACAGCGTCCTGGCTCCTAAGTGCCGACGGTCTTGAATGTGCTCGGCAATAGCCCAGGCGATGCTCAGTCCATCGTAGGTACTGGTCCCTCGGCCTATCTCATCCAGGAGAATCAAGCTGCGGGAGGTTGCACTATTCAAGATGTGAGCGGACTCGATCATCTCCACCATGAATGTGCTCTGTCCCGCGGCCAAGTTATCCGAGGCTCCTACACGGGTGAAAATCCGATCGACCAATCCAATGCGTGCCTCGGTTGCAGGAACGAAGCTCCCGATCTGCGCCAATAGGACGATCAATGCGACCTGGCGGAGGTAGGTGCTTTTCCCCGCCATGTTGGGTCCGGTGAGGATCACAAGTCGGTTCTCCTCACAGTCGAGGGCTGTGTCGTTGGGTACAAATGTCAGATCACCGCTGAGTTGCTCAACGACAGGATGCCGGCCTTCCTGAATATGGATTGTGCTGCTCTCGTCGACGAGAGGTTTGACATAACGACACATTGCAGCGGTCTCGGCCAGTCCGGCAAGGACGTCGAGTAACGCAACGGACTGGGCGATGGCTTGAAGACGAGGGACCTCTTGTGCCAGGCGTCCGCGTAATTGTTCGAACAGCTCCTGTTCAAGGGCCAGCAGTTTAATTTCAGCACCTGTCACACGCTCTTCCAGCTCTTTCAGCTCCGGCGTCATGAATCGCTCGGCATTGACCAGCGTTTGTTTGCGAATGTAATCAGGAGGGATACGGGATAGGTGTGTTTTGGTAATTTCGATGTAGTAGCCGAAGACCTGATTGTAGCGAACCTTCAACGAGTCGATTCCCGTTCGAGTTCGTTCTTTGGCTTCCAAGGCAGCGATCCAGCCTTTGCCTTCCGCGCTCGCTTTGCGCAGTTCATCGACTCCGGAATGGTATCCTTCTCGAATCAAGCCGCCGTCTCGAAGCGACATCGGCGCATCCGGATTGATGGCCTGCTCAATTATGTCATGCACATCTCGGCAATCGTCCCACGATGTTCTGACGCCGGTCAGTAACGAGGCATGGCAAAGCTGGAGATGGGACCGTAGCTCCGGCAGAGCGCTCACCGATTGTTTCAACGCGAGAAGTTCGCGAGGTTCTGCAACGCCGAGCGTGATGCGGCTACTCAGACGAGCAATATCTTGTATACTGCGAAGCGTTGTTCGGAGCGATACACGCTGCTGAACCCGGTCCTTCAACTCGCCGACCGCGTCGAGTCGAGAGTGAATGGCGCCGCAATCGAGGAGCGGTCTGACAAGCCAATCTCGTAACAAGCGACTGCCCATGGATGTCGCGGTTCGGTCTAACACCGACAAGACCGTCGATTGGCCTTTCTCCGCTCGGTGCCCATCGGTTTCCAACGGTCGCACAAGTTCGAGATTGCGAATCGTTGCGCTGTCGAGATGCATGGCGTCGCTGCTCCAGCGCGAGCGTAGGCGGTGAAGGTGCGTGAAGGAGGCCGTTGGCTGTGTTTCACGAAAATATCTCAGGACGGCTCCTGCAGCCCCGATCCCGGCGCTTAGGCCCCGACAGCCGAATCCATCGAGTGAATGCACCGCAAACTGTGTCTGAAGCAGTTGCGCGGCATTTTTTGAATTGAAGAAGGCCGAGGGTTGTGCGCAGAGGCGTGGCCCGCGCAGGCGAGTCAGGCACGATTTAGCGTGTGTATTGGAATCGGAATGAAGGACTTCCCGTGGCTCAAGTCGAGCCAGTTCATCCATGAGCTGGCTCTCTGCCTGTACCCCTTGGAACTCTGTCACCCAAAACTCTCCAGTGGAAACATCCATACAGGCCAGCCCGATGATGGATTGGTCCTTGGCGAATGGGGCCATAGCATCGGGGAAGACGACAGCCGTCAGGAAATGCGATTCCCCGGGAGAGAGGAATTCCGTGTCGATCAGCGTGCCTGGTGTATACACGCGAACGACTTCTCGGCGCACGAGACCTTTCGTGAGTTTTGGATCTTCCACCTGTTCGCAGAGTGCGACGGTCTGCCCGGCTTTAAGAAGTTTTGAGATATAACCTTGCGCAGCATGGAAGGGTACTCCACAGAGCGGAATCGGGTTGGCGCTGGATTTATCACGAGAAGTGAGAACAATGGAGAGCAGGTTGGAGGCGATCTGCGCATCCGTATCAAACATTTCATAGAAGTCGCCGACACGAAACAAGAGGATGGCATCGGGATAGCCGCGCTTGATGTCTCGGTATTGCCGCATTAACGGTGATGCGTCTGTATCAGTCATCCGGTTGGTCTCGGTGTGGTTCATCGGTCAGGGTGGGGGATACTCGGCCGGTAGTTTTTTCGAGTGAAAGACGGAGCCGTTCCAGGTCCACTTCAGCCTCTTGCAATGCTTTGGTTTTTCTGCGGAGTTCGATCCGGCTCCGTACCCATGGGGGAAAAAGGAGGATACCTGAAACCAGCAATCCCACTGCGAATCCTGCCAGAACGGGTTTATAGATCGGCGTCGACGCTTCAAAAAGACCAAAGAAGTATCGGAGTGTGACTTCCTGTTCCTGGTTCTGAAGGAAAAAGGCTAGGGAAAGGAGCAGGAGAACTCCGACCAGGATCAGTCGAATCATGGCTTTGTTATTGTCTCCCTGTTCACGGCCCGTCGTGGTGTCGTTTGTTGATGCACCCTGCTGGTCTTGCGATACTGCCTTCGTGCGAGGGCGAGAATTTCGCCAGACTTCGGCCCTGTCACGCTCAATTGAATCGTTCGACTTCTTGCGGCACGATGGTCCAGAGCAATCTCGATCCGGTCCTGCGGCAGCGCGGCCAGGCCCTTATCGGCCCATTCGATGGCCGTCACAGTTTGGTCGGAGAGATACTCGATCAGCCCTGTCGATTCAAGCTCGCGAGGTGAGCGAATACGGTACAGGTCCACGTGAGCAAGCGGCAGGCGCCCTTGATCATACTCGTGAATCACCACGAAAGTCGGACTGCTGATAGCTGTCGGCGGTACGCCTAGGCCCTGCGCGATGCCGCGAACAAGCGCTGTCTTGCCGGCGCCAAGTGGTCCGTAGAGCGCAATCGTTTCTCCTCCGCGAAGCACACGGCCGATCACTTGACCAAGCCGATCAGTATGCCGATGTGATGTAGACACGAGTTTCCACGGCAGGCTCGATGCAGCTATCCGGCGAGCGATAGGCTGTTGTGCCTTAGCTGGTCGGGCCACGTTACGCCGTTGAGGTTCGCTGGAGCGCATAAGGAATCTGAGCGAGGAGGTCACTCGCGACCATCCCGGGTTGCCCGAGGTGACGGGCGGCCAAGTCGCCGGCTACGCCATGAAAATAGGTTGCGGCACAGGCGGCATCCCATACGGGGACCTTTTGCGCCAGGAGGCCGACGATCATGCCGGTTAAGACATCACCGGTTCCGGCCGTGGCCATGCCGGGGTTGCCGGTCGGGCAAATGGCGACAAGCCCATCGGGGCGGGCGATGACGGTTCGTGCCCCTTTTAAAACGACGAACACACCGCGTTCTTGGGCAAACCGCCTGGCCGTGCCGATTCGGTCTGCGTTGATACTTTGCGTGGTGGCATCGACTTCGAGCCGGGCCATTTCTCCAGGGTGTGGGGTGAGAATGGGTGGAGTTTTACATTCGGTCAATAAGGAGGCCCGACCGGTTAAGGCGTTGAGTGCATCGGCATCAAGGACGGAGGGTCGATCCAGGTGTTTCATGAGCGACTGCACAAGTTCGACGGTCTCGGGATGCGTCGAGAGCCCGGGACCCATGGCAATTGCCGTACGTGCCTGAATAAAGGTCAACACGCGATCAAGTCCTGAACGAGCCAGTGTACGAGCCTTCGTCTCCGCGAGCGGAATCGTCATCGCTTCAAGTAGCTTTGCTTCCAGTATGTCGTTAACGCTGCTGGGGGTGGCTACGGTGACCAGGCCGGCTCCAACGCGGAGTGCCGCCCGGGCTGTCAACGCCGCTGCACCGGTTTTCCCCACGGAACCTGCAATAATCCCTGCATGGCCAAAGGTTCCCTTATGTGAGGAGGGAGCGCGTTCTGGTAAAGACTGCAACGCACTGTCGCGTGTCAGGAGCAGGTTTCGACTCTCAATCGCATTCACATACGCAGGTGGAATGCCGATATCGACGACGCGTATTGTGCCGGCCTGGTCGATTCCGGCATTGATATAGAGTCCGAGTTTTGGGAGGCCGCATGCGACAGTCAATGTGGCGCGGATCGCTCGCCCGAGGATAGCGCCGGTATCGGCATGGAGGCCGGAGGGGATGTCAATCGCGATTACGGGTTTTCCAGTACTGTTGATGAGTTCGATGGCTTCACGATAGGTTCCGGTCACCACAGAAGACAACCCAATACCCAGGAGGGCATCGACGAGAATGTCGCTGGAAACGAGGAGAGGGCGCGCCTGGTCGGCAGAACGGAATCTGATGATTGATGCTTGCCCTGCAACCCGAACGAGCCGGCGATACATAGTTGTGGCATCGCGACTCAGGTCGGTGATGGGCGTCAGGAGTATCACATGAATCCGAGCACGTCGGCGGTGCAGCAGTCGAGCCACAACCAATCCGTCTCCTCCGTTGTTCCCTTTTCCGCAGAGGATGGTAATGGTCTTGCCTCGTACTGGGCCATGGTGTTCCTCCAGGTGTCTGACTATGCCCTCGCCGGCCCGCTCCATCAAGACGGCACCGGGGATATGTGCTTCGATGATGGTGCGGCGGTCAAGCGACTGCATCTCGGTTCCGGTCACGATCTTCATCGGTGGCCCTTCGTGTGCGCTCGATGCCGCGCCAGTAATTGAGTCATCCTGGAACGTATAGAATCCTGTTGCCTACGGCGCATCGTCATGACACAAGTGATTCGAGCTATGGCATGAAGGAACGAAGGGTGTCGTATCGGTGCGATTGGTTAACTCAGTAACGCTTTCATTTCTCTGACGGCCTGGTCGAGGCCCACCAGAACCGCTCGGGCAACGATGCTGTGACCGATATTATATTCAACGATTTCAGGAATGTACGTCAATCTCATCACGTTGCGATAGTCCAATCCATGCCCGGCATTCACTCCCATTCCAAGCTTGTAGGCGAGTTTTGCCGCCTGCGTAATAGCCTCGAATTCCGCGTCGGCTTCTTTCGAGCGCAGGGCATTCGCATACCTGCCGGTATGGATCTCAACGAAATCGGCTGAGACCCTGTGAGCGGCTTTGATCTGGGCCAAATCCGGCTCGATGAAAAGGCTGACCGGGATGCCGCCATCATGGAGCATGGTTACGACCTGCTGGATACGATCTCTGTGACCGGCTACGTCCAGACCGCCTTCCGTCGTGAGTTCCTGACGGTGCTCCGGGACAAGCGTCACCATGTCCGGCTTAATGGTCAGGGCAATCTTGGCCATTGTCTCATCGGACGCTATCTCCAGGTCCAGCTTGGTACGGATGAGTTCTCGTAAGAGGCGAAGATCGCGGTCTTGGATATGGCGCCGATCTTCTCTCAGATGGACAACTATTCCGTCGGCGCCGGCTAATTCCACTAACACGGCGGCGGCAAGGGGGTCGGGGTCGGTTCCGCCACGGGCCTGCCGTAACGTGGCCACATGGTCGATGTTCACCCCAAGTCGTGGCACGGATCCTCCGTTCTGGCCATGTAGAGCAAGGAGAAACCGAGTTGCATGATACGTAGAGAGGTGTTGCAGTTGTAACAGAAATCGACTAAGAGGGGCAAGGACTGGGAAAGGAAATTGGTGTAATGTTGCTTGAGGGTTTCTTAAGTATTGACATGTCGAACCCCACAGAATCACGGCATAATTTGACTCGACGCGCTCCCCGACATTAGAATACGCGACTTGTTGTAGCAGAGGGTGGCTCTCGATATCTCTGCGTACATGCAGTTGACAGGCAGGGAGTCTGATGGGATTAGGCGACGGATTTTATCGCATCAAACGGCTACCGCCTTATGTGTTTGCCCAGGTGCAGAGCCTTAAACTTGAGGCTCGTCAACAGGGTGAAGACATTATCGATTTCGGAATGGGAAATCCCGATCAGCCGACGCCGAGCCATATCGTCGAGAAGATGATTGAGGCTGCGCGGAAAGGAAAAAATCATCGTTACTCGGCCTCACGCGGAATTACGAAACTGCGACATGCAATCGCGGGATGGTACAAGCGGAATTACGATGTCGAGCTGGATCCTGAGACTGAGACCATCGTGACCATCGGGTCCAAGGAAGGATTAGCACATCTGGCGCTGGCCTTGATCGGGCCGGGTGACGTCGTGCTGACGCCGACACCGACCTATCCCATTCATATGTACAGTTTCATTATTGCAGGGGGAGAAGTCAGAGGGATTGAGCTGCGTCCTGACAGTGACTTCTTCGACGATTTACAGCGGGTTTATCGCCAGACCTTTCCGCGACCCAAGATCTTGGTCATCAATTTCCCGCACAATCCCACCACCGCTGTGGTGGATCTCGAATTTTTCAAGAAAATCGTCGCCTTTGCCAAAGAACATCATGTGATTGTCATTCATGACTTGGCTTATGCCGATTTGGTGTTCGACGGATATAGGGCGCCGAGCTTCCTGCAAGTTGATGGGGCCAAGGATGTCGGCGTCGAGTTCTACACACTTTCCAAGGCATATAACATGCCCGGTTGGCGAGTGGGATTCTGTTGCGGCAATCGCGAGGTGGTTGGGGCCTTGGCCAAGATCAAGAGTTATCTCGATTACGGCATCTTCCAGCCGTTACAGATTGCCAGCGTCATTGCCCTCAATGGATCACAAGATTGTGTCAGGGAGACGGTGTTGCGCTACCAGAAGCGTCGCGATGTGTTGGTAAGCGGGCTGAATCGCATCGGGTGGCAGGTGAACAAGCCTGTGGCCACGATGTTCGTCTGGGCCAGGATCCCGTTGCCCTATCGAGCTTTGGGATCCTTAGAGTTTTCGAAGCTCCTGCTCCGCGAGGCGAAAGTGGCCGTGTCTCCCGGGATCGGGTTCGGTGAAGGCGGGGATGAATATGTGCGGTTTGGTCTTGTCGAAAACGAACACCGCACGAGGCAGGCTGTCCGAGGTATTCGAAAAGCGCTGAAGCTTGAGGGGGCGGAGGAATGATTTCGCGCGTGGGCGTCGGCATCATTGGATTCGGAACGGTCGGGACGGGCCTTGCGAAGATTCTTTTGGAAAACGCCGCCTTGATCAGCCGACGGGTCGGTGTGCCGATCGAGATCGTTCGGATCGCGGATCTCGATGTGGTACGTGACCGAGGTCTGGTTCTTCCAGCCGGTCTCCTCACGACCGATGCGCAGCAGATTCTCGCCGATCCGTCGATCGACATCGTCGTCGAGTTGATCGGGGGCTGTGATATGGCCAAACGCATAATCCTAGAATCCATTGCAGCAGGCAAACATGTCGTCACGGCCAATAAGGCTTTGCTTGCGTTACACGGAGAAGAAATATTCGCTGCGGCTTCTCGCATGGGTGTCGATCTCGGTTTCGAAGCGAGCGTGGGCGGAGGAATTCCCGTCATCCAAGCATTGAGAGAGGGGCTGGCGGCCAACACGATCCAATCCATTTATGGGATCATCAACGGGACAGCCAATTACATTCTCACACGCATGACCCATGACGGCCAGAGTTTCCAGACAGTGCTCGATGAAGCGAAGCGTGCCGGTTATGCCGAAGCGGATCCGACGTTTGATGTGGCTGGTATCGATTCGGCGCATAAACTGGCGATCATGGTGGCGCTGGCCTATGGCACTCCGGTCAATTTTAAAGATGTGTACACCGAGGGGATCACCCACATTACGCCCCTCGATATTGCATACGCTAACGAGTTCGGTTGTACGATCAAACTGCTGGGAATCGCCAAACTTGTGGGCAATGAGGTGGAAGCCCGAGTGCACCCCACGATGCTGCCCTCTTCGTCTCCGATCGCTCAAGTCGAGGGAGTGTACAACGCCATTCAACTTGTCGGCGATGCCGTGGGCGACGTGGTGCTCTATGGCAGGGGTGCGGGGTCTCTGCCGACCGGCAGCGCGGTCGTCAGCGATCTCATCGCCATTGCGCGCAATCTGTTGAAAGGTGCGGTTGGGCGAGTGCCGCCCGCCTCGTTCCAACAGGACCAGCGTCGTCCGCTCCGGATGCGGCCGATGGAAGAAATCAGCTCGCTCTATTACCTCCGTTTTATGGTGTTGGACCGCCCAGGTGTTTTGTCGCACATTGCGGGGGAGCTGGGCCGGTGCGGTATCAGTATCTCATCCGTCCTCCAGCAGGGACGGCGCGAAGGGCAGACGGTTCCGGTCGTGATCAAGACTCATACCGCCACGGAGCGCGATGTCCAAACGGCATTGCGAGCGATCGATCGCATGGCCTTTATCTCAGAGCCCACCACGTTGATCCGGGTCGAGGGCAAGGACGAATAATGCGATGAATCGCTGGCGTGGTGTGATCGAAGAATATCGGAAGTTTCTGCCCGTAACCGACCGCACCCCTGTGGTGACGCTCGGTGAAGGTAACACTCCGCTCATCAGGGCGACGCGGCTGGCCAAGCAGATCGCACCAGGCATTGATCTCTACCTCAAATTCGAAGGCATCAACCCGACAGGATCATTCAAGGATCGCGGTATGACGATGGCCATCTCAAAGGCCGTTGAGTCCGGCGCCAAGGCGGTGATCTGCGCCTCCACTGGGAATACATCCGCCTCCGCTGCGGCCTATGGCGCGCGGGCAGGGCTGGCGGTCTATGTGTTGATTCCTGCCGGCAAGATCGCGATGGGTAAACTGTCCCAGGCCATGATGCATCAAGCGACAGTCATTCAGATCGAAGGAAACTTCGACCAGGCGTTGACCATTGTGAAGGATTTGTCGGTGATCCACCGCATTGAGCTCGTCAATTCGATCAACCCCTATCGGATTGAGGGACAAAAGACCGCTGCGATGGAGGTCTGCGATCAGCTCGGCGATGCCCCGATGGTTCATGTGTTGCCGGTTGGGAATGCCGGTAACATCACTGCCTATTGGAAGGGGTATCAGGAATACCGTGCGGCGAATCAATCCACGAGGTTGCCTCGCATGGTCGGCTTTCAGGCGGCGGGCGCCGCGCCTATTGTGCTCGGCCACATCGTGGAGAACCCGCAGACAGTGGCCACAGCGATCCGGATCGGGAATCCGGCCAGTTGGGAATCGGCTGTGATTGCCGTGAAGGAGTCCATGGGAGCCATCGATTCGGTCACGGATGAAGAGATTCTCCAAGCCTATAGCGCAGTGGCGGCGACGGAAGGAGTCTTCTGCGAACCGGCATCCGCCGCATCGGTTGCCGGTGTGATGAAGTTAAGCAAGCAGAATGGATTGCGTAAAGGCGAGACAGTGGTCTGCACGTTGACCGGTCATGGATTGAAAGATGCCGACACCGCCATCAGTGTATCGGCACAACCGAAAACCGTTAGAGCGACGCGGGAGGATGTTGCTCGTCTTCTAAGGGTGTAGACATCATGCGGACAGGGCTTCGATGAAACATGTGATTCTCGATGCTGATGGGATAGCAGACCACCCTCGGCAGGAATTGGGCGGACGGACTCCTCTCCAAGCGGCGTCGACTCCTCATCTTGATCGCCTTGTGCAAGATGGGGAATTCGGGCTTTTGGCTGCGGCGCCTGAGCAGGTGCGGAAGGGGAGCGGTCTGATGGGAACCGCCATCCTCGGATATGATCCCAAGAAATATTACCAGGGGCCAGGTCCGTTCGAAGCGGCCAGTCTGGGGGTCGCGATCGGTGAGCATGATGTGGTCTACCGCTGTACGATGGTCACGTTGCGGGCAGACGCCCAATCCGGGAATAAAGGTGGAGTGAACGAGATTAAGAAGCTCGGACCGCATATGGTCATGGATGATGCGACGGCCGGTCTGATTTCGACGGAAGAGGCCCGAGAATTGATTGAGGCGATTAACGAACAGCTCGGATCGGAGATGATCCAGTTCTATCCTGGATTGGGTCACCGTCATCTCATGGTATGGGTCAACGGGAAGTCGCGAGCAGTCTGCACGGATCCCCAAGTATTGATTAGTCGGTCGATCGCCGATGCTTTGCCGACCGGAGACGGATCCGACATTTTGTGGAAGCTCATGGACGCCTCGTTTCATATCTTGCGCGACCACCCTCTCAATGATGAACGTCAAAAGGCGGGGCAGAAGCCGGCGAATTGTCTGTGGCTCTGGGGCCAAGGCCGGGCCATTCTTTGGCCAAGCCTCTCTGAGCGATTCAAGATGTCCGGTGTGGTGATTTCACAGAGCGATGTCCATCGCGGGATCGGGATCATGGCCGGGCTCGGAACTGTGGATGCCGCGCGATTGGCCAGCGCGGATCTCCGCACTCAAGCGGCGGTTGCCCTTGATGAGCTGAAGAAAAAAGATTTTGCGTACGTGCATGTCGAGTTACCGGACGAGGTTATCTTCGGGCCGGATGTCGCAGCCAAGGTGAAAGGTATCGAAGCAGTCGATCGCGAGCTGGTAGGGCCGCTGCTCGAAGGATTAGCGAAATTGGGCGCTCATCGTATCGTCGCACTCTGCGACTCAAGCAGCGCTCCTCATGTCTCAGCGACGGAAAGTTCTGGGTTCTTCGCCTATTATGATAGTGCGGTTTCCTCCTCTGCCGGGACTGGACGCAGGTTTATCGAGATGGATGCCAGGGCTTCGACCGTGCCTCCTCGTGATGCGACAAAGTTCGTGGTGCGGCTTTTCGCCAAAGGATTCTGACGGCTGTGGCGCTGATTGTTCAAAAGTATGGAGGGACATCCGTCGGCACGATCGAGCGGATCCACCGCGTGGCTGACCGCGTTGAGAAGGCTCATAAGAATGGCGATCAGGCTGTCGTTGTTCTCTCTGCGATGAGCGGCGAAACGGATCGGTTGCTTCGGTTGGCCCATGAAGTTACGTCTCTACCGGACGATCGTGAACTCGACATGTTGCTGTCAACCGGAGAGCGGGTGACCATCGCCCTGTTGGCAATGGCCTTACGGGCTCGTGGGCTCGATGCCCAATCCTTTACGGGCCGCCAAGTCGGAATCATGACCGACAATGCCCATACGAAAGCGCGTATCACCCGGGTCAGTGCCGATCGAATTCGTGAGGCTCTGGGCAACGGGGTCATCCCGGTGGTCGCTGGATTTCAAGGAATCAACGAGCAGTCGGATGTCACGACGTTGGGACGAGGAGGCTCCGATCTCACGGCAGTCGCGTTGGCGGCGGCGTTGAAGGCTGATCGGTGCATCATCTTTACCGATGTCGATGGGGTCTACACCTCGGACCCCAACATTGTGCCGTTGGCTCGACGAATCGACAAGATTTCCTATGAGGAGATGTTGGAAATGGCGAGTCTGGGCGCCAAAGTTTTGCAGAGCCGCTCCGTCGAGTTTGCCGCAAAGTTCAATGTGCCGGTGGAAGTGAACTCCAGCCTCAAAGAAGGAAAGGGGACGCTTGTGACTCGTGAAGATGACGATATGGAAGCGGTCGCGGTGTCGGGAATCACCGGCGATCGAAATCAGGCCAAAGTCACGATTGTGGGTGTGCCGGACAAACCAGGTATTGCATCCAAACTCTTTGGACCGGTGGCCGCGGCCAGTATCAATGTCGATATGATCATCCAGAACATGAGCCAGTCGGGGATGACAGATATATCCTTCACAATTCCACGGGCGGATATCAAGAAAGCCCTGCCGCTGATTCAGGATGTGGCGAAAGGTATCGATGCCAAATCCGTTGCCGTGACCGAGGCAATCGCAAAAGTTTCACTGGTCGGTGTCGGGATGCGTTCCCATTCCGGAGTCGCCGCGAAGATGTTCACCGTGTTGGCGCAGGAAGGGGTGAATATCCTCATGATCAGTACGTCGGAAATTAAGATCTCCTGTGTCATCGATGAAAAGTACGTTGAGCTTGCCATGCGTTCGCTCCATACCGCGTTCGGGTTGGATCAGCCTCCGGCGGGAGCTCAGCCGTGAAATAACGGATGTCCACGAGATGGGTCTCGACAGGTTTGTCCTGCTCCTGGTATCGTTTCTACTATGGCTCAAAAATCTTCACACGTACGATCTCCTCAAAGGAAGACGACCGGTTCTGGGTCGTCCCGCGGACCTGTGTCTTCGGCTCGACCGGCCATGCTGGAAATCTATGACACGACCTTACGAGACGGGGCTCAGGCCGAGGATGTCACCTTTTCGGCAGAAGACAAGGTGCGAGTTGCCGAACAATTGGATGGCTTGGGCGTGCAGTTCATTGAAGGAGGCTGGCCCGGGGCGAATCCCAAAGACATTGAATTCTTCCGGATGATCAAGACCGTCCCGTTGCAGACGGCAACGGTGGTCGCGTTTGGATCGACCAGAAAAGCAACCAACTCCGTACAGAAGGATCCGAATATCCTGGCGTTGCTGGACGCAGAGACGAAGATCATCACGCTCTTCGGAAAATCTTGGTCCCTGCACGTGACCGATGCGCTCGGCATTTCCCTGGTGAAGAACCTCGAACTCATCAGCGACTCTGTGGCCCATCTCCGCGCGAAAGATCGAAGGGTGTTCTACGATGCAGAGCATTTCTTTGACGGGTACAAGACCAATCCCGACTACGCGCTAGAGACCATTCGCCACGCCGTCGCGGCCGGAGCCGAACGGGTGATTCTCTGCGACACCAACGGCGGATCGATGCCTTGGGAAATCAAAGAGATTTGCCAGGTCGTTCGGCGTGAGTGTGCGGTTCCTTTGGGCATACACGCCCACAACGATTGCGAAATGGCTGTCGCGAATTCGCTGGTGGCGATCGAGGCCGGCGTGATGCAAGTGCAGGGGACAATTAACGGGATCGGCGAACGGTGCGGCAATGCCAATCTCTGTTCGATCATTCCCAATCTTGAACTGAAGATGAAGCGGCCGGTGTTGAGAGATCGGTTGAGCCATCTCAAGCGGGTTTCGGGATTTGTGACCGAGATCGCGAACCTCATGCCCAATACACACCAGCCCTATGTGGGAGATTCAGCATTTGCCCACAAGGGTGGAATCCATATCCATGCCGTGTTGAAGAATCCCGCGACATATGAACATGTGATTCCAGGATTGGTCGGGAACCGCCAACGGATGTTGGTGTCGGATGCTGCAGGCCGGAGTGGATTACTGGAAAAAGTCGAGGCCTATGGGATCAAATTGGACAAGGGCGATGCGAAGGTGCGGGAACTGATCGATACCTTGAAGGCGCGTGAGAGTGAGGGGTACCAATTTGAAGCGGCGGAAGGTTCATTCGAGTTGCTCATGCGGAAAGCGATGGGGACGCACAGGCCGTCCTTCCAACTGCTCGGATTTCGGGTGATTGTCGAGAAAAAACACGATCATGGTGCCTCGTCGTCGGAGGCCACAGTTATGGTGAAGGTCGGTGAGGTGATGGAACATGCGGCAGCAGTCGGCGCCGGTCCGGTCAACGCGCTCGATCATGCGTTGCGAAAAGCGTTGGAAAAGTTCTATCCCCAGCTCCGGGAAGTCAAACTGCTCGACTACAAAGTGCGAGTCCTGTCGGCTAATAGTGGAACGGAGTCCAAGGTCAGAGTGTTGATCGAATCAGGTGATCATAAGGATAAATGGGGCACCGTCGGCGTGTCTGAGAATATCATGGAAGCGAGTTGGCAGGCCCTGGCGGACAGCATCGAATTTAAGTTACTTGCCAACGATGAATGAGTAGGACCTCCTATTCGGCATCTTTCTTCTTGACAGGCTTTCTAACCTCACGTAACTTATAGCGAAACTGCCGATCGTTCGGAGTAATTTCACAGGCGATTGTTCAGACGTGTGTGGGTGGCGGAGGGAAAAGAATGAGAAAGGCAGATATCGCAAACGAAATCTACAAGCAGGTTGGTATTTCGAAAAATGAAGCAGCAGATATCGTCGAACTCGTGCTGAATATGTTGAAAGCGGTGTTGCATAAAGGAGAGTCGGTCAAGATAGCCGGATTCGGAAATTTTGTGGTGCGCAGTAAAGGGGCGCGGAAGGGCCGGAACCCTCGGACCGGCGAAGAAATAGGAATCACACCCCGTCGAGTGGTGACCTTTCGCCCAAGTCAAGTATTTAAGAAGTACGTCAATTCATAGCCGCATTCAATCACCGTAACTCATCCCACCACGAGGACCGGTCATGGGGAACGAGCCCAGGCTGGGCAGCAAGGTTTTTTATAAAATCGGCGAGGTCAGCCAGATCGCCAAGCTACCGGCTTATGTGTTGCGATTCTGGGAGTCAGAGTTCCCGTTTCTCAAGCCCAAGAAAAGCCGTGGGAATCAGCGACTCTATGTCAGGCAAGAAGTCGAAACGGTCTTGGAGATCAAGCGGATGCTCTATGAGGAAGGGCACACACTTGCCGGTGTCAAACGATATTGGGCCAGGCGAGGCCGCGTGGCAAGCCAACGGGTACGTCCCAAAGAACTCGCACAGAAACTGCGAGGGAACCTCCAAGCGATTCTCAAAATTTTGGAATCGCACCCCGACTGACGACGGTCTGTCCCAATTCTTCATAGCCGGTTGCATTCCACCTGCTTCCAAGGAGACAATGCGGGACATGGTGAAATTGAGTAGAGCGTGTCGGGGCGTGGCGCAGCCCGGTAGCGTACTCGCTTGGGGTGCGAGTGGTCGGCCGTTCAAATCGGCTCGCCCCGACCAAATACCGTGAAGGCCAAGGGATCAGGCAAGACCGGAGTTGTCGGAGAGATTTCCGGGATGACAGCCTGAGCCAAAGCCGACCAAAGAAGCTGCCGCCGGCAGCTTTTTTTTTCCTGAAGAATCCATGCGTATTTTAGTCACCAACGACGATGGGATTCACTCGCCTGGTTTGACGGCGCTTGCCAAGGCATTGTCGAGAGTGGGCGAGGTGTGGGTGGTTGCGCCGGATCGTGAGCGGACTGCAGTGGCGCATGCCGTGACACTCCATAAACCGCTGCGAGTGCAGCAGCATGGGATACGGATCTATGCGGTCAATGGAACGCCGGTCGATTGTGTGAATTTGGCTGTACTAAAGATCCTGCCGGCGCCACCCGATCTCCTCGTGTCAGGGATCAATAAAGGCGTGAATCTCGGCGACGACGTGTTGTATTCAGGGACCGTTTCAGCAGCGATGGAAGGGACGATCCTCGGTGTTCCGTCGTTAGCTGTGTCACAGGAAGGCCGGCAACATTTTTATTTCGACGCTGGGGCTCGGTATGCCGTTCGCATCGCTCGCCTAATTCTGAAAGAGGGCTTGCCGGATGAAACACTCGTGAATCTCAATATTCCTGACCGGCCGTTCGGGTCGATCACCGGAGTCCGAGTCACCTGTCTCAGCCGCAGGCGCTTCGACAATCCGATCACTGAAAAGGTCGATCCGCATGGCCGGACCTATTATTGGATTGCCGGGACCCGTGTGTCGTGGAGCCGAAGCAAGGATGCCGACCACGAGGCGATTGAGCAAGGAGCAGTGTCGCTCACCCCCATTCACCTTGATACGACGAATTATGGAGTGTTAGATCGATTCAGAAAGTGGGAAACGGTGCGTCGACAAGGTGCCCGCCGACTGACCGGATCGTCGAAGTTGAAAGGCACGCAGAGGCGCTAGGGTGTTGTGGGGAATTTGATCGAAGCGATCATTACCGAGCTGAGCCGATTTGTCGTGTCGGTGATCTCGACGTTCGGCTACACCGGCATTTTTATCACCATGGCCATTGAGAGCGCCTGCATCCCATTGCCCAGCGAAATCATCATGCCATTTTCCGGGTATCTCGTGACGACGGGGCAGTTCACGATGCTGGGTGTGACATTGGCCGGCGCTCTCGGGAATGTCGCAGGGTCGGTTGTGGCCTACTACGCCGGCGTATGGGGAGGCCGGCCTTTCGTTGAGCGATACGGACCCTATGTGCTGGTGTCGAGAAAAGACATTGAGCTGGCGGATCGATGGTTCGCGAAATATGGCGATGCAGCGGTATTTTTCAGCCGGATGCTTCCGGTCGTCCGGACCTTCATCTCCTTGCCGGCCGGCATTGCCAGAGTGAATATTTACCGGTTCATGCTCTACACATTTCTCGGTTCATTGCCCTGGTGTTATCTTCTGGCCTATATCGGGATGAAAATGGGAGAGCAGTGGGAGCATCTACGGGATTATTTTCACCAGTTTGACATCGTGATCGGTCTGTTTCTCGCGGCTGCCGTTGGCTACTTTCTGTGGTCCCATTGGCCGAAGCGCCGCATCACTCCGGAGTTGTAACCAGCCGATGCTCTCGATTTACAACACGCTCACGGGCAGGAAAGAACCGTTTCACTCTCTCCAGCCGAATACCGTCCGGATGTACGTGTGTGGAGTGACGGTCTATGACTATAGCCATATCGGTCACGCGCGTAGCGCGCTGGTGTTTGAGGTGATTCGTCGGTACCTCGAGTTCAGCGGCTACCTGGTCAAATTTGTCAAGAATTTCACGGACGTGGATGACAAGATCATTAAGCGCGCGAATGAGCAGGGTGTCAGCTGCCAGACGCTCACGTCAAAATATATCCAAGCCTATTACGAAGATATGGCGAGATTAGGCATCGGCCACGCCTCCGTCGAGCCCAAGGCCACAGAACACATGACCGACATCATTCGTTTGACCGAGATCTTGGTGAAGAAGGGATTGGCCTATCACGTCGATCGGGACGTATATTTTGAAGTGGCCAAGTATTCTGCCTATGGGCGCCTCTCAAAACGGAGGCTGGATGACATGCAGGCAGGAGCCAGAGTCGAGGTCGACGAGAGAAAACGGCACCCAGTGGATTTTGCTCTTTGGAAAAGCAGCAAGCCGGGCGAGCCGTCATGGGAGAGCCCTTGGGGTCCAGGGCGTCCGGGCTGGCATATCGAATGCTCGGCAATGTCCATGAAACTTCTCGGTGAAACGTTCGACATTCATGGCGGAGGGATGGACCTGATTTTCCCACACCACGAAAATGAAATCGCACAGTCATGTGGGGCGACGGAAAAGGAATTCGCGCGCTACTGGATCCACAACGGCTTTGTGCAGATTAATCAGGAGAAGATGTCCAAGTCCCTGGGCAATTTTTTTACGATTCGGGAAATTTTTGAAAAATCAAAATGGCCTGAGGCGGAAACCGGAGAGATGTTGCGCTATTTCCTGCTCGGGACTCATTATCGCAGCCCATTAGATTTTTCCGATCAGAGTTTGTTGGAAGCGAAGAATGCGGTGAACGGGTTCTATGATCTGTTCTTGAGACTGAAAGAGTCTGAAGATAGAGCCACTGCTGACAAGGGACTGAGGGAAGCGATCGAGCGATGTAAGATCGCATTCCAGGAGGCAATGAACGACGACTTCAACACATCAGTGGCCATTGCTGAGCTTCAACGAATGAAAAGCGACGTCAATAAATTACTGGGCTTAGGCCTCTCGACGGAGGCGCGAAAGATTGCTCGAGAAGAGTTCCGATCACTCGGCAATAGCCTGGGATTGTTTCAATTGGATACGTGGCAGTTTGGCCCGCATGTTGTGGCAGTTAATCAAGCCGTGGAGACCGATGTTTTAATGCCCCGTACAGGTGTTCAAACTCGTGGGGAGCAAGGACAACTATCGCCCAAGGTTGAACTTTTGGATGGGCAGATTGAGCAACTGATCGCAGAGCGTCTTGATGCAAAGAAGAAAAAGAATTTCGCAAGGGCCGATGAGATCAGGGAGTCTCTCGCGTCCCACGGCATCGCCATCGAGGACAAGCCCGACGGCACCAGCCGGTGGAAGCGATAGTCCCCCGGAGTTGATTTACGGGCTGCATGCCGTGCGCGAAGCCTTGCGCGCCGGTACGCGTCCGCTTCAGCGGCTGCTCATGCTGCGGACCGATCGGCAATTTTCCGACCTCGCGCATCTGGCGAAGGCTCAGCGAGTTCCCGTTCACATCGAGCCTCCTCCTGCCTTTGATCGATTGGTGCCGAGTGGACACCACCAGGGTGTGATTGCCCTTATCGCGGCAAAATCCTACGACACGCCGGAGCAGATTCTTGAGCGGGCAAAGACCCGAGGGGAGAAGCCATTTCTTGTGCTCCTTGACGGGGTTGAAGATCCGCACAACTTGGGAGCGGTTTTGCGGACGGCTGAAACGGCGGGTGTTCACGGGGTCTTTATCCCGGAACGCCGCGCAGTCGGCCTGACATCGGTGGTGGCGAAAGTATCGGCTGGAGCGCTCGATCACATCTCCGTCGGACGTGTGGGAAATTTGATTCGTCTGATTCAGGATCTCAAGAAGATAGGTCTGTGGGTCTACGGTGTTGATCCACAGGCAGAGAAGCTCCATACCGACATCGACATGACCGGGCCGATTGCGCTGGTGCTTGGCGGAGAAGGAGAAGGTCTTCGCCCCGGAGTGCTGAACGAATGCGACGACCGCATCAGGATTCCCATGAAGGGCCGCGTGCAATCGTTGAATGTCTCGGCCGCCGCAGCCGTCACGCTGTTCGAAGTGGTTCGCCAGCGTCGAAGAGATGCAATACCGGCGGCGATACCTACCGAATCTTGATCGTCCCGTCTTGGATCGCAGTTTTGAGCAGCTGAGCGGTGTTCGACACGCGCATCTTTTTCATCATGTTGGCCCGATGTGCCTCGACGGTCTTGACGCTGATTTTGAGTCGTTGGCCAATTTCCTTGTTTTTGAAACCTGCCCAAATCAGTTCAAGAATTTCCTGTTCCCGGCTGGTGAGCGATTCAGGCCGTTTCTTCCTGGGTGGTGGGGTCAAGTGGGCCAAGGAAGGTTTGGTTTTCGTCTTTACAGTCCGTGACATTATCTTGTTCTCCTTTAACGAATAACGTAGTACGGTATAATTCGTTCTCGCAGAGAAGCATTCAAGCGGAAACCCTGGCTCAGCAAGGTATGAATTATAAGATCTCTCTCCTCATAAGTAAACTAGAGGATAGTGATCCCAGTGAAGCTACCTAATTTATTGTATTTGGCAGGCGAAGCGACTCGGATGTTCCGAGCCGGAATCTGTTCCTGAGTCGATTATGCAAGAATGGCCTCTCTATCTTCTAGCCGGGACTCTCGGCTCGTTGATCGGCAGTTTTCTCAACGTCTGCATTTTCAGGCTGCCTAGAGGCGAGTCGATCGCCTGGCCTGGTTCCCATTGTCCCTCGTGCGATCACCCCATCGCGTTCTATGACAATATTCCCCTACTGAGCTACCTATGGCTTGGTGGGCGCTGCCGGGCTTGTCGCACTCCAATTTCGATGCGGTATCCCCTCGTCGAAGCCACCAATGCGCTTGGCTATCTCATAATCTTATGGTTTTTCGGTCCAAGTTGGACGGCGGTTCTCTATGCCTTGTTATTTTCGGCATTGGTTGTCGTGACGGGAACGGATCTCACTCATAAGATGATTCCCAATGTCATTACCCTGCCTGGAGTGGTAATTGGACTTCTTGGCGCAGTTACTGTCCTGCCGGTAGGCATGATCAATTCGATACTCGGTCTCACCGTAGGAGGTGGCCTTCTCTGGCTCCTGGCCTGGCTGAGCCCCTATCTTTTCGGCAAAGAAGGAATGGGAGGTGGCGATATCAAGTTACTGGCTATGATCGGTGCCTTTCTTGGCTGGAAGCCGGCGCTCCTCACGATCATGATCGGCTCGCTTACCGGCTCGATTATCGGCATTAGCTTGATCGCTCTGCGCATCATTAAACGTGATGATTACATTCCCTTTGGCCCTTTCCTTGTGTTAGGAGCCCTCCTTTCCATGTTTTTTGCCCAGCCGCTTCTCGATTGGTATCAAGGCCTGCTTGTTTCTGCCGACTGACCTGTCGTCTGTATCTCTTCTGGCAAATCCCTGTATCTAAATAGCAAGGTCCTTTTCGGGTTTCCTGTCTCTTTCTTGGCCGTGCACAGGCTAACTCCGCCTCCATGTTTCCATGTAACAACGCGAAACCACGCGAAGCTGCGACATATTCCGTTCCCGCTCTTCACAAACCATTCAATTGTCTGTGCGCGAACCAGCGTGGGCATGGGTCTTGGAGACCACACGTGTCATCGCAAGTGAAGTTTCTCTACGAGAGTGGGAGCATGCCGAGAGAGTTGCAAAAGATACAGGAGCAAGGTTGGAGTCTGATAGAGCTCCTCATCGTACTGGCAATCCTGGGTATCATAAGTGTGTTGGCCGGTCCGAGTTATCAGACATTGACCGCAAGGGGCCAGGCGCGTAGCGCCATCGCAGAGATTGCTTCAGAACTTCGGCTTGCGAGACAACTGGCGATGGCCAGACGAGAGCGTCTTCGGATCATCTTCGATCGAGAGAGCCGTACGATCACGCTTCGGCGTGCGGATGCCGAAGGCATCCTACATGTCTATCAGTATGCGGATAAGAGGGTGGTTGTGGAGGAGCCGACTGCTGGACCTGAACTCCTGTTTCACCCCAGTGGTCGATCGGCGACCCCGACCACCATTCGCGTGCGGGACAGTCAGGGCCGGGAAACGACATTCACGGTAAGCATCACCGGAAAAGTGTCCGCCTCATGACTCGAGATCGATTATTTCAAGCAGAGGAGGGAGCCGGTTTTGCCGAAGTGTTCGTGGCTATGACATTGACGTTGATTGGATTGGCCGGTGCGATGGGAGCATTTCAATCAGCTGAACGGAGTCTTCGAACGGGCATGTTGGCGACGAGGGCTCTGGCAATGGCGGAATCTCGGATCGAAGCGAAACGATCTATGCGATGGGAGCGTCTCTTGCTGGATGATCTGAATTACGATGGTGTCACGGATCTTATCATGCGTGACGATGGAGCAGGTGGCGATGTGCTGGCCGGCGACGGGGTGTATTCCGGTAGTTGGGACCAAGACGGTGTCCATCTCGTATGGACTGTGACGCCGAGCCGTTCCGATTCACTGTCGTCTTCAGGACATGTCGTCATTGAGGCTCGCGCCGTCTACGAAGCCGTCGAGGGTCGTCGTGAAGTACGAGTCGGCACGGTGCGGGCCAATCCAGTGTTCGTCGGAAGTCCATAACATGCCGCTACTCGGAGCAGAGAGGATGCAGACCGGACGGCGTCCAAGGGGCAAGTGCCATACGATGCGAACGGAAGCTGGAACTAGTCTAATCGAGTTGATGTGCGCCATGGCAGCCGGGTTGGTCGTCTTAGGCGCTACGCTTCAGAGCCTGTCTTATTTTCAGCAACGGTTTATGCAGCAACAACATGAGGTCGCGCAACAGCAAGATCTTCGCCTTGGGTTAGAAGTGTTTGAGCAGGAATTGCAGCTTGCAGGGCCCGGTTCTCTCACGATCGCCGATTCGGACTCAGTAGAGTTTTCGGCGAATATTCAAGACCTCTCAACAACGGTCACGGCGTCGGCGGAGATCGGCCAAACCGCGCTGTCGGTCGATGACGGGCGGGGATGGAATGATCGGAAAACCATTGTGGCCTGTTGGGCCGAGCGCTGCGAGACGCTTACCCTGGCTCGTGATGGGCAAAGACGCGTACTCACAGTGACGCAGCCCTTGACGCGATCGATTCCATCAGGGGCCTTTGTTGTCATCCTGAACCGTGTCCGCTACTACAGCCGCCGTGATGACCGGGGCGTACTGAGGTTGCTGCGACAGGTCGATGGCGGCGCGAGTGTCTTGGTCAGAGATATCAGAGAGGCGCGGTTTTCCTACTGGGATGAAAACGGGCAAGCTGTGACACACCCCGCGTTCGTCAAGCTGGTTGTTGTTGAGGTGATCATGTCCGATCAAGGAATTCATACCGTTCGGGGAATTAGCCTCAGGACCTAGCGGCGATACCTTCATGAAGAAAAGAATAAAAGCGAGTATTGAGTATATGGGGAGGGAAGCTTTTCACCCATCAAAATTTATGAATCTGTGCGACAAGGGCCACGTGCTTCTCGCGTCGCTCATGCTGATCTTTCTACTTGGGGTTGTCGGCATGACGTCTCTGTATCTGGCAGGTCAAGATGGGCCGGGCGTCAGCGCTATGAGAGAAGACAAGCTTGCGCAACAGCTCGCCGACGGTGCGATCGATGTTGTGATGAGTTGGTTCCATGACCCGAGTGCCACACCTATGATGGTTGCTGGATTGCTCGCCAAACGTCAAGAAGACCTTGCGGGCGGGCCGTCGTTCTTCGATGGAGCCGGGCAATCACAGTTTGTCGGGACCGCGGATCGTCCCGACGTGCTTCTTGATGCGGCGAACCAGGCGGATAATCAGATGCTCAATGATTCGGCCAGCGGTTTTCATCACTCCTTAGGAGGACTTGGCCGAATCAATAAAGTGAAGCTGTACGGTCCTCTGCAGCCGGGCTTGCTGAACACGATTGAGGTAACAGCCACAACCGTCGATCACCCGCCGGTGACACGAATGGTTCAGCTTCAGCTTGGGGCTCTGTCGATTCCTGCAGTTCGCGCAGCGGTGCAAGTTGGACAGACTCTCGGCGCCATGCAGCCAGGCGATGCATCTCCCGTCATGGTTCATTGGGGTGATCTACGGGTGTTGGGCGATCTTGCAGTGCAGCGAGTCGAGGACCTTGCCCTCAAGAACGCTGCAGCTCCGGTCACCGGTCAGTCGTATGACCAAATGTTGTATGCGCAAGATCGCTGGACGGAATACTGGATTGGAGGGATGGTTTCTGTCGTGACTCCTCCACCAGGCCAAGGTCCGAATCCTCCGCTTCCTGAAAACGTGCATCTGCGCCAACATCCGACGCCTGGGGTGAGGCTCGACCGGTGGGATTACGACTCACTCAAAAAGATCGCGCTCCGCTGGGGGACCTATTATCGACTTGACCGTATGGGGCGGCTCCATCCGCAGGGAATTGCGGACTCGGATCAGGGAATCACGCCTGCGGATGTTCTGGAATCTCAAATCGTCGGGAGCCCTCGTGGATTGATCTTCATCGACACAATCGACGGACAACCGCCGCATGTCGATAATATGGGAACGCTGGTTTTGGATACGGACTATATCGAAGGGCTTCTGGTCGTACAGGGTCATATCGTGCTCAGGCCACCTGCAGCAGGGAAATCTGTCTCGGCGCTCAGTCCATCTCTGCCTGGAGCGGAATCGCGAGGGGCACGGGTGCCGGTGCAACTATCAGGCATTCACGTCAACGGTCTGCTGTATGCGGCTGGTGCGATCAGGATTGAGCGACCCATTCGCCTGTATGGGGCGATGATGGTGGGACAGGGCGTCACGTCGATCGGGACTGGGGCTGGCATCGAGGTCTGGTACAACGCCGATTTGGCGCAGGGACTCTTTCGAGGGCTTCCCGTTGTATATCGAGCTCCTGCAACCTGGTCGGCAAAGTACTAATGTGAGGCTGAAACATAGCTCTGCTCGCCTACCTATTTTCAGATCCTACGGATAGCTGGGAGTTGATGGTGAAGCGCCGGTTATGATCGTCGGAATTGGGATCTTGAGCGGAAGAAAGAGAAGGGAGACCGAGAGGAGCGATGCTCGTCCAGAAAAGGAAACCACGGGGTGAAATCGTCTCGCACGATCGAGCAGAACGTGCTGGATGCATTGGTCTATAGAGGAATCATCAGTCAGGCCGACGTACTGGCGGCGCTTGACGATTCAAAGGGTGGCGGGTTCGATCTCGAGACGATCCTACTTGACCGCTATCATGTTCCAAAGCAGGCCTTAGGGGCCGCGCTGAGCGATTTTTATCAATGTCCCTATCTGCCGTATGACGAACGAACGGTCATCGATGCCGACTTGTTGAAAACGCTCAACCTCGAATATCTCAAGAAGAATCTTTGGCTGCCGATTGCCCGCCGAGGTTCACTGATTGACGTGCTCACCAGCGATCCGCACGATCTCGACAAGGGGTGGGACGTACGTCGGACATTTCCTGGAATGACCATTCGGTATGCTGTAGGTCTACGTCGGGATATCGAGCAATTCCTCAATTTGGTCAGGGGCCAGGGAACCACAGAGTCGATCGGCACGATTCTGGGTGAACTGATCAATGAAATTCATCATGAGTCTGCCATCGATTCTGTACCCCCCACGATCGACGAGAACGATTCAGCGATTGTGCGACTGACCAATCAGGTGATCGCCGAAGCCGACCGTCTTGGCGCATCGGACATTCACATCGAACCCCACGCAGATCGTAAAGACATGACTGTGCGTATGCGAATCGACGGCACCTGTTTCACGTACATGAGGATTCCCTCGGCCTATCGGCGCGCGATGGCATCACGTATCAAGATCATGGCCAATCTCGATATTGCTGAACGACGCAAACCCCAAGACGGCAAGATCAGGCACCGATTGGCGAAAGATCGGGAGATCGAATTGCGTGTTGCGACCCTGCCCACATCCGGACAGGACGAAGATGTCGTGCTGCGTCTCCTTACGGCCAAACAGCCGATGCCGCTCGACGCAATGGAATTTGAGCCTGCCGTCTTACAGGCCGTTAAAACTCTCGCGGAGAAACCGTATGGGATTATTTTGTGTGTCGGGCCGACTGGATCAGGTAAAACGACGACGTTGCACGCCATCCTCAAACACATCAATACCGACGAACGGAAGATTTGGACGGCCGAAGACCCCATTGAAATAACCCAGGAAGGTCTCCGCCAAGTTCAGATCCATTCAAAGATCGGTCTCACCTTCGCGACCGCCATGCGGGCGTTTCTGCGCGCCGATCCCGACGTCATCATGATCGGCGAGATGCGGGACAAAGAAACGGCCGACATTGCTATCGAAGCCTCGCTCACAGGCCACTTGGTGCTCAGCACCCTCCATACAAACAGTGCGGTGGAAACAGTGACCCGGTTGTTGGATCTCGGCTGCGATTCATTCAACTTTGCCGACGCGATGTTGGGCGTACTCGCCCAGCGACTATGCAAACGGATTTGTACCCAATGCAAAGAGGCCTATCATCCGACTCGACAGGAGTACGATGAAATGCCAGAGAGATTGGACTTGAAAAATAAGGCTCAATTCGGCATTGAGTATAGCGATGCATTGAGGTTCTATCGGGGACGGGGCTGCGACGTCTGCAACCGAACTGGATATAAAGGCCGAGTCTCCATCCATGAGTTCCTGCTGGCTTCAGGAGAAATCAAGCATCTCATTCAATCGAGAGCGCGCACGAGCGAGGTGCTGGCTAGGGCCATTGAGAATGGAATGGTCACTCTTATTCAAGATGGAATCCGCAAAGTCTTCCAAGGGCTGACCACCTATCGACAAGTTAGCGCAGTAGTTGCGACGCAAACTGTACATGGTGATACCCGCGGAAAAGATCCTGCGCCGAAACCATTTTGACCGCCGTTCGGTTCCCGCATACATTTGTATTGAGATAGGCTTAGTCTCTTCAGCCAGGAGGCTCGAAAATCGCGGGGCATGAAGACATTTTCTTCATGCCCCGCTCACTTCAAGGGGATTAATCCTTTCGGAACAATCAGATCATTGCGGAACCTGCGGCAACGTTGCGTAGGGCCTGTTGTAATCGTAAATAACCGACCTGTTTCCCCCTAGAATTGCCGACATAGAGAGATGCGCTTCATTCACTTCACCGCCCAGAATCGACGCTTGTTTAGCGGTGACGCAGTTCTGCGATCCTAGCACAGCACTTCCGTAAGATGTGACCAAGTTGCCCTTACCGACAACGAGGTTGTGCGAACCAGTGGCAGCACGGTCGCACCCGACAACATCATACACAACAGAAGGATCCGGGCTCTCATTGTACCCAATAAATAAATTTCCCAGCCCTCGTAGCAATCCCCCATCGTCGGTCATATTTGACCCGCTACGAATATGCACGTTGGCATCATGAAAGATGATGTGTGGGCCTTTGACTCCATTGATCGGGTTGGTGTCAACCGTTACATATTTAGCCAGGGATGCCAGTTCAGAGCTGCTCCCTCCGGAATTCAGCTCTAGTGTGTTTACTCGGTTCCGAAGCAAAGCAATTTCGCTGACGGCAGTCTGTAACTGGGTCATCAACGAGGTGTTTACGGTCGAGAGTGCAGCGATTTGATTCTGCAATTCCATCACTTGAGCCGACAAACTCTGAGAAGAGCCATCTCCACTCCCGTATCGCTGGCGTTTCATCCGATCTTTCATCTCGTCAACCTTCACTTTAAGATCGTGGAGATGTTTTTTATCGATAAGATAATGCTTGTCAGACCGCTCCTGATTTCCAGCCTCAGCTGGCGTTGCCCCCAAAGAACTGACCAGCATCATCGTAATTGCCAATGCGCTTGACATAGCCACGCGTTCGAAGAGGCTCATCGTTCGACGCCCTGTTCCGCGGATCGCAGCACTCGCTTCGTTGTCCGGGTTCACTCTCATCGCTATACCTCCTTTTATCTAAGTGCCTGCTATGGTAGCGGCTAGTTGCTTTCGCCACAGACCCAGCCTCAGCACCGCACAACACCGAAGGGCAGCAAACCATATGCCAATACCGACACCGTGCTTCTACAAGAGGTTATCCAGTGTGCCTCCTTAGCAGCGATTGGAACTGACAAATAAATGGTCGTTATTGGACGTAAAAAGGTTGGACTTAAGCATGGAAAGATACAGGGGAAAATAGAGTCCGAGAAAAAACCAAGTATATTTACCCTGGCTCCAGAAATGGGGGTTGGCATCCCAAGAATCCTTCAACAGTGTCAATCAATCCAGAGCCGGGATCGCCGGCATGTTCGACCCAGTTGTTGACCTTTGCACAGAAGAAGATCAGTAGAACCTTCTATGCCACTCTCCCTGTTCGCTTCATGTTCATGCTGGCAGGGACGGCACAAAATGTGCCTCCGCTGTGACACAAATTGTTGTTCTCCTTCCAAAATCTGCTGAATCACGCCATTCCAATAATCCAAAATATACATTAACAATCAATGTGTTAAGTGTTACTGAACTGGCTCAATTGACGGCATGCCAATTGCGTAGTTTGGCAGCCAGCTATGGGGGTAACTAAGACAAGACGCGATCAGACCATGTCTCGGGAATCAGGGTTTACTTTAATCGAGATCATAATCGCAGTGGCGATTATTGGGATCGCAGCCGCGCTGGCCATACCGAATTTCACGCGCATGTACATAGACTATCAAGCGAGAGTCACGGCGTCCGAGATCACCCGCCATCTCGTGCTTGTTCGTACCAGAGCGATGACGACGAATCAGACCCTGTCGGTCCAGATCGTGCTCGTGAACGGGGGTATCCAGATGACCACTACTAATCTCGCGGGTGCCCCAGCTCTTCAAGGTCTGAACAGAATTGAAGCGGTACAGATGACGACCTTAGCCTTTAATAATGGTGGCCTCCTTCCAAACGGCGGAGTTGTCCAATTTAATTCAGTTGGACTCAGGACGAGTGTGCCTGGTACAGGCGTACAGACCATTACGATTGGGGGGGCGATCGCAGGGGCTCCAACCGCACGATATCTCATTAACGTAGCGCCGAGCGGGACCAGTGGACTAGTGAGGTTATGAGGTGTTCTGCAATGAACAACCACTGCATGATGGTACGAGGATGACGAACCGGATTCGACAAGAGCAGGGCTTTACACTCATCGAGGCCATACTTTCATCGGCCATTCTCGCCGTTGGCTTACTCGGTTTAGCTGGGATGTCGACATTGTCCTTTACGCACAACAGCGATAGCAATGAAATGACGGTTGCCACAAATTTGGCGGCAGATCTTGTCGAACGGATGCAATTCAATCGGCGGAATCTTGTGAACGGCTACAACGGAATCAATTTAGCCTCAGCGAATCCTGCGCTCTGCGCTCAGAACCCGGTGTCACAGCCGGTGGCAAGAGGAGATTGTCTGCAATGGCAAGCTCGCCTGTTTGCGTCGGGATTGACGGGAGTCCAAGCTCAAGTGGCAGTGGCGGCTATGGGGCCGGTCACACTCAATCAAAACAACATTAATGTGACGGTCACTTGGACCGGAGCAAGCCGAAACACTATTAGCGGGGGTTCGGCAGCTTGGGTGCCTGGCACTAAAGCAGTCACATTAAACACGATGATCGCACCGGAGTGAGAAGCGGCAAGTGAAAGGCAGTTGCACGATGATGAGAGTGCAAGAGACACAAGACAAATCGAATGAGCAGGGGTTCACACTGGTTGAGATCATGGTGGCCACTGTGGTGACGTCCGTGATTGTGCTAGCTGGCATGGCTGCATTGACCATGACCGGCAAAGCTGTGAGGGCCAATGAACAAATTTCCGATGCTCAACAGAACGCGCGTATAGCCATGGAAATGATCGTCCACGACATTAAGATGGCAGGGTTTGGACCTCAAATCGATCCATCCTGGAATCCACCCCCAGTCGGAAACTGTGGGATAGGCGGGATTCCCGTGCCGATTCTTCCGGGAGACAACAATCCGACCGTTGGAGTCGCTGATACTGGACCTGATCAAATCTCCCTCGTCGTGCCTCTTACATTCTATGGCGCGCCGGCTACTCCGGCATGGCAGACCACCGCTCCACTTGGTATAGGCGCAGGGGGCTTTGCAGATGTGCCGATCGATGCCGCCATACTTCCTGCTATGACCGCTGCGGGATTCGGCGCCAACTCCTTCATCTCACTCGGCGGGGTCGTTGCCGCTCAGGTACAGGGAGCGGCTGCTCCAATCGTACTGACGGTTCCTTATCCTGGACCAACACAGCTTCCGACGGGTACTCAAGTGTTCATCCTTCAGTGCATCACCTATCAAGTCATTCCTCAGCTTGCCGGTGGTCCTCCCGGCGCAGACCTCTTTGGTATATGTGGCGGCAATGCTCCCTGCTTGGTCCGCGGGATAGCGAATGACACGGTCGCCTCCTTCGGTCGCGTCCTGCCGAACTGTAATGTTCCGGCGAGCCCTTGCTTGCCGATCGTCAACGGAATCGAGGATATCCAATTCGCCTATGCCTGCGATGGCTGCTTGTTGCCTGCAGCCGGCCTTAGCGAGCCCAATGGCCAGATCGACGACGTGAACCTGAACCTGATCTTTGATCAACCGGATTACATCTCGAACCAAATTTGGAATGCTCCCCCCATGACACCCTCCGCAATCAAAATGGTTCAAGTTTCGATCGTCGCCAGGCAACAATTGATAGATAGTGGGTTTGGAGAAGGGAATACGCAAGCAGGACCGGGAACGTTGTCCACCACCTTTCTCACCGTCGATGACCATCTCCATGCCGGGGGCGTCTTCGTGGCCGGCGATGCGGGGGCACAAATTCCTCCCTATGCATCGGTCCGCAGGCGGGTGGTGACCAGGACCGTGGAGACAAGAAATGCGAGACCGTGGTCCTGAACCGGGAAGGAAGACGAACATGCGTGAGCGGCACAGAGGATCAGTGAAAAAGGGCGAACAAGGGGTGAGCTTGATCACGGTCATGATGGTGATCTTGATTATGACCTTGATGGGGATCTCGATTCTCGCCGTCACGGGATCTGAACGGCAAATTGCTGGGTCCGTCACTGCCAGTGAAGCCTCGACGGTGGCGGCGGAGTCTTGTGTCAGCACCGGTGCGAATGTGATCCAGCAGTTTATTGTGGGAGGCCATGTCATACCGGCAGCAGTCCTCTCCAACGCTGTTCCGCCTGGGCCTGTGCCCCTCGCCAATCTGGCCGTGTTGAACAGTGAGCTGATCAATGACGGAGGCAATCCGGACGTCCCGGTTGGAGCGGGCTCCGTGCCAAATCTCGTGATGACACTGGGCAACTACCAGGTGTTCGGCGACATCGATCGACTGTACATCCAATGCGCCTTTGGAAGCGATTGTACGACCGCCAGCCTGACCCCGCGATACGATATCTTTTATCGAATCACCTGTGTGGCGCAAAACCTGGCGACGGGGGTTACCAGTCAAGTCGGGGCGGTGTATGTCTGCAACAATCCCGGTGGGTTTTGTCAGCCGAGATCGTACTAGATCTGTGGCCCCTAGATGAGGAGGAGCACCATGATACGCCACGCTCGCGGACAGGACAACCAGAAGATCCTCCACCGAGGCAACCGGATGAGTGGATGCCGCCGATTGTTCGTATGCGCCGGGATAATACTCTTGACAGTGACAGCCCTATCCGTCGTGAGCGTCGGGGTGACGCCGGCCGATGACCAATCCCTTTCTTCAATGACGATCGGTTATCAGAATGGCACGATTACCGCCATCTATGAGAAGACGCTCAACATTGATGGGCGGACATATAGTTTGACTCCTGATGCCGTCATTCTTGATGACAGTGGCAATACACTGGATGCGGGGATGCTCGCGGTCACCCTCGAGGTCAAGTATCACGTGAAAAAAGGGCAACCCGATAATATCGATCGGATGATTCTGTTCTTGCTTCGCTAGCATGGCGACGGGAAATTCGAGCGTGAGTAAGGGAAACAACGGGAGGGGTGCCATGACACACTGGAAATTCACAGTTCGTGTAGCCTTCATGAGTGTGTTCGTTGGATGTTTGCTTGGGCCTGGAGCCGTTCTGGCCCAGACTATGGACCAGTACTACGCCGTGCCGCCATTCGTCAGCGACCAAGTCGCGCCCAACATTCTTCTGGTTCTCGACAATTCCGGCAGCATGGGCCGCAGGGCGTGTGATGCCACCTGGTGCGGCATCCACTCGGGCGGAACGCTCACGCCCGTCAGCCAATACTTTGTTGCTGATAGTACCTACAGCGGCTATTTCAATTCGCTGAGCTGTTATACGTACGATGCGACGAATACGCGCTTCGTAGCGGGGTCGGCCAAGGTGGCTTTACTCAATGTCTGTGCCGGAACTGAGTGGGATGGCAATTTCTTGAATTGGGCCACGTTCAGGCGTTTCGACGCACTCAAGAAAGCGATGTCAGGTGGAGATTGCGCGGTCACCCGGGCCGCGGATGGAACCTGCCCACCGACCGGAACACCAGCTCTGATTACTATCAGGGCTCAATCCCTATTCGGGAGCACTGCCTGCTGCCAACATCATACGACCAATGCCATTCCAAGCGCTGGGGTGAACGGTTATACGGGACGCGTCCCGACGTCATCGACAGTGGGTACCCCTGCCAACCTGTATATTCATCTTCGAGGGGGAACGTCCGGGATGCAGGGAACATTCTGTGTCGATAATGACGCCACCGCGCCCGGATCGACAGGGACCTCATGTAACGATGGTGATGGGTTCGCAGAGTCCCAGTACAGACTTCGCATTGCCGTAGCCACGGAGCCAACCGGTGTCGTTCAGCAGATCGGCGCCCAGGCCCGCTTCGGCCTCTTTGAGTTTAAGAGTGCGGGTGATGGAGCGAGGATGCTGGTCGGCATCGGCTCGCGCCAGTCCATCGATTGGGCTGGATCCGGAGTGGATACGTTCAATACCAACATGGCGGCCATGCTCGATGCGATAGAGGACTCGTTTCCCGCGACGTGGACGCCGCTTGCTGAGTCTTTATATGAAGCCAGCCGGTATGTCGCGCAAATCGATTCGACCTTCGCGACCGGGTATGTCTATCCGATCGCCTTTTCACCCGGTGTGGCGTTTGCCACCACGGGGAATGGCTCAATAGGACCCAATGAAATCAGCGCGTTGACCGGCACCGAAATCTGCCCGGCCGGGTACATCGCGAACGCCTGCGGACGAGATCCGTATTTTTTTGGCAGCAACCACACGCCCGCTTGGGCGACGACATCCACGCAGGTCCGCTGCTGTAAAACGTTCGTTATCCTCGTGACGGACGGGGAACCGACCCAGGATACCAATATTCCTGCAGGGAACCAGGATTACGCGCATGGGCGACATGGGCTGCACTGTACAGGCGGGAGCACGATCATCCGCGATCCCGATGGCACATGTAATACGAACGCCGCTACTCCTGCCGCCACGCTGCTGGGGGAACACAAGACCGATTACGGCTCCAACGGACGGCACTACTTGGACGATGTGGCCTATTGGGCGCACACGAACGACCTCCGGCCCTGCAACGGAACCGCCGATGGAACGATAGCCGTCCTCAACGTGACGGGCCATTGTTTGGAGGGACTTCAAAATATTTCGGTCTATACGTTTTTCGCCTTCGGCAACATCGCCGGCAGAGAAGTGTTGATGCACACCGCAAAGCTGGGTGGGTTCGAGGACAGCAACAATAATAGTCTTCCGGACCTGGTCACTGAGTGGGACAAGGTCATCAATGCGACCGGCGCGCCGGGTTCTGATGGAATTCCTGATAACTACTTCGAGTCCGCCAATGTGGACGACTTACAAGACAGATTGATGGCGACCCTCACGGCGATCTTGCGGAAGAGCTCGTCAGGGACGTCCGTTTCGGTGTTGGCGACGTCTGCCACTGGCGAGGGAAGCGCCTATCAAGCCTATTTCTATACCAGTGACGTCGGGCAGGACGGCGCCAATGTCAAATGGACGGGATATGCGCAGGGGTTGTTCATCGACCATTTAGGAAATTTCCGAGAAGATACGAATCAAGATGGAAAGTTAGTCTATGAAGACGACTACATCATCAAGACCAGGTACGATAACGTGACGACCAGTCCTACCTATGGGAAAGTGCTGGTCGATAAGTACGTGGATGCCGACGGCAATGGGGCCGCCGACAGTACGACCCCGACGATCCTGGGCCTGGAACTGAAAGATGTTCTTCCTTTCTGGGAAGGGGGTAAGCAGCTAGCCAACCTCCCCTCCGCGTCGAGAAATCTGCTCACGTGGGTAGACTCCAACAACGATGGACTCGTGCAGGCAGGCGAGCAGATGCAATTCAGCACTGCGAATTCTGGGACATTGGGTCCATATCTGCGGGCCGGCGCCGCTCCCTATACGGCGAACAACATCATCAACTTCATTCGCGGGGATGAAATCACGGGGCTCCGCACGCGCATGCTGGAAGTGCCGATCGGCAGCGGCGCCTACAAGGTCTGGAAATTGGGCGACCCCATTCACTCGACGCCCACTATTGTGGCTGCGCCGCGCTCCAATTTTGATCTCATTTATGGAGACGCGTCCTACACGGCATTTCTTCAGCAATACAAAAATCGCCGTGAAGTCATCTACGTCGGCGCGAACGACGGGATGTTGCATGCCTTCAACGGCGGGTACTACCACAGGAACGACGATCTGACGACGCCGACCGTGGTCGAGCATGGATGGTACACGAAGAATCCCACCGATAATAGCAGCGGCCGTCCGCTTGGGGATGAACTCTGGGGGTTCATTCCTTATCAACTCCTACCGCAGTTGCAATGGTTGACCAGGGCCGATTACACCCATGTCTATTACGTGGATCTCAAGCCTACGGTGTCGGATGTGCGAATCTTTACGCCAGATGCAGACCATCCGAACGGCTGGGGGACGGTTCTGATCGGCGGATTTCGCATGGGTGGGAGTTGCGGAAACTGTGCGCCTGGTACGGGCGCTCCTCCGATGACGGTCAATATCGGAGGGACGGACCGCACGTTCTACAGTGCCTACTTTGTGCTCGATATTACCAATCCAGAGGTTGACCCCAAACTCCTCTGGAGCTTCAGCAATGCCGGATTGGGTCTTACGACCGCTACGCCATCGATCATGCGGGTGAGCCCGACGGCGGATTCAAAGGTCGATAACACCAATGCCAAGTGGATGGCCTTGTTCGGTTCGGGACCCAACAGCTATGCGGCGGATTTGCCGGCCGCTCCGGCGCAGTCAGCCACGCTGTACGCCGTGGATTTGAAGATCGGGCCTGGGGTCGGAAACTCACAGGTGACCGCTATGCCGGTCGGTTCCTGGCGGTCGTTTCTCGGTAACATTACGGTACTGGATAGGAATTTCGATTATCGGCACGACGTTGCCTACTTCGGGCGCACAACGCACGATGGGTCCTTGCCTTGGAGGGGCAAGATGTATCGGATGACGACCGGCGGTTGTACGAACGCCCCCTGTAGCACCTCGACGTGGGGTGTTGCGAACGGAGGAAGCCGATCACCGACGGAAATGATCGATACCTTCTATGACTACAATGCATTAGGCGGAGCCACGGTGGAAATGGGGCCTGTGACGACCGCACCGTCGGTGACAATCGATGATGCCAACAAAGTCTGGGTCTTCTTCGGAACGGGCCGATACTTAAGTAACTCCGATAAGACTGACACGACACAACAGTACCTGTTCGGAATTAAAGACAAGGTGATGAATTCGGGATGCACTCAGACCAGTACCACCAATTGCAATTCTGTGGACCTGGTAAACACCACGGATGCGGTGGTTTGTGTCGTCTGTGCGCCCGGGACGAACCAGATGACAGACCCTAACAATCCTGCTCTCACTAGTGTCACTACGGGGGGAGCTAACTCGATGGTGGGGTTGGTCCAAAGCAAGGATGGATGGTATGTCAGGCTGGTGACTGCTCCAGGCCTGTCGGCCGAGCGGTCGGTGTCCAGTCCCGTCGTGGTTGCAGGAGCGGTATTCTTCCCAACACTCGTTCCGTCCAATGATTTCTGTTCCGCTACAGGCACGAGCTATCTCTATGCCTTATTTTATAAGACTGGGTCGGCGTACTCGTCTCCAATCATTGGAACCACTGCCTCCGGTGCGAATATGAACAGCATCACTAGGATTAGCATGGGTGAGGGGGTGGCCTCGCAAGTCGCGATCCATGTCAGCGGGAGTGGAGGCACTTGTACTGGTGGAAGCTGTAGCGCGGCGATGGAACCGCCGATCAAGGCTTGCAGCCAGATGAGCACAGGGAGCACCACCTGTGCGGCTGCCAATGGGCCGAATCCTCCCTGGAGTCGCTATTTATCTTGGGAGCGTCAGCGAGGGTGAGTGACGTTCGACAAAGTTGGGAGGGACCAGCCTCTGGGTTCCTCCCGGCTCAATCAGCAAGGGCCAGGTAGCATGTTCGCAACGAAGAGATCATCTCATCAACACGTGGTGTACACAAGAATTGTCACATCGCTATGCATTGTTCTTCCCCTCCTGTTTATCGGGTGTAATGCGAGTTCAACCCCAGACAACGGGTCATTTGCTCCATCCGATGTATCTCAACAGCGCCTTGCGACCATCCATTTAGCGACAATAACCCCGGATCCCATTACGCTGAACGAGACGGTCAAGGTCATGATAGAGACTGACAATAATGGCCATTCGGACACAACGGGATTCCAATACCAGTGGATGGTCAACGGCACCCCTCTCCCAGGTCAAAGCAGCCCTACACTGACGCCGACCATGTTAAAGCGTGGCGACCGTGTGACGGTTGATCTTGTGCCCACGAGAGGCACGGTTCAAGGAACTCGTTACCAGGCTGGTCCCACTGTGGTCGGCAATAGTCCCCCCGTCGTGAGCCATATATCTATCGAGCGGCCGGCTGATCCGCATGCTCCGGTCTTCGTGAAAATGGAGGCCGACGATGCAGACCAGGATGAAATGCAGTTCGATTTTCGTTGGTGGCGCAATGACAAAGTCGTGAAGCAAGGGCCGGAACAGACGTTGGATACCACGGGATTTCAGACCAAGGATACGCTTGAGGTGGAAGTGACCCCGCGGGATCACCTTGCGTCGGGAAAGCCGGTTCGTTCTGAATCGGTCTATTTCGGTAATAGCCCTCCGAAGATCGTCTCAACCCCCGCAGTGCTCATCGGCCGTGATCGCTATGAATATACGGTCAAAGCGGTTGATGCGGACGGCGACCCGCTCAATTTTTTACTGGAAGTGGCGCCCCCGGGAATGATAATTGACAAACAAACAGGTCATCTCGTTTGGCAAATACCCCCAGAGCAACTCGGCAACCATCGAGTTCGCATCATCGCTGAAGATGGTCAAGGGGGAAAAGCTTTTCAAGAGTTCGATTTCCCCCTCCCCCCTCCCGAAAAACTTGCTCAACCTGAAGGCGCATGAGGATGCCTAGGCAACGTAGCCATTTCTTTCGCTTGTCACACCTTTCCCCGGTTTGTTAGAATCACCTCACTATCGCTGCAGGGAGGGAGCACGCCTTAGCGTTCGTGCGTAAACTCAAACTACGAGAAGGCACCAATACTGCCGTATTGTTCGGTCACCACGATCGGCACCTCAAGCTGATCGAAGAAGACCTTGGCGTGCGCCTCTCGGCGCGCGGCGAAGAACTCACGCTCGACGGCTCGCCGGATGCCACTCGCCACGCGGAACGTGTTCTCGTTGAACTCGCCGGCCTTGCCAACGACGGGATGGTTCTCCAGCCGGACGACATTACCCACGCCTTGAGCGCGCTCCGGCAGAGTCCCGAAGCGCCGATCAAAGAACTCCTTTCCAACGCGGCGACTATCGTCACCAAGAAGCGTTTCGTCGCGCCGAAAACGCCGACACAAAAAGCCTATATCGAAGCGATCGAGACACACGACATTGTCATCGGAATCGGTCCGGCCGGAACAGGTAAGACCTATCTGGCGATGGCGATGGCCGTGAGCGCGTTGCTGAAGAAGGAAGTGAGCCGCATCATTCTCGCGCGCCCGGCCGTTGAAGCGGGCGAGAAGCTCGGTTTTTTGCCCGGCGACATGTATGCCAAAGTGAATCCCTATCTCCGCCCTCTGTACGATGCGCTGTTCGACATGATGGATATGGAGCGGGCCGCGCGCGCGATCGAGCGGGGCGACATCGAGATCGCGCCGCTCGGTTTTATGCGAGGCCGCACTTTAAATGATTCCTTTGTCATTCTCGATGAAGCGCAGAACGCCACCGCGGAGCAAATGAAGATGTTTCTTACGCGACTCGGATTTCACTCCAAAGTCGTTGTCACGGGAGATATTACCCAGGTGGATCTGCCGCCAGAACGAGTCTCCGGCCTGATTGAGGTGCGAGAAATTCTGCGCGACGTCGAGGGCATCGAATTCGTCTATTTCGACGAGAGGGATGTGGTCCGTCACAAGTTGGTACAGGATATTATCAAGGCCTACGATCAACATCTGAACTCTGTTCATCCTTCTGCCTCATCCAGTGCGACGGGACGTCGGCCAGTTCCGGTGCCGCAGAATAAGCCGCCAAAACCCGCCGTCTCTTCCTCGCCACTCACGGACCCTTGGGGCCAGTCGCATTAATGCCGGTCCATGTGCAGAATTATGTTCGGCGTGTGACGTTTGATCAGGCGCATCTGGGTCGGCTGGCGCGCGCGATTCTGTCTGATGTCGGTGAAACATCAGCGGAGTTAGGCGTCCTGCTCGTGGGCGATCAGCGGATGCGGAGTTTCAATCGTCGGTATCGGGGTAAGGATCGCGCGACCGATGTGCTGGCCTTTGCCATGCGGGAATCCCTCACCCCTCACCCCTCACCCGTCGTGCCGGCAATGCTTGGCGACGTGGTGATTGCCGTGCCGACGGCGGCGCGCCAGGCCAAACAGGGCCGGCGATCTCTGGACGAGGAATTGACGGCGCTCTTGGTCCACGGCATTCTGCATCTCTGCGGCTACGATCATGAACGGGGCGAGAAAGAAGCGCGCCGGATGCATCGCCGGGAACGGATGATCTTGCGGTCGCTCGCGCAGTTGCCGAAACGCGCGAATCGAACGCACTACGGTTCGATCGGCGTACCGTCTCCAGCCGAGTCGAGGGGCACATCACACGCCGGGCTTCACGAGTAGATCTATGGGATGGCTGCAGCGGTTAAGCGACGGGCTCACCAAAACGCGCGATGTCGTTCGCGGATCTTTGGATCAACTGCTTGGCCGAGCGGCGGATCCCGCTCTCTTAGAAGAATTTGAAGCTTCCCTCCTTGCCGCTGATCTCGGTTCGCGTGTCGTGGATCGTGTGATGGAGCGCCTGAAGAAACAGCTGCAAGGGACTGACGCCTCGCAGCCCGGTCGCGTACATACGATATTGCGGGATACTCTGCTCGATGTTCTTACGTCTGCGCAAGGGTTGCGGTTAGAGTCTTTGCTCGAAAAAGGTCCCAAACCATTCGTCATTCTGGCGGTAGGCGTGAACGGTGTGGGAAAAACCACCACGATTGCCAAAATCGCACAACGGCTCGTGCAGATGGGTAAGACCCCGTTGCTTGTGGCGGCCGATACCTTTCGCGCGGCGGCGATCGATCAGCTGCAAGTCTGGGCTGACCGAGTCGGTGTCGGAGTGATTCGTCACCGGCATGGAGCCGATCCCGCCGCTGTCGCGTTCGACGGGATTGCCGCCGCGAAAGCTCGCAAGGCGGACGTGGTTCTAATCGATACGGCCGGTCGATTGCACACGAAGTCGAATCTCATGGATGAACTCCGCAAAATCACGCGTGTCATTAGAGGAGAATATCCTGGCGCGCCTCACGAAGTGCTCCTCGTTCTGGACGCGACGGTCGGGCAGAACGCGCTTTCCCAAGCCCGGCAATTCCATCAAGCGGTCGGTGTCACAGGTTTGGTCCTGACGAAGCTCGACGGCACCGCTCGTGGAGGGATCGTCGTTGCGATCGCAGAGGAACTGAAGCTGCCGGTGCGCCTGATTGGAGTCGGAGAATCGGTCGAGGATCTGCAGGATTTTCAAAGCGCCGAGTTTGTGGATGCGCTGCTGGGCGCACCGGCGCAGCCCTCTGCTTAGTCCGTCAGCGCCACAGACCGTGGCGCGCGTGACCCTGCTCGTTTCTCTTGATGAACCCTTCTCGCGTGTCTCGCCGGACTATCCTGCGTGGGTCTCTGTGAGATCCTGTCATTTTCTTCTCTGCCGGCATCGCCTGTGTTAGGCTGAATTTGCGAATGATTGAGATATTATGAGACAGACATTTCTGTCCGTGAGGCTGGGGGGATGATCAAGCTTCTAGTTATCGACGATGACCGCATGAACTGCGAGCTCATCCAGTCCGTCTTTACCAGACATGGGTATCAAGTCCTGTCGGCGACGAGTGGCATTGAAGGTTTGACCCTCTTCCGTCAGCATGCCCCGCGGGTCACCATTCTTGATCTTCGCATGCCTGAAATGGACGGACTGACTGTCCTCAAAGAAATCCGCGCGTACGATCCCCATGCGCCGGTGGTCATTCTAGGCGGTGGAGCGACCGAAGAGCAGGAAAATCAGGCGCGAGGGTTACGCGTCACAGATTTTATCCGAAAGGGCCTGTCGCTCGATGTGCTGGTCGAATGTATCAATCGGGTGGCGCAGTACCCGGCGAAAACAGCCTCTGTTCCTGCGTTGCCGGTGTCGGGCAGCGCTGCGGCGGCCGATACAGGAGAAACGATCCTCGTCGTCGATGATGAGCCGTTGGTTCGCGACCTGCTCGTTCAGTTTCTCAGTCTCCGCGGCTATCGGGCGCTCGGCGTGAAAGATGGTCCCGAAGCCCTCTCGATGGTGGAGCAAGCGCCTCCCGACCTGATTCTTCTCGATCTTTTTATGCCCGGTATGGACGGGGTCGAGGTGCTCCGGCAACTCCGCCAACGCGAATACCCCGGCGGTGTGATCATCATCACCGGGAGTCGCGACGAAGAGCGCCTCGACGAAGCCTGGGCCGCGGGACCGCAAGAAGTCATCGGGAAACCGATCGACTTGGAGCAGTTGCTGACATCCATCCAGCTTGTGCTCGTCTGTCGCGAATGCTAAAACTCTTCCGATGCCAACCGGAAGCAGGATTGTTTCTTTTCTCTGCCTCGCTCTCGCCGCGTTCCTGAGCCATGGGGCTCTCGGAATCGCCTGCGCAGCCGATCCAGTCGTACCGAAAGTCGTCATTCGACATCACGAGCTATTCGTTCAGATCATTCCGGATCAACATGTCCTCATCGCAAAGGACCGGCTGACGATTGAGGTGCCGAAGTCGCCGGCTCCGATTCGTTTCTCTCTCGCTCCCACGCTCCAGATCGATCATGTCGCGCGTGTGCACACATCAGCCGGGTCTGACATCTCGGTTCATGATGTGCCGTTTGAACTCGAGCGTAGTTCCGCGCCCGAATCGCCGCAGCATGTCACGATCCCCTCACAGGCCGTCGCTGCCGGGTTGATTACGCTGGATGTGCGTTACCATGGCGTCATCAACGATCCGCCGCGAGATCCTCGACATCTTCGTTTTGTCACGCCCAGTGAGACCGCCGGACATATCGGGCCTGAAGGCGTCTATGTGAGCAGCGAGAGCTACTGGTATCCCGATATCCCGGAATCACTCAGCACCTATGCGCTGCAGGTTGCCGTGCCGGCAGGGTGGACCGTTGTGACCCAAGGAAAATCCGGTGAATCGCGCCCCTGTCCCGTCGGGCTCTGCCGCAATGACACGATGCTGATAACGGAATGGGCCGTGACGCAGCCGAGCGAAGCCCTCACGCTCGTGGCGAATACGTTCGTCTCGACGTTTCGAGATTGGACGGCCAAGACCGGTCAGAGGATTAGGCTCTCGACCTACCTCTTTCCCGATGATGCGCATCTGGCCGAGGAATATCTCGATGCCACCGCGCGCTACCTGGACGCCTATATCCCTCTTCTGGGCCCCTATCCGTTCGAAAAGTTCGCCGTGGTGGAGAATTTCTTTGCGAGCGGGCTCGGCATGCCCTCGTTTACCCTGTTGGGGAGCGGCATCATCAAGCGGCACTATGTGCAACCCTATGCGCTCGGACACGAGATCGTGCATTCGTGGATCGGCAATGCCGTCTTCAATCACGCCGATCGAGGGAATTGGGTAGAAGGTCTGACGACCTATCTGGCCAATTATTACTGGCACGAACTGATGGAGGATCGCGTACAAGCGCGGGACCAACGCCGTCTGATGATGCAGGGATACAATCTCCATGTGCCGCCCGAGCGGGACTATCCGGTCGCGCACTTCACGCAGAAACGGGATGAGCGTGACAATGCCATCGGATATCAAAAGGCTGCCATGCTGTTTCATCTTCTGCGGCAGGAGGTGGGAGAAGAGACGTTCTGGCGAGCCCTTAAGCGCTTCGTGGATCACTATCGCGGCGGGTATGCGGAGTGGCGCGATCTTGAGCGAGTCTTTGCTGAAGAGAGCCGCCGGGATCTCCGGTGGTTTTTCGCGCAATGGGTGGAGCAGGACGGTGCGCCGGCGCTGTCCGTGCCGGAAGCCGTCGCCCGTCCGGTGTCGGGAAAGCCGGGACAGGCCTTTCAGCTGGAGGCCACGATAGTTCAATCGGACACACCCTTTCGTTTCCCCCTTCAGTTGCTGATCCGTATGGAGGGCGACCGCGAACAGTTGCTCACCGTGCCGCTGCATTCGCTGCGCAAGACGATCTCCGCGGCCTTGCCCGCTCGGCCGGTCGCAATCGAGGTTGATCCCGAGTCCATGACCGTCCGACGGATTACCCGGCAGGCATTGTCTCCGGTGCTCACTCACTATGTCACCGATCGGCGGCGGTCGGTGCTGACGGCATTTACGGATATGCCGGGCCATCCTTCGCCGTTTCGAGAGGTGGTCGCGCGCATCGAAACCCAGGAGCAGCAGAAACCGATTGCCGGGCGAACGGTGATCGCTTCGATGGCCCAGGATGGGCTGTTGCCTCAGGAAGGTTCGGTGCTTGTCTTGAGCGACTCGGAATCCCGTTCCGGGACTCAGGCAATCCTGACCAAGCACTGCGGTGAGCGCGTGACACTGAACGACAGCGGCGTCACCGTGATGGGCTCAGCGCACGAAGGACCGGGACTGGCCCTGCTTGCCAGTTGCCATCGTGCGGATCGTCCGGGTAGCGTCGTGACGGTCCTCTATGCGGCCTCGCCGCAGGCCGTGGCGAAGGTGGCGCGGCTGCTCTTTTTTTACGGGTGGAATAGTTTCGTGTTATTCAAGGATGGAGCGGTGGTGACCCGCGGGGAATGGCCGCTCGCAAATGATCGAACGGAGGTGCGTCTCGATGCAGGCAATCCAATTCAGTAATGTGTGCATGATCGGATTCGTCTGTCTGGCGCTGGGCGCGCAGACAGGACAAGCAGAGAACCTTGCGCCGAAGGCTCAGGTCGTTCCCGCGCATCAGGCTGAGCGGCATCTCAAGAATATCCGCCAGTTGACGATGGGCCGGCAGAATGCCGAAGCCTACTTTTCCTTCAGCGGGAATAAGTTGATTTTTCAATCCACGAACAATTGGATGAACGATGCCGACGCAACTGCGCTCAAACCGGCCGACGCCGGGCTGGGTTGTTATCAGATTTATGTGATGGATCTGGACAGCGGCGCCATTCGCTTGATAAGCACCGGTGCGGGCGTCACGACGTGCGGATACTTTTTCCCGGGCGATCGCCGGGTGCTCTATTCCTCAACCCATGTGTCTGGGCCGAACTGTCCGCCGAAGCCGAAGCGGGACGGAGCCTATCGATGGGCCTTGGACGACTACGATATTTTTTCCGTAGGCCTTAATGGTCAAGGCCTGCAGCGCCTGACCTCCACGCCGGGCTACGATGCGGAAGCGACGATTTCGCCGGACGGCAAGACGATCGTCTGGACATCCGTAAAAGACGGGGACTTGGATCTGTACGCCATGAATCTCGATGGTTCGAATCCCCGACGGCTGACGAACGAGGTCGGCTATGACGGTGGCGCATTCTTTTCCCCGGACAGCCGGCGCATCGTCTACCGGGCGTCGCATCCCACCGATCAGACGGAGATCGACAAATACAAGGACTTGCTCAACCAGCGGCTGGTTGAGCCGGGGCAACTCGAAATTTTTGTGATGAATGCCGACGGAAGCGGCCGCCGTGCCGTCACGTCGAACGGCGCCTCGAATTTTTCGCCGTTCTATTTTCCCGATGGCAAACGGATCATTTTTTCATCGAATATTGAAACGAAAGATGAAGGCGGACGGCCAAGCTTTCATCTCTACGCGATCGGTGAGGACGGGCAAGGTCTCGAGCGGCTCACGTTCGACGGGCATTTCAACAGTTTTCCCATGTTTTCTCCGGACGGCGCGCGATTGGTGTGGGTATCAGATCGATCGGCCAAGGCTCCCGGCGAGTTCAACGTTTTTCTGGCGGATTGGGCGCCGTGACTTCGTCAGGCGAGGGACGAGAGACACACGGCGAAAGAGCGATAAGAGAATCCGTATCCCCGAGGCCGCGCGCCACTCGTCTTTTGTCGCTCGTCTGTTCCTGCGGCGCGCTTGTCCTTGTGTTTCTCGGATTGTTCGAGTGGGATGTGCCGTTCACCCGGTTTGTGCGTTCGCTCAACGATCTTCACATTGACCATCTGGCCAATCCCTGGTTAGCCCGACTCAGCGACAGTGGTAATCAACTTGGCCGGGGAGAGTCGTTGGCGGTCATCAGCCTTGCCATCTGGGCGGTCGGGCTTGGATTGAAGCAGGAAACCTGGAAAGCCGCAGGATGGAGAAGTCTCTTAGCGCATGGAATCGCGGCAGGCATCGGCAATCTTGTCAAGCATGCGGTCGGACGGCCTCGTCCCAAATTCATGCATGCGGGGAATCTCGAATTGTCTCCGGTAACCGGCAGCGGCTGGGATTCGTTTCCGTCCGGCCATGCGACCGCCTCTTTTGCGGTGGCAACTGTATTGGCGGCAAAGTTTCCTCAATGGCGTTGGGTGATTCTTCCCTTTGCAATGGCCATTGCCGCGAGCCGCATTGTGCGCGGGTCGCATTTTCTGACTGATGTGGCAGGGGGCGCGGTCATCGGGTATGTGATCGGCTCGGTGGCGGCCCGCCCATGGCGTGAGTGGCGTACATCTCTCGAATCAGCGTTGTTTGAGATCACGCCTCTCCTCGCTGCGTTTTTGGCCGTGGTCTGGACGATCGGACATCGACCGACAGATGTGTGGCCGGCCGCGCTATGGATCGGCGCCGGCGTGTTCTTCACCGTGTTCGGGCTCGCCGGCCATGTGCTGTTGGCGGTCAAGGCCGCGAAGATGCCGCCGTGGCTCTCCATAAGCGCAACGCAGAGTCTCATCGGCCTTGGGCTCGGCATGACAACGGGTTCACTGTGGGTGACGATGACGGTGCTGTGCGTCTGCCTCGCGCACTGGCTGCGAAGTTATTGGAAGGTCGAAACGGCTTCTGCGATCGAGCCCGCATGGTATGGCCTGTGGCTCAAGGAAGCGGCGTTTGTTCTCGCAGTGCTATTGGTGCTGTTGCTGGTGGTCGATCTCAGAGGTGCCCTGCCGATGGTGTGACGGATCAGTGCCCGAGAATGCCGGGTGACGGTGGCGGAGCGGCGCTTTCAGGAGTCGTCACCATTGACTGATTGGCCAGCAGGATATAGCCGTAGCGTTTAAGAATCGGAACCAGCCCGATCGCTTCAGTCGGCAACTTCGATTGTGCGCTCTCCGGCAAGAGAATCATCACTCGCGTCGGTTCTTTCAAGGCCGCCCGTATCAGGTCTTCTTCCCCCCTATGCACGAAAAGCGTTTTGCGTCTTGCGTAAAATACGGACGACGCCCTCGTCGTGCTATAGGCGATGAACTGATCCTGGGGAGTCAGGTTCAGTCCCGCGGCATAGGCGAGTTCCTGTGGAGGTGCGACCGCATATCGGTTGATGGGCGGGATAATGACGACGATGACGATCAACACCAGCCCGGCCAGGGTCGCTCCGGCGGCCCAGAACGCTCCTCCACGCCGTTCGTCGTTCAACCCAAGATATCCCACAATCGCCATCCCGAAGAGCAACACGGTTGCCGCCAGATAGGGACCGACACCCAGCTCTATCTGTCCGGCCAAGGGGAATTCCCGCACCATTTTGGAGGCGTATGCCGTGTAGAGCGTAGGGAGGCAGGCAAACCCGATTGCCAAGAGATAACCCACACCCATCATGAGGTGAATGGAGGCTCGAATTCCTTTCGTTCCCGGATCGAACAGACACCGCGACCAGTACGAGGCCGTCAACAGGGCGGCGGCGGGAAACAATGGGCCGATGTAGTGGGGTAAGCGGGTTGAAGAAGCGGTGAAAAATAGAAAGACCCCCACAACCCATAGAGCGGCAAAGAGGTCGAGTTCGGATGTTCCGCTGAAATCCAGGCGCGCGCGCGCGCGGCGTATGAGGTACCACTCTTTGAGCGTGAGATAGAGCGGGA
>CAZVEZ010000003.1:0-52005 GCA_964626135.1 uncultured Nitrospira sp.
GACGGCGCCATTGTCGCGGCCATAGAGACCGGCCCCACCTGGAATGCCGACATTCGCGCTGAAGTCGGATTGATTAAACGGCGTTCGGAAACCGTCGAAGACCGCGTGGTAATAGGGGCCGTTCAATTCGCCGCGCTCTGTCGGCACCAACAAGCGCCCGAACCATACGTTCACCGGGTCATTGATCTCGAACTTCCCGATTGCATCGAGTATGCCCATGCTGGAATTTCCCCCGAATCCTCCACCCGAACCTCCGCCGATGTAACAGTTAAAGCATTCGGTGTTGAACTCGAACCCGACGTACTTGTGGATCTTCCCGTTGACATACAGACGAGCGTTGTTGACACCGAAGTTGTTGCTCCATTGTCCACCGCTCGCCGACCCATCTTCTACCGCGTTGAAACTCATACGCATGCCCATGCCGACAGAAATCCACTTGTCGTCGTCGGCCTTGATCGTGCCGCCGGCGTAAGCGCTGGGGACCGTAGAGACCATCCCAGCGACCAGCGCGAGGGCGGCTACGGCAACCACACACGCTTTCCACCGTCCTTTTTGATGTGCGTTCATAAATGACAGCCTCCTATGCCCTGTTGATGATTCTGCTGCTCACTCATTTCCGGCTCTCTGACTTCGACGACGACGTCGCGGCGCACTCCATTGTGCGCACGTTCCAGCCCCTCGCGGTCTATCCAACACGCACACTCGACCCCAGCGGTTGAGGTGGTCAATGACTGAATCCTGCCTATATCCATTGTTCATGGTCGCGATCTCTATACCCTGAATGGAAAAGTAAACACACTAGGCATTCCCCTAGGAAGGCAGGACAATCTCACTGGGCGAAGGCAGCGCGACTGGCGGGACGCGCGAGAAAAGCGAGACGAGCAGGAAAGAGAGACCGGGTAATTATGGGCAGGGGAGAGACTGGGGGAAAGGGAGATCCAAGCTTCGAACTCTTACCAGTCTCGCCTTTCCCGCTCGTCGCGCCCGTCTCGTGTGCCTCGCGGATACGACGCGCGGGGCGTTACTCTGAAGCGAGGAGGCCGTGGACGAGAGCGTACTTGGTAAGCTCCGCCGTTGTGTGAAGGTCGAGTTGCGTCATGATCTGTGATTTATGAAACTCAACCGTCTTCGGGGAAAGATTGAGAGCCGACGCAATCTCCTTGACGGTCAGCCCTTCTGCCACGAGTTGCAAGACTTCCCGCTGGCGTCCAGTCAAGGACTTGTCTTTCAGATCAGGAGGCTTTCCCCCGGTGATGACCGACTGGACCAGACCTTTTGCGACCAGGGGGGTGACATAACACTGTCCCTCCATGACGGATTGGATGGCTTGGCGCAATTCTGAACCGGCGGATCGTTTGATCAGATAGCCGGAGGCGCCGGCCTTGAAGGCTTCGTTCACATAGGCCGGATCGGCATGCATCGTCACAAAGATCAACTTCGCGCGGGGCAGAATCTTCTTCAATTTCCTGGCGGCATCGACCCCGTTGAGCTGCGGCATCGAGATATCGAGTGTGATGATGTCAGGCTCAAGTTCCTGCGCCATTCGAACCAGGGTGCGGCCGTCCTCCGCCACACCGACGATCTCGCACTGCTCTTCCAGCAATTTCCGGAATCCGTCCAACACCAGGGTATGGTCGTCACCCAAGAGCACTCGGGGCCGGCTCATGACACCTCCTCCGGAACGAGCACCACCACCTGCACCCTCGTTCCCTTCCCCACGGCTGACACGACTTGTAAATCTCCGTGAACCAAGGCGACTCGCTCTTTCATGCCGAGCAACCCCAGTCCATGCGGCCCCTGTCGTGGTTGCTCAACGTCAAATCCCACTCCATTGTCTGTAATCGTGACGGTCAGTCCGGATTGTGACCGAGTCATCTCCACATCGACTCGAGACGCCGCGGCATGGCGAGCCACGTTGCTGAGGCTTTCTTGGGCGACGCGATACAAACAGGTCGCGATCTCCTGAGGGATGGTGGCGGGAATATCCTTGTGTCCAAAACTCCCTTGTATATGGCTTCGAGCTGTGAATTCGTCCACCAGCCGCTGCAGGGCGATCGGAAGACCGAGGTCATCGAGAATAGAGGGATGAAGTTGATAGGCCAAATGCCGCACCACGTCGGACAAATCCACTACCCGGTCTTGTATCGCGCAGATGGCTTGAGCCGCCCGGCCCGGCGAGACACTGAGCTGCCGTTCGACCGCTTCGATATCCATGGCCAGCAACGCGAGCCGTTGATTGATATCATCGTGCAAGTCTCGCGAGATACGACGCCGCTCATCCTCCTGCACACGCAACAGCTGAAGCGCCAACTTCTCCAGGGCTTGCCGGCTGCTCTCGAGCGACGACTCGGTCTGCATCCGTTCAGCGACTTCCGCGAGTAATGATTCGTTGACAGTCGCCAGTTCCTGTGTCCGGACCTGCACACGTTTATCCAAGGCCTCGTTGAGTTGTTGCAGTTCCTCTTGGTGCATGCGGCTCTGCTCCTCCGCCTGCTTCCGCACGGAGATATCCCGCACGAACGCGCTGAACGTGTAGGCTCCCCCCGCCCCCAAGGCCGGCGAAATCGCCAGTTCGATCGGAATTTCGTGCCCGTCCCGGTGCTTGCCTGTGATTTCGATACGCCGGCTCAGTATCGGACCTTCGCCGGTTGCAAGAAAATGCCGCAATCCCCGTTCATGGGCTCCCCGGTGTTGCGCCGGGATGATGGTGTCCGAAAGACGCCGTCCGATGGCCTCTTTCCGTGACCAGCCGAACATCTGTTCGGCTTGGACGTTCCACTCGGTGATGAATCCATCGGCATCCATCCCGACGAAGCCATCGAGCGCCATCTCGACAATGCGCCGGGTATGCGCCTCGCTCTCGCGCAGCGACGCTTCGGCCTCTCTGGCAAGTTTGCGCTCCTGTTGCGCATGCCAATACTCTTTCCGCACGCGCGTCACAGTCCACACTAAGAGTCCGAATGTTGGAACCACCAGGGCGCTGCCAGCCAGGCCAAGGTTCCAGAGGACCTCTCGAATCGGCGCCAGCACGTCGCGCCGGTCCATGCGCACCAATACCGTCCAATGTATACCCTCATACCCGCCACGAACTGGAGGCCTGGCATAGCCCGTGATGACCGACACGTGGCGCCGCCGGTGCTCCTCCTCGATGTAATTTGAAAGGGAGCTTTCGCTGACCAGCGCCGACGGCACACCGAGTTGTTTGAGATTGACGAGGCCTTTATGCTGGAGATCCGAATCGATGAAGGCTACCCCCTTCTCCGTCAGGAACTGGTATTCCAGCGCTCCCCAAAAGCCCTCCCGTTGCCGGAAGGCCAGCAGAGTCCCCGTCATGATGTTTTCCAGCCCGGGAATCCCCACTCTTGTCGTCACGGCCCCCACGAATTCTCCACGCGGTCCGGTGATGGGAGCGGTCACGGCTATTGCGTCAGGGCCGCCCATCACCGCGAATGGCTCCACATCCCCCATATGGACTCCGCGGCCGTTGCGCACGGCCTGAAACCAGGATTGCGCGCTGTAATCTCGTCCGATCGTGGTCGGATCGGTGGCGATCACAATCTGCCCTTGCGCGTTCGTGGCGCCGATCCAGAGGTAATCCGGGTACGCGGTCCTCATCCGTGCGACATACTCAGTCTGGAACGCTCGATTGTGTGACTGCGCGCTGAATACGCTGGCCATCATCAGCGCATCAGCATGCCGTTCCATGAGAAAACGGTCCACTTTATCCGAGACTTCGGAGGCCGACAGGGCCAGGGTTTCCCCTGTTGTCGCAATCATGCGGGTTTCGATGTAGCGGAATGCAATTGCGCCGATGGTCAGCATGACGACCGGCAGCACACTGATGAGGATCGGCAGCCAAGAATAGGGACGTGGAGCCTTGGTTTCAGGCATGGCCATTCATCCTATTCGCGTCGCCACCGCATCAATCATGTTCAGACCCTCCACCAGCCCGCGTTCATGAGAATCCCGAAGCCTAGTCCAGCGGGTATTCACGTTCATGCCTGTGGCCGCATGTTCGTTCCATGCTCTCGAGACAACCGAGGAGGGCTGTGCTGGGGCAGGAGAAAAGGCCCTTCCGGTCATTCTGTCCGTCAGACAGGACGCCATTGTCCTCTTCTGCTATTCCGGCTGGATCGACGGACGTCGTTGTCCGTCACTCACTACCATGCAATCGGGGTGCTGATTCTCGGAGTCTCTTGCTCTCCTGTCAAGTGGTAAGATGCGCGTTCATGCCTGGAGGAAGTTGCCGGTGTCCTCGCTATTTCGGTTGTGCTAGACTGTCGGCTGGCATACAGGGTACGCATCGACGATGTCTTCTCATTCACGACACGCGCTTGTGCTGCTGATTGGAGCCACTTTGGCCTTGTCTGCCTGCGCGTCAGGGCCTGATTTGGATTTAGCGATTCATGAGTCCGACCGTGGAGTCGTGTATTTGGAGCGGATTTCTGATCGATCGCTCCGGGCCGCCCACCCCATCAGATTATCGACGGATACGATGGCCCGTGTCCTCCGGGGCGTGGCCGTCAAGGAGAACAGAGGACTATTGGGGGGCCTAGTTTTAGGCAAGTCAGAGGCTATTAGAGCGTTTAGGGACGAGGATGTTCAGTTTCTGGCTCCCCTCCTGGCCGAGGGACTTACCAGAGCTGCGTCTGACCAGAAGGTGGGGTTTCGCGTCGTTCAAACGGGGACGCCATGGGAATCGATGAAGGGTTCTCTCTACGCCTACGGAAAGTCACTGTATCTGACCATGCCCTGGCTGATCCCCCCGTCACGGTACGGAGCCGGCGGGCCGGCACTACAACCCACCATTCTCTTTTTCCCTGAATCGGCAAAACGGCCTGACAGTTATCACGGCGCGCACTCAGCCGAATCGACATTGGTCCTCGACTATGCGTTACTCACCTCTCTCCCTGCCGATTCAAAGGCGCCGACACAGGATCAAATTCCCGCCGGTGAGCCTGCCGCCGTGACCGAACAACCCGCTGCGCCAGCGCAGACCTCACCGACAATCCAAGCGCCTATTCAGTCGAGAGACCGTGAATTCGATGCTATGAAAAAAGAACTGCGCGATATCAAACGGCAGTTAGCCGAGCAGGAAGCTGAACGAAATTCGCAGAAACACATTGGGCCTTTCAAACAGAACACGCCGGCAACTCCTTGACACCTGTGCCGAAGACAGGCTCACTCTCCGACTTTCACCCCCGCTGTTTTTCAGCCCGTTGATCGAGTTCTGCAGCCAGGAGCACCGCCTCGGCTACCTCCCGCATCGACTTCCGCAAATCCATGCTTTGACGCTGAATGAGTTTGAACGCCTCTTCTTCAGTCAGCCTTCTTGAGCGCATCAGGTAGCCTTTGGCCCGCTCCATCAGCTTCCGAACCGCCAGCGCTTCCTGCATCTCAAAAGACTTCTCGACCAGGGCCGTATGCTCAATGGCGATGGCGGCTTGATTTGCGATAGCCTGAAGCAACTTGACCTCTTCGCTGGTAAACACGTGCGGGAAAGACGTATAGCTGTTGATCACCCCCATTGCCTTCTCCCGCACCATCATGGGCACCGAGACTAATGAGCACAACCCCTCCTGCTTGGCCATATCCCGATAGATATAGTCTCGATCCGTGGTGACATCGGCCACGACAATCGGGCGGCGATCTTTCACCGCGCGGCCGCTGATGCCCTGTCCCACTTTCAAGTTCGGCTTGCGGCGGTATTGTTCGCTGAGACTTTGCGTCGCCTCGATCCGCAGTTCTCCGCTGGCTTCGTCCAATAGCATGATCGAGCAGATCTTGGAGTTCATCATTTGCGCAGTCATCGTCACCAGCAGTTGAAGCACATCTTTGATCAGCCGATTGGACGCCACTGTTTCAGAAACCTGCGACAGCGTTTCCACTTGTAAGGCTTTGCGCTGCATTTGATCATAGAGCCGCGCATTTTCGATCGCGCCGCCGACTTGATTGGCAATCGTCGAGAGCAATGCGATCTCGTCCGCTTGATAACGCCTTGGGCGTTTGTGCTGGACGTTGATTACGCCGACTACCTCTTTCTTGGCCATGATCGGCACGGAGACAAAGGCTTGATAGCGGTCTTCCGGGAGATTATGGAAAAACTTGAATCGCGGATCGTCGTTCGCGTTACTCGGAATGACGACACGCGTTCGCTCCTGAGCCACCCATCCGGTAATGCCCTCCCCCAAACCGATCGTGATGCGGCCGATCAATTTCGGATGAGGGTTTTTCGAGGCGCGGAGAATGAGTTCGTCCTGGTTATCCGACAAGAGGTAGAGGAGACAGGCATCCGCCTTGGTCGCCTCGACGACCACTTCGACGATATGTTTGAGAATGGCCTCGAGATCAAGTTGATTGCTGATCGACGCAGAAATCCGATGGAGCACATCGACTTCGCGTGTTTTTTCCCGCAAGGCCTGTTGGAGGTGGGCTACCGATGGCATGCGCGTGGTCGTCATAGAGATGTACCTTTTACACGGGAGGTTCGACGGACAGAATGCGCGCGTAACCGACGGTTGCTCGGCGGACGATTCCCATGTCCATGTCTATGCTGAAACCATGCTTCACAGGCCTGCTCGTCGATCGGACGAATGACCACTTCTCCTATCCGTACAGGCCATACCCCGACGATCCGCCCGCCGATCACCTTCTTATCCTGCTGCATAGCGCCCCAAAGGACCCTAAAGGAAACTCGTGGGACCTGTTCGGATAACCCGGCCCGCTGCACCAGACTTCTAATCCGTTCGACAACCTCTCGTTCACACAGGCCCATATGACAAGCCAAATCCGCTTCCTGCACCAACCCAATCCCGACTGCTTCACCATGGATCAACGAGCGGTAACCTGTGAGGGACTCCAGCGCATGCCCGATGGTGTGGCCGTAATTGAGAATCCGGCGGCGGTCCGATTCCCGTTCGTCCGCGCCTACCACCTGCGCTTTGATCTCGCAGGATCGTGTAATCGCGCGAATGACCGGCTCGTCCTCCAGTTTCAACAGCGCGGGAATTTCCTGCTCCAGAAACGCGAAAAATTTCTCCTCGGCGATAATCCCGTATTTGATCACTTCGGCTAAACCGGCGATCCATTCTCGCCGAGGCAGGGTGCGCAATGCGAGCGGGTCGATCAACACCGCGCGCGGCTGGTAAAACGCTCCGATGAGATTCTTTCCCAACCGATGGTCCACACCGGTCTTGCCTCCGACGCTGGAATCTACTTGCCCCACTAGCGTGGTCGGCACTTGTACAAAGGGAATTCCCCGTTGATAGATCGCGGCGGCAAATCCGGTGATGTCGCCGATGACTCCACCGCCGAGCGCCAGCAACAGAGACTGGCGTTCAAATTTGTGTCTGGCCAACACATCAAGAATCTTGGCAATGGTGCCGAGTGTTTTCGTTCGCTCTCCCGGCGGCAGAATAATCGGAGTCGGATCGTATCCCGCCTTGCGAAGCGAACGGAGGGTCCCGTGAAGATAATGACGCGCGACATGCCGATCGGTCACCACTCCGATCTTCTGAGAAGTCGCGATGTTGCTGAGCCTGTCGCCGACCGTCGCGAGCAACCCAGGATGAAGGACGATGTTGTAGCTTCGTTCCCCCAACATCACCGGCACAATCTGTTCCGCGACACCGGCCATGCTCAACGGTAGTCTCTCCTGACTCGATATACCAATGGGGCATCCGATTCTTTTTGGATAAGAAGATTGGATTTCACAGTGGCTTCGCCCAGCGTCATGTTGAGTTGTGACGGCTGACATCAAAGGAGGATGGTACCACAACGGGTGGGAAACTAGAAGGTTTTCAGGCGCGACTCCGGGCCAAAGACTCCTGCTCTATCGCCGCTGCCAGAAACGTGATGTCAATGCAGTCGCCGAGTGGGCGGTGGGTCAGTTTGAACAACAATTGAGTAGCCGCAACGTCAGCGTATTTCAAATTGGCCCACTACCGCCGAGTATGTCGCATAGACAATCCGGCGATCATCCGTTGCTTGCTGATGCGCTGAAAAGGATCAGGATTGATTGGGCAGAAAGACGCAGCGGACCGGCGGATACGCCTTAGGAGATCGAACTGAAGCAGCAACCGTTACCTCTCGCCCATTGGTGAAACACCAGAAGATCGGCTCCAGCTCTTCACATTGTCTTCACAATGGTGGGCGTCAAGAAAATGAGCAACTCCTGTTTCGCAACGGCTTCGGTCTTCTGTTTAAAGAGCCATCCCAATACTGGCACACGAGAGAGATAGGGGATACCGATCACGCTGTTGTTCTGCGTATCGATAAACACTCCACCGATTACCATCGTCTCGCCATCGCGGATATTGACCTGGGTATTGGCTTCGCGCCGGTCGATACTCGGACCGGCCGGATTGCTCCGCGCGCCAACGGCATTTCTGGTTGCGCGAACTTTCATCATGATCAGTTTGCCGGATTCCTTCGGATCGCGCGAAGTAATCTGAGGCGTCACATTGAGTTCCAAGTTTGCATCCACAAATGTCGTCTGAGTTCCTTGGAGGGAGGTCGTCTGGAATGGGATCGATTCCCCCTGTGAGATCTTGGCTTCCCGCTTGTCCAGCGTCGTGACCTTCGGCGCGGCGATGACTTTGCTCAGACCGAGCAACTCACCTGCCGACAACCGCATATCCAACAATGCTCCATCCGCTTTCCCTATCGTAAATCCGACACCGGGCGTCGCCTGCAAACCTCCGACCGTGGCAGGAAGATTGACCAGAAAATCAGACACTTGATTGCCGAATGTTCCGAGAGTGCCTGTCCTGAAATTTGCCACTCCAAAAGCAGGTCCGAGCTGATTCACATTCTGGATACCCCACTGAACGCCCAGTGAACGCGAATACGTCGTATCGGCCTGTACAATCCTGGCTTCGATTTGGACTTGCGGCACTTCGAGATCGAGCCCCTCTACCAGTTGTTTCAGCACCCCAACCTGAGCTTCCGTATCCCGAACGACTAAGGCGTTAGATCCCAGGCTAAATTGCATCAACCCTCTCGGACTCAAATATTGCCGAAGAGACGTCATGAGTTCCTGCGCTTGCAGGTTTCTGATATAGAACACCCGATCGATCAGCGGTTCTGCTTTTACCTTGGCATCCCTCGCCTGCGCTTCTTCATTCTGCTGTTTTGCAATGTTCGCCAGCGAATCGATCCACAGGATGTTGCTTTGCCTGATCTTGCCTAACCCGTTCATTTTCAAAATCATATCGAGCGCTTGATCCCAGGGCACGCTCACGAGTTTCATCGTGACCTTGCTCTTAACCCCTTCACCGACAACCATGTTGAACCCACTCACTTCGGCGATGAGCCGCAACACGTTACTAATATCGGCCTGCTGGAAATCCAGCGAAATGCGCCGTCCGATGTAGCGTGTTTCCCCAACAACCACATCGTCCTTTGGTGTAGTGACCTCCGCTGCATGGTCTCCTCCGGACGTCGCCTGGATAGGCTCCCCGGCTGTCATCTGAGCCGGTCGCGCATAAAATTTCGTTGAAGACCGTCGAGCCTTGGCCATTGCCCGCTGAACTACACGAGGTGTGGCGTCCATCTGGACCACTGGTATGGCAGAACTCTCTGACTGGACACGTTCGACCGCCTCGCCAGGATTGGGATAAATCTCTCCGCCCATATCCGGACCGGCACCTTCCCGAAGTGTCACAAGAAGATTTGCGCCCTGCGGTTCAATCGAATAGACAGCCGTGCCGGCAAGATCAAAGACCACACGTATTCTATCGGCATGATAGCCCATGCGCACTTGCTTTAATATCCGGTGGTCCACAGATATGACCGGCTTGCGTATGGCGGACGACACGCCTGGAATGTCGATCATCAGACGTCGTTCATCGAGGCGTGTCGCCTCATGGGCCAGCTTGCCGTCCCCCGAGAGAACAACACGAATGTCATTCGTGCCGCGCTGCACATCTATGCGGGTCAGCGTCTGCGCCAGACCTCCATGGAAACTCAACGGGGCGTCAGATTCAGCAGCAAGCGCGTCGGTTGACGCCCCCATCGACGGCATAGCCATCAAGGCGCTGAACGCTCCCACCGTCGAGAGCACGCGAGCAAATGCTGTGGTTGTCATGATCAGTTTAGGTGTCATTCTGCGCCCTCTTTCGGGTGGAGGAGCTTGACATACTCCCGTTCCTGTTTACTCCCATACACATCTGTGAACCGTTCTTGCACGACAATACCTTTCTCTGTCACGGCGCTCACCACGCCATTATTGGGACCGATGCGCGTTCCTCGGCGCACCGTGTATCCGTTCCCATCCGGGGTCTGAACCATCGCCGTATTGCCATAGGCCCCCCATACGACAGCAATCAGATTCATCTCTGTGAGTCCGATGCGCTGGAGGGGAGGCAGCGTGAGGTCAATCGGCCCGAGTCCCAACTGTTGCAATACCGGCGCAAACGGATCACGCCGCCCGGAAGGATCATAGGAACGTGCGCTCACCGGCTCACTTATTGAGCTGAGTGAAGCCGGTTGAACAATATCATTCCCGGCTGCCGTGGCTGATACCGGGAGTACCGCTTGATTCGGCTCATTGCTGAGGGGCTGAGAGCTCTTATCGGTTTCAGCGGAGCTCAGGCTAACTGCGACGAACAGACCGACACATCCGATCAGAGTTGTTCTTGCAATCTTCATGGTCAACCGCCAGTTTTCACAGATGACATTCATTGTTCATGCTCACGCGCATCCAGAATTTTCGGCTCTATTTCTTCTGTGGAACCGCTGGCGCTGCCGCAACCAGCTTCGGTTCCTCCGGTGCTGCATAGGCGACAAGGTCAAACACCGTCTGTGTGACAACCCGTCCCTTCTCAAACTTTGGAGATCCCATTTTGAGGCCGGACACGGTCACAATTCGAGGCAACGCATTGATTCGGTCGAAAAATAAGGCCGCGGTATGGTAGCCGCCGGAGACTTCTACATTGACCGGCATCCTCACAAAGAGTTTCGACGCGTCTTCGGTCTTGGCGCTCGGCTTCCAAAGCTTCACGTCGAGCCCGAGGCGAATCCCCAGATCTGACACTTGTTTGAGCAACATCACGGCTTCCTCTTCAGGAGGCAGCCGCTCTTTCTTTTTGGCAAGCTCAATCTCCAACTGCTTATGGGCTGCGATTAGTTCGTCAAGGTGCCTGACTTTGATGGTCAACGTTTGAATTTCGGTGTCGAGCGTGCCGATTGAAGCCTGGAGCATTTCAATTTCAGCGGATTTTGGCTCGGCCACATAATAGTAAAAGCCCACGATAATTCCGGCAAGAATCATCAGAAGAAGCCCCACCTTCTGAACCAACGGGATTGACCGCAAAAGCTCAAGATGAATAGCCGGCAACTTCATGCTTCTCACCCTTTGAGACGAAAACCAAGTTTGAATTGATACAGGCTCAATTTGCTCTCCAACGCAGCTCGACTTTCCTGAAGATCGATATTCGTAAAATAGTCGGTGCGGCGCAGGTTATTCACGAATTCCACCACGTCGTCGTTCGTCGCCGCGCGCCCCTCGATATCGATTTCTTTCCCGGTGACCGCGATTCTCACGAGCCACACCTTCAACGGTTCCAGACTTTGGCTGACATGGTCGAGCACCTTGACAGGGCCGACACGCGACTTTTCCAATTCATCGATGATACGATTTTTGTCTTCCAGCACTTTCTTCCGGCTTTCAAAATCGGACACCTGTTTCACTTGCTCTTTCAGCTGCGCGACCTGCCTTTCCTTATCGAGCTTTTCGGTCTGCCGCGTGCTTATTTCTTCATCGAGTGACGCCGAGTACCACCAGCATCCCGCCAAAGTGATACACAACAGACCTATTCCCAACAGCGCCTGTGCTCTGACGTCGTACTGAGGCTTCGCCTTATGCCCCTTGGGCCCCGGCAATAAATTAATGCGAATCATCGATCCCCCACCGATCGAAGGGCCAATCCAACCCCCACGGCAGCCAACGGAGCCAACTCGGCTAATGTGTTTTGATCAAAATCGCTTCCGGAGGTGTCGATTTCACTGAACGGATTCGCGACTTCGACGACCGCATGCATACGGTCTTTCAATTGCGTAAGCAGGCCTTTGACCTGAGCGCCCCCCCCGCACAAGAGCACTTGCTGAACGTCCGCGTCCGGCATCGTTGACTTGAAATAATCGATGGTTCGAGCAATTTCCGACGCAACCTCGGCATTGACACTGTCGACAACCGTGGTCACCGCGGCCTGATTATTCCCTCCCGAACGCTCACCCTTTTTGGTTTCCTCCGCCTCTTCATAGGACATGCCCATTTCCCGCTGAATAGCTTCGGTATAGCGGTTTCCTCCAATGGGAATATCACGCGTGAACAACGAGGTGCCGCCTCGAACAATATTGATGTTCATCACACTGGCGCCAATGTTGACGAGCGCGGTCGTTTCTTCCTGCGAAACCGGATAATTGATTGCGTGCATGTTTTCGATCGCAAAGGCATCGACATCCATGACAATCGGAAGCAGCCCCGCTCCCTTGACGAGCTCGGTCAGCTCGTTGATCTTGTCCTTCTTGGCCGCAACGAGAATGATCGACATCTCTCCCTGCGCATCCAGGTCAGTCTCAGAAGAAGGCAACACGCTAAAGTCGATGTTTACCTCATTAATATCGAAGGGGATGTACTGCTCTGCGGCAAGCCGGACCTGCCCCTCCAACTCCTCATCAGGCATCGGCGGAAGACTGATCTTTTTAATAATGACCGCATGGCCTGAAATCGATACGGCAACTTGCTTGACCTTGATGTTCGTTTCCTCAAACAATTCCTTAATGGCCGACACCACTCGCCCCTCATCCATCACCGTACCGTCGACGATGACTTCCGGCTCAAGCGGTTTCACCCCGAATTTCTGGAGAATGTATCGCCCGCGGCTTTCCTTCAGCTGAACGAGCTTGATACCGCTCGACCCGATGTCCAGCCCAACGAGCTGTCGCTTCGGGGTGAACATCGAGAACAGATCGGTTTCGGACAGAGTTTTGAATGAGCTCAGCATATGTGTCCCTGACTGTACATGACTATTCGCGGAGTACAACTATTTATGTGAATTTCACGCAGAGGGTCCATACCGACCATGTTCCCGAATACTGCGGCTCCCACCTGCAGAATGTGTCTTTATGCCATTCTGGCTCCGTATCGATATGTCGCCCTCACTCCCCATTCTCTCTCCCCCTGATGAGAAGCCTCTTGCACATGATTTACGTAAGCTACACATCTTAATTGTTCGCCTGCAGCTCGGATTTGCTTCATGCACATGCTAAGTATAGTCCAGCCGCTCTACCTGTCAAGAAAATCGCCTTTCGCGCACACGCATGCGCTTAAGGTGAGGCGATAGCGAGGTAGGGGAGAAGAGGCTGACGTCTCCGAGGCTTACTACTTGTTGAGATCGCGGTGGGCAACGGTGACTTGATATCCGAGCGCCGAAAAACTTTCTTGGAGACGACCGGCGATGGCCACCGATCGATGCCGTCCGCCGGTACAGCCTAGCCCGACATTCACATAACTGCGGCGCTCTCGCTCAAAAAGAGGAATGAGGAATTTAAAGAAGCTCTCCAGCCGTTCAATGAACGCGACGGCGTCTGGATCGGTCAGCACGTAGGTCCGCACCCTTGGATCTTCGCCGGTCAATGGTTTGAGGTCTGGAACGAAGAACGGATTCCGCAAGAACCTGACGTCGAACAGAAGGTCGATGTCGTACGGCACGCCGAACTTGTACCCGAATGTCACCAGTGAGATGGTCAATCGGTGAGACGCAGCCGTCTGTTTGAATTGTCTGATCAACAGCTCTCGCAACTCATGCACCGTCAAGTCCGAGGTATCAATAATACGATCGGCATGGCGACGAAGATCGGCGAGACGTTCCTTTTCAAACCGCACTCCTTCCAAGACCGGAAGGTGCGGGAGGAGCGGATGAGGCCTCCGAGACTCAGAGAAACGACGAACCAATACCTCCTCACGGGCCTCAAAGAACACTAACTCAACGGTGTGGCCCAAAATCTTCACCCGCTCAAGAATTCCCACGAGATCGGAAAAGAACACACGTTCCCTGACATCAATGCCGAGCGCAACACTTTTTATCTCTCCCCCCTGCTGATTACATAACTCGACAAAAGTCGGCAGAAGAGCCGGCGGCAAATTGTCGATGCAGAAATACCCGACATCCTCGAAACACTTGAGGGCGTGCGATTTCCCTGAGCCGGAAAGACCACTGATCACAACTAGTTTAAGTCCCGCCATGTCACCTGCCCGTTACGGATCAATCAGGACCATTCGATGATGGTCGATCCGCTGTAGAATCTGCAATTTTCCGGAAGCCCGCGCAGTGAACACCAGCAGCGAGCCAGGCTGCGGATCTAGCCGGCGTTTCGCGTCCTCCAGAGTCAGCACGGCCCGGGTCGGACGAATGACTTCCAGTTCTTCCTCTTCCTCATCAAGGACCTGGCGCGGGATCTTGCGCACAGACCTCTTCGCCGATTCTTTATGTTCGGCCTTCCGTTCCTTGTGTTTTCGGATCTGGGCGCCCAAACGGCCCACAAGCTGGTCGATCGTCGCATACATTTCCTGCGTCGAAGCTTTGGCTTGAATCCGTCGCCCCTGTATCGTACAGACGACCTCTGCACTATGCTGAAGCTTGCTCACACTCAGAGTGACCTTCAGATGGTTCAGCGTCAACTCATACCTCACAAGCCGCTCAAACCGACTTTCAATATGTTGTCTGAGCGCCGGTGTTATGGCGAGGCGTCGTCCTGTAATTTTCATAGACATTCATCCTTTCACACAGCGGGACCTTGGCCCCTCTGTCATTCGATTAAGTGAGTTGGTTCTGATCACTGCGCGCAGCTGGATTGGGAAGGTCTAAAAGAACCGCTTACGCTGAGTGGCGGAGGGAATATGCTCTTCCGCCCGATATTTGGCCACTGTTCGTCGTGCGATCACTACTTCTTGCGTGAGCAGCCGCGCCGCAATTTCTTCATCTTTGAGAGGATGACTCGAGTCTTCCTCCGCCACCATTTTTCGGATCATCTCTCTCACCGTTACCGACGACATCATGTCGGAAGGCTGACCTGCCCGCTGCAGGCCGGCGTTGAAGAAGAATTTCAGTTCCAGCATTCCCTGCGGACAATACATATACTTATTCGCCGTCACTCGACTGATTGTCGACTCATGCATGCCAATATCTTCAGCCACTTGCTTAAGCACTAACGGCTTCAGATGTTGTACGCCCTTTTCAAAGAACTGCTCCTGAAACTTCACGATACTCGACACCACCTTGACGATCGTCTTATTCCGCTGTTCAATGCTGCGAATGACCCATTGCGCCGCCCGCAGCTTTTCGTCCAGATAGGCCTTCGTCTCCGCCGACCCGCTTTGGCCTGCCCCCATCAGTTGTTTATAATACGGGCTGATCCGCATACGGGGCAGTCCATCGTCGTTCAGTAATACCACCCACTCGCCTTCATTCTTCACGACAAATACATCGGGGACAATGACATAATTCTGGGTGTTCGTATATGGTCGTCCGGGCTTCGGCTCAAGCGCTTCGATGACCTTTGTCGCCCGAAACACTTCATCGATCGTGACATCCAAGGCCTTCGCGACCCTCGCATATTGCTTCTTCTCCAAGTCTTTGAGATGGTGTTGAACAATGGCTTCAACAATCGATCCCTTCAAAGCGCCTGGTCTGGCCCCCAGTGAGCCCATGGGATTGGTCCTCAAATGTCCGATTTGCAGGAGCAGGCATTCCACGAGATCTCGTGCCGCCACGCCGGTCGGATCGAAACTCTGAATATCCTTCAGAACCGACTCTGCCTCCTTCTCCTGAAAGTCGGTCCCGGCGACCACTGCCGCTAGAGACATGCGAAGGTATCCATCGTCATCCAGGTTACCGATGATCAACCGTCCAATCTCTTTTTCGCGATCCGACAAACCGGAAAACGACAGTTGCCAGAGAAGATGGTCCTCCAAGGATGTCGCTTTCGCCATGGTTTGTTCATAGGAAGGAAACTCGTCCTGTGAGGACGCTTGAGACTCCGATCCCCCAATCCGGCGATCACTCCCAAAGTACTCTTCCCAGCCAGCCGCTGAGGCCTCATCCGGCGTATCGCGTTCTTCAGGAGTCGACTCCTCCACATTCGACGGCTCACTGTTCGCCGATGCCGCCGCGTCTTCCGCTTTTTCCTCTGCACTCGTGGCTTCGCTATCCTCCGCCTCAGTGGGGAGATCTTCCAAAAGCGGGTTTTCCATTAAATGTTGCGTGAGGCTTTGTTGAAGCTCAAGTCTCGACAATTGCAGCAGCTTGATCGCCTGCTGCAATTGCGGGGTCATGATCAGCTTTTGACTCAGTCGAAGATCGAGCCTGAGCTTCATACGCGCAAATCCCTCCGCATCATAACTTGAAACGATCCCCTAAATAGATAGCCCGGGCCATTTCACTCTTGACGATGGTGTCGGGAGACCCGGCCTCAAGAATCAGTCCTTCATTGATGATATAGGCTCGATCCGTGACGGAAAGTGTTTCCTGGACATTGTGATCGGTAATCAAAATGCCGATCCCCTTTTCTTTCAATCGGGTAATAATGTGCTGGATGTCCGCGACAGCAATCGGGTCGATCCCTGCAAAAGGTTCATCAAGCAACATGAATACCGGGCTGGTCGCAAGGGCCCGAGTAATTTCCAACCTTCGACGCTCTCCACCCGACAGCGCATATGCCATACTCGTTCGAATATGCGAGAGGTCCAGTTCCTTGAGTAGGACATCGACCCGATCTCGGCGCTCTGCCCGAGAGTAATCCAGCATCTCAAGAATTGCCAGCACATTGTCTTCAACCGACAAGCGTCGAAACACCGATGATTCTTGCGGAAGATACCCGATTCCTTTTCGCGCGCGTCTATACATTGCGAGATCCGTAATCACCTCTTCACCGAGGGAGATTACCCCCTCATCAGGCTGGCACAGACCAACGATCATGTCGAAAATCGTGGTCTTCCCGGCGCCGTTGGGTCCCAGCAAACCCACAACCTCACCGGCACGAACCTCAATTGAGATACCCTTCACGACCTTGCGTGCTCGAAAGCTTTTCGCCAATCCAGTCGCACGTAAAACGATACTGTTCGTACCGCTCATCGAGGAGTCAATCGACGCCGCATTCCCCTGAGCCGCCTCGATCACTTCGTGGCCCCTCCATCAGGCTCGATCCGCACATGCGAGCCTCCCTCCACCACACTCCGATCTTCTGCCAAAAACATCGTGATTTGTCTACCACTGACCCGTGTTCCCTTATCCCAGGCCACAGGATCGCCTGTCAGGACAATCTTATCCCCCTCCTGGTAGTAGACGGCTTTCGCGCAAGTCGCACTTCCTGAATCCTTTTCGATTTTCACTCGTCCCGTCGCTTCAATCTTGTTGATCGAACGATTCGACACGGCCGGCACGGTACCAGGCTCCTTCGAAGGCGCGGCATCCTTGACGGCCTCAGGCCCTTTCAGGTTATCGCTCGCGGCCGAGTCTTGTGCGCGGAACGTCACGACCATATGATCGGAATACACGACTAATGACCCGCGGGTCATTACGACCGCCCCTTCGAAAACCGCTTGGCTATCCTGATTCTTTACGGTCATCTTCTTGGCCGTAATTGTCGTGCCTACTGCTTGATCGGCACTGCCTTTGGAAAGGGCCGCATCAGCCGATTCACTTAAGGAGGCCACCCCAAACAGAAACATATTAAGAAGCAGGAGCCAAATCCACATGGACATCCTCAAGTACTTCAAATTCTTCTCGGTCCAAATGTCCCAACAATCCACGCCCTGTCACTTCTAAACCATGCCCAACGATACGGACTGGATCTTGCGTGCGTATCTCTCTTGTTTGTTCAGTCCAAGCTAAATGGTTGGTATAAATTATATATCCACTCGCTGTACGGATCACGAGGGGCTCCGATCGGTTTGCAAGAAAAAAATTTTTCGTTTCTGTATCCAATGTCCCTTCATCTCCGATCACCGTCAACTCTTTTCCTTGCTGGCCAAATAGTGTGACTGCAACGGCTTGAAGCACCGCCTGCTTGTCCCGTTCAAAGAGCCGAGCTTCTTGCGCCTGCACTTGCCAGAGAACTGTGTCGCCCTTCGTTTGGGTGAATGTGAACTGGGAGATCGTGGCATCAGCGACGCCTATGGAGCCAGGTGCCGCCGCCGTCGTGGTGGGAGCCATGGTCGAATTGGTCACGAGCAGGTATGCAAGGAAACAGGCCAATACAACACTGAGGGTTAGCAAACCTCCCCTTACCCAACGTTGCCACACTGTGTTCTTACTTCCTTTCAAGCAACATGCAGGGAACTGGCACGATAGTAGCATGCGATTGAAACCAAGTAAACGTATGCCTGATCCACGGCAATGATCTACTCAGCACTAACGGGGTAACGAGATCGCGTATCTGTCGAAGTGATCTTGCGGCGTCGCGCCAGCGAATATGTCACATCAATTGGAAGGCTGTTCGACCCTGGAATGGATCTTGGCGAACGGGAAACCTTACAGCGTCTCGGAGCCGAGAAACCGTTATTTTGGCCGCACGCCTGAGCAAACGTGAACGAAGCCGGCAGACGTTCACATCCTGCTAATCAGCAGCCGGACTCGCTGGAGTTGACGCAGCAGCTGCCTGTTTCTTTGCAGCTGCAGTATCCGGTCGCGTTACGAGTTCAATCGCGACAAGTTTTGCAGCATCACCGATCCGTCGTCTTGTCTTCACTGTCCTCGTATAGCCGCCGGAACGGTCTTTGAATCGAACCGCCACATCGCTGAATAATTTAGAAACAACATCCTTACTTCGAATAAATGCAAGGGCTTGCCGCCGAGCCGGTAATGTCCCTTGCTTGCCAAGCGTGATCATTCGATCCGTAAACCCTCGAATTTCCTTCGCCTTTGCCTCAGTCGTTTCGATGCGATCATGCTCGAGCAGCGAAGTCACTAGACTTCGGAACAGCGCCCATCGATGCTTAGTCTGTCGTCCGAGCTGTCTGCCTTTTTTTCTATGACGCACGGGTTCCCTCTTGTTAGTTACTCGCTCTTCAGACTACCGCTGCTCTGTTGCACCGTGTCCAGTTTCACACCGAGACCCAAACCCATTTCCGTCAAAATCTCTTTAATTTCGTTGAGCGATTTCTTTCCGAAATTCTTCGTCCGCAACATCTCCCCTTCGGTCTTCTGCACCAAGTCGGCAATGGTCTTAATGTTGGCATTCTTCAAGCAGTTTGCGGCACGGACCGACAGCTCCAACTCATTCACACTACGGAACAGATGCTTATTGACATCCCGTTGCGCCTCATCGCCCCCAAGGTCAGCGCGCCCTTCAACTCGCTCATCGGGATTGATGAAGATATCAATGTGATCACGCAGAATGCCAGCTGCCGTAGACAAGGCATCACGAGGCGAGATGGTTCCATCCGTCCAGATTTCCAAAGTCAACTTATCATAATCGGTTATGCGTCCGACGCGGGCATTTTCGACATGAAAGTTCACGCGTTTGATCGGTGAGAATACCGAGTCGATTGCGATCACACCGATCGGCAACCCCTCTTCCTTATTTCGCTCGGCGGGCACGTAGCCCCGCCCATGCTTCACCGTCATTTCCATATCAAACGAAGCATCTTTGTCCAACGTAGCGACATGAAGATTTGGCGTCAGGATAGTCACGTCTGCGTCATGAATAATGTCGGACCCCTTCGCTTCACCCGGGCCCTTCTTCTTAAGACGGATCGTCTTTGTCTTGTCAGTATGCAGGGCAAGCCGCAACCCTTTGACATTCAAAATAATGGAGGTTACATCTTCAGTGATACCAGGGATCGTGGAGAACTCGTGCAGGACTCCTTCGATCTTTACCGTGGTCACTGCCGCGCCGGTCAACGACGACAATAGTACGCGCCGTAAGGCGTTGCCGACCGTAGTCCCAAACCCGCGTTCATAGGCCTCTGTTGTAAATCTTCCGAACGTTTCTGAGTGCGTATCTTTGTCGACTTCCACCCGCGCCGGGATCTGAAAGTCTTTCATCGCTTTAATCATGACTCCCCCTTCATCTCATCAAGTAGCCAGCCGCTGAACGGTGCCAATTCGCCGCAGAGACCGCCCTTTCACTCAAGTCCAGATCTACCGGGAATACAACTCCACCACCATCTGCTCATTCACCGGCAGCGAAATCTGATCTTTCGACGGTAGCGATCGTATCATGCCCTTAAAATCCGTCTTGTCGAGTTCCAACCACTCTGGAATACCCCGCCCGTCAACAGACTCCAATGCCGTCTGAATCGAGATCAGTGTACGGCTTTTTTCACGAACGCTGATCACATCTCCCGCCTTGACCTGTGCGCCAGGCACATTGATTTTGCGGCCATTCATGGTCAGATGGCCGTGGCTCACCAGCTGCCTCGCTTCTTTCCGCGAAGCGCCGAATCCCAGTCGGTAGGCCACATTGTCCAACCGGCATTCCAGCAATCGCAAGAGCACCTCGCCGGTAATACCGGGTTGGCGTTCCGCGCGCTCAAACACGCCACGGAACTGACACTCCATCAGGCCGTAAATTCTTCGCAGCTTCTGTTTTTCTCTCAGCTGCGTGCTGTACTCTGAATTCCTCGGACGCTTTTGACCGTGCTGTCCAGGAGGATAGCTCCGCCGTTCGATGGCGCACTTCTCCGTCATACAGCGCGAGCCTTTCAGAAACAATTTTTCACCCTCTCGCCGACACAACCGACAAACTGGACCGCGATACTTTGCCACTGCTTCCTCCTCGTTCTTCGTTAACCGTTATTCATCAACCGAGCGATGTTCCTGTCCTCTCGCTTCACGTATCACGATTAACGATTACAACTTCAGACGCGACGCCGTTTAGGTGGACGGCATCCGTTGTGCGGAATCGGTGTAACATCACGAATCATGTGGATCCGCAATCCAGCGGCCTGAAGAGATCGAATCGCCGATTCACGACCAGATCCGGGCCCGTTCACATAGACATCCACCTGGCGCATTCCACTTTCCATCGCTTTGCGCGCGGCAGCCTCGCCGGCTCGTTGGGCCGCAAAGGGTGTGCTCTTGCGAGAACCTTTGAAGCCTTGGTTCCCCGAGCTTGCCCATACAATCGTGTTACCACTCATGTCGGTGATCGTGACAATCGTGTTGTTGAAGGAAGCCTGGACATGGGCCACCCCGCTCTGTACGATCCGGCGTTCTTTCTTCTTCTTTTTTTTGATGCTCATACAGCCCCCTAATCAGATAACGGTCACGCACTATACCGAACGCATAGACGGTTTCGGCTTGCTTCCCACACCGGAGCGACGGCCTTTTCTCGTCCGCGCATTCGTTTTTGTCCGCTGGCCGCGAACCGGCAACCCTTTCCGATGACGCAGACCGCGGTATGTCCCGCTATCGATCAATCGTTTGATATTCATCGAGAAGGTCTTTCTCAGATCGCCTTCGACCTGGAAGCTCTCCTGAATGATTTCTCGGATCTTGACGATATGCTCTTCGCTCAAGTCTTTGACCCGGATTGATCCATCTATCCCTGTCTTACTCAGGATTGCACTCGCTGATGCCCGTCCAATCCCATACAGGTAGGTCAGGCCGATGTCCACCCTCTTCTCTCTCGGCAAATCCACTCCAGAAATACGGGCCATCTTTTCTCCCTTCGGTCGAAACGTAAATCGTTACTCGTCAGTCGTGAATCGAAAAAAACAGGACCGCTTAACGATTACCGTTTGACGAATACCGCCTTCAACCCTGGCGCTGCTTGTGGCGCGGATTCTCGCAGAGGATTCGCACCACGCCCTTGCGCCGAACTACTTTGCATTTGGCACAGATCGGCTTGACGGACGATCGCACTTTCATGTCTCTTTCGCGCTCCTATTTAAACCGATAGGTGATCCGCCCGCGAGTCAGATCGTACGGCGACAGCTCAACGGTCACCTTATCGCCGGGAAGAATACGGATAAAATGCATGCGCATTTTCCCGGAAATGTGCGCAAGAATCTTATGGCCATTGTCCAGCGACACACGAAACATCGCGTTCGGTAATGTTTCATTTACCGTGCCTTGAATCTCTATGACATCTTCCTTCGGCACGTATCGCTATCCTTTCTCTCCGAACAGCACGACCATAGCCCCCAATTCTCAGAGCCGACTCAAAATGCGCGGAGGTCCGTTCGGCTCAATCGCAATCGTATGTTCAAAATGCGCCGAGAGACTCCCGTCTACCGTCACAGCCGTCCATCGATCCTCAAGAACCTTGACGGCCGCGCCGCCCATATTGACCATCGGTTCAATCGCGAGAACCATTCCTGCCTGCAACCGTGGGCCCTGACCAGGCTTCCCATAGTTCGGCACCTGCGGCTCCTCGTGCAACTGCCGGCCAATCCCATGGCCGACGAACTCCGTGACGACCGAGTAACCGGCGGCCTCCACATGACGTTGAACCGCATGTGAAATATCCGACAGCCGATGACCCGGCACCGCTTGCTCGATTCCAAGATACATGGCCTCTTCAGTCACTTGCACTAAACGAGCAACCCGCTCAGTGGTCTGCCCCACCGAGACTGTAACCGCTGAATCCCCGTAAAACCCGCCGACGATCGCCCCTAGGTCGAGCCCGATAATATCCCCCTCCTTCAGCACGCGCTTGGAGGGAATCCCATGGACGACCTGGTCATTCACCGAAGCACAGAGCGTCTTCGGGTAACTTCTATACCCTTTAAATGCCGGTCTCGCGCCACGGGACCGAATCTCATTCTCGGCTATGCGGTCCAGCTCATCGGTCGTGATACCGGGCCGGACGGCCTTTTGCAAAACCTTGAGTGTCTCTGCCACAACTCTTGACGCCTGAGCCATCAACGCAATTTCGTCCGGCGTCTTGAGAATGATCATGCCACCCGGTATGGCGCCAGCTCCTGCGATAGATGCTGGAAAACCACATCCACTGCTCCTGAACCGTCCAGATGGAACAGCAGGCCCCGCTCTTGGTAATAATGCACCAGCGGGGCAGTTTGCTCGTCGTACACTCTCAGGCGCATCTCGATCGCATCACGGCGGTCATCGCTGCGCTGCACAAGCGGCTCTCCGCATCGATCGCAAACCCCGTCCACCTTGGGCGGCGCAAAATCCACATGGAATGTCGCCGGGCACTTCGAGCAACTTCGGCGTCCGCTCAGTCGCTTCACGATATCTTCTCGTGAAACCTGAAAGTTCACGACCCGGCCTAACGCAATCCCCTTGGCGCCCAACGCCACTTCCAAAGCTTCCGCCTGCGGAACAGTTCTGGGAAACCCATCCAGAACGAATCCCTTCGCGCAGCTGGGATCAATTAGCTTCTCCTTCACCAGCCCGATCACCACGGAATCAGGAACCAGCTTTCCCTGATCCATATAGCTCTTCGCTTCGAGACCCAGCGTGGTCTGATTGCGAACCGCCTCTCGGAGAAGATCACCGGTTGAAATCTTCGCCACCTGATACTGCGCCGCGATACGGTCGGCCTGAGTCCCTTTGCCCACCCCTGGTGCGCCGAGAAATACCACGCGCATCAAAACCCCTCACCCACTCCGCCCACGAAGGGGCGCCATGCCCTTACCGAGAAACCCTTCGTAATTCCGCATGAGCATATGAGATTCAATTTGTTGGGCCGTATCGAGGCCGACACCGATCACGATTAACAGCGAGGTGCCGCCAAAATAGAACGGCACATTCAGTTTATAGATCAACAGTTCCGGAATCACGCAGACAATCGCAAGATAAATCGATCCGGCGAAGGTAATTCTCGTCAGTACCTTATAGATGTAGTCAGATGTCCGTGTTCCAGGACGAATCCCAGGAATGAATCCACCGTACTTCTTCATATTGTCCGCCATGTCCACAGGGTTCAAGACCACGGCGGTATAAAAGAAACAAAAAAACAGAATAAGGCCGACGTACATGAGTGTATAGAGCAACGATCCCGGCGCGAGTTGTGCCCCAAAGGCCTTCACCCATGGTGTTTCAAAAAATCCTGCGATCGTTGCAGGAAACGCGATAATCGACGACGCAAAAATCGGAGGAATGACCCCGGCGGTATTAATCTTCAGCGGAATGTGCGTGCTTTGCCCGCCAAAGACCCGTCGTCCGATGACACGCTTCGCATACTGAACCGGCACTTTTCGCCGCCCGCTTTCTAAGAAGACAATCGCTGCCACCACCACAACCATCAGCACGGCAAGCGCGACCAGCAAGATAATGCTGAGCTGTCCGATCGTGTATAAATTGAACGTTTGGGCCACAGCGGAAGGCAAGCGCGCGACAATCCCCGCAAAAATGATCAGGGAAATGCCGTTCCCGATACCTCGCTCAGTAATCTGTTCACCCAGCCACATCAAGAAGCCAGTACCGGCCGTCAAGGTGATGACCGTCATCAGACGGAATCCCCACCCCCCGGTCATCACGAATGCGCCGTTATTCATCTGTTCAAGACCAACGGCAATGCCGAAGCCCTGAATCACCGCAATGCCGATCGTCCCGAACCGAGTGTACTGAATGATCTTTTTTCGACCGCGCTCTCCCTCTTTTGCCAGCTTTGTGAGATGCGGGACTACCACCGTCAGCAGTTGAAGAATGATCGAAGCGCTGATGTAGGGCATAATACCCAGCGCTAAGATCGTCAACCGGGAAAGCGATCCGCCCGAAAAAATGTCTAAAAACCCGAGCAAGGCGCCGCCTTGCTTTTGCAGAAAATCCGAAAGAGCGTCGCCGTTGATTCCAGGTGTGGGAATATGAGCCCCGATCCGGTACACGATCAACATCCCCATGGTAAAGAGGATGCGGGTACGCAGCTCAGGGATTTTTAAAATATTCTGAAAACTGGTCAGGAGTCTCTCAAACACCGGGGATAACCTCGACTCTCCCTCCAGCTGCTCGAATCTTCGCCTCTGCGGACTTACTGAATTTATGCGCCTGCACAACGATCGCCTTCGTAAGATCTCCGCTTCCAAGAATCTTGATCGGCAACGACTTGCGCTTGACCAAGCCGACATCAACCAATGTCTGTGGTGTGATGGGGCCGGGTACGATCATGTCACCCAAGCTTTTCAGATTGACGATCGCGTACTCCTTACGAAATACGTTGGTAAATCCATGTTTCGGTACTCGGCGGATCAGGGACATCTGACCGCCTTCGAAGCCGCCGGCCTGTCGGCTCCGCCCGCCGGACCTGGCCAACAGACCCTTATGGCCCTTTCCCGATGTTTTTCCATGACCGGATCCTGGACCACGGCCGATACGCTTGCGTCGTTTCCTGGATCCTTTTGCAGGACCGAGTTCATGTAAGTTCATTGTGGCTGCACTTCCAATAGATACCCAACTTTACCGATCATTCCCCTGACTTGTGGAGTATCGGGGCGAATGACTGTCTGTCTGATCTTCCTCAACCCGAGACCGCTCAACACACGTCGATGTTTTTGCGGTGTGCCGATAGGACTTCGGCGCAATGTAATAATCAGCCCCTGGAAACCGGCTTTAGCAACGTTTGCTGCAGACATTACGCACTCACCCTATTCTGTGCGTCGTCGATCGCGCCACGACGCACTTTAAGCACATCTTCAGCATTGCGGAGTTGGCAGAGGCCGTTGAGGGTAGCGCGAACCGTGTTAAAGGGATTTCCACGACCCAGCGTCTTCGCAATGACATTATGAACACCGGCAACTTCGACCACTGCTCGAACAGCACCGCCGGCGATAATTCCCGCCCCCTTTTGTGCGGGCTTCAGAAGGACATGTTCGGCGCCGAACAACCCATGGACCTCGTGCGCAATCGTTCCAGAAGTGAGCGCAACATGCACCAGGTTTTTCTTCGCATGCTCCACCGCTTTTGAGATCGCAACAGGCACCTCGGCGGCCTTCCCTTTCCCAATTCCGACCCATCCCTGTCCATCTCCGACCACAACCAGCGCGCAAAAGTTGAAGCGCTTTCCACCCTTCACGACTTTCGCCACACGGTTGATGAAGACGACCTTATCCTTCAGGCTTAGTTCATCTGGATTAACTCGCACCTAACATGTCTCCTCTTTGTTTCCCTCGTTTCCACACCGTGCAGAATCGGGGCGCGATCTAGAAGCGCAACCCGCCTTCACGCGACGCTTCAGCCAATGCTTTGACGCGCCCATGGTATATCCGGCCACCACGATCGAATACGACGGCTTGCACTTTGGCGGCTTTTGCCCGCTCAGCTAACAACTTTCCAACAGCCTTTGCTCCGTCGATGCTGCCGGTAGACTTCACCGATGTGCGCAAAGATTTATCCAGTGAGGACGCGGCTGCCAATGTGGTTCCCTTGAGATCGTCGACGATCTGCGCATAGATATGGGAGCGGCTGCGAAACACATTGAGGCGTGGACGCTCGGCCGTTCCAAATACTCGCTGTCGCACTCGCTGTTTCCGCCTGGTTAGCTGATTTGCTTTATCTGCAGCATTCATGAATCACCCTACTTCCCGGTCTTTCCAGCTTTCTTGCGTAATACTTCCCCGACATAGCGAACACCCTTTTGCTTATAAACGTCGGGAGGCTTGATGGCTCGCAAATTTGCTGCGACTTGTCCCACCAATCGTTTATCAACCCCCTTCACATTAATCAGTGTCTGCTTATCCACCTTCACGTCGATTCCAACTGGAATCGGATAGGTAACTGGATTGATATAGCCGACATTGAAGCTCATCGTCCGACCCTGCACGGCGACCTTGTATCCCACCCCTGTGATTTCCAAGTTACGCTCGTAGCCTTTCGTAACACCTTGAACAATGTTGCTCAGCTCAGCGCGAGTCAACCCGTGCAATGCACGGATCTCCCGGCCCTCATTCGACCGATTTACCACAAGCTGTCCATCGGCAATTGAGACGCCGATGCCTGCGGACAAGGACCAATCGATCTTCCCGAGCGGCCCCTTGACTGACACAATGGGTCCGGCGACTTTCACATCCACCCCCGCTGGAATCTGGATTGGTTTTTTGCCTATGCGCGACATCAATTCCTCATTCTTCTAGCACACTGCTGCAACAATGAAATGAACCGGTTCCCTCTCCTCATTACCATACTGAGCACAGTACTTCGCCGCCCAGCCCGGCACGGCGAGACTCCTGATCCGTCATCAATCCCTTCGAGGTGGACAAGATCGCCACACCAATGCCATTTTTGACTCGCGGAATATCTTTAAGCCCGACATATACACGGCGACCCGGCTTGCTCACCCGCTGCATACCGCTCACCATAGGCTGTCCCTCTTCCATATACCGTAGCTGAACTTTCAAAACAGGATGCCCGTCCGCGATATCCGCCTGGACACCCTGAATATATCCTTCATTCTGGAGAATCCTTAGCACTTCTCTCTTGAGACGAGACGCTGGAACGTTCACAACATCGTGACGTCGGCGAAGCCCGTTTTGCAATCGTACTAAAAGGTCGCTAATGGGATCTGTAACCATACGAACCCTTTCACAAACATTCTTCGTGTGCCGGATGCGGATTATCTACCAACTCGACTTTCGAACCCCCGGGATCTCACCCTTGAGACTCAATAACCGAAAACAAATTCTGCACATGCGAAACCGGCGCAAGAACCCTCGTACACGCCCACAGATCTCACACCGGTGATAGTCGCGGACGGGGAACTTTGCCTTGACGGCCGATTTATTTCTGAGGGCTAATCTCGACACCTGGAACTCCTTCGCTAGATATTACGTCCGGAATGGCATTCCCAAATGCTTTAACAGGGCCCGGCCCTCGTCATTGGTCCTGGCAGTCGTAACGATCGTGATATCCATCCCATGGATAGATGCAACGTCGTCATACTTAATCTCAGGGAAAATAAGCTGCTCCTTGAGCCCAAGCGTGTAATTACCCCGACCGTCGAACGACTTTGGCGAGACACCCCGAAAATCTCGAATCCGCGGCAACGACAACGTCACGAGCCGATCGAAGAATTCCCACATCCTGCGACTCCGTAACGTGACCTTTGTGCCGATCGGCATCCCCTGGCGCAACTTGAACGTGGCGATGGCCTTCTTCGCTTTGGTAATCAGAGGCTTCTGGCCTGTGATCGCGCCCAATTCTGCGGCGGCGCCCTCCAACAGCTTCACGTTCTGAATGGCTTCTCCCATCCCCACATTCAACACAATCCGTTCGAGCTTCGGGACCTGCATGATATTTTTGTAGCCGAACTCTTTCATGAGTGCGGGCACAACCTTCTGCACGTAGGCCTCACGCATTCGTGGATTGAACTTGGACTCTTCGCTGTCCTCGTCCATTGCCTTCGGTGCGGACATCCCTTCTTTTTTCTTGGGTGGCCGCCGATCCGATGTTTTCCCGCCTTTTCCTGATTCAACCTTCGCCATCTGGCGTCCTCACTCCTACTCGACTGAGTCGTTCGATTTTTTGCTGAACCGGACCCGTCGGCCATCATCGAGCGTGCGCACGCCCAATCGAGTCGGCTTCTGTGTCACAGGACACAGATACATCACATTTGAGATTGCAACCGGAGCTTCCCGTTCGAGAATGCCACCTTGCTTGATTTTCTGATTCGGCTTGGTGTGGCGTTTGATCATGTTCAATTTTTCAACCACAACCTTCCCCTCTCCGGAATCGACCGAAAGCACTTTTCCTGACTTGCCGCGATCACGCCCGGCAATCACGACCACCGTATCACCCTTACGGATTCGGTTTTTTTTCAATGCCTGCTTATTCATCCTGCAATCTCCACCCCCGTTACAGCACTTCCGGCGCGAGGGAAATGATCTTCATAAACTTCTTCCACCGGAGCTCGCGCGCGATCGGGCCAAAAATACGAGTCCCGACGGGATCTCCATCCTTATTGATCAGCACACAGGCATTCCGATCAAACTTGATATAGGAACCGTCCTCGCGGCGCACTTCTTTAGTGGTTCGCACAACCACGGCACGGCTGACATCACCTTTTTTGACTGTTGCCGCAGGAATGGCCTCTTTGACAGCTACGACGACAATGTCTCCGAGCGAGGCATAGCGGCGCCTCGTCCCACCAAGCACATGAAAACACATGGCCTGCTTGGCACCGGAATTATCGGCCACATCCATGTATGTATAGCTTTGAATCATAATCCCAGTGTGTCCCCTACCCTTCGCATGGTCTTGATCTACTCACCCCGTCCCTTTGTCACGACTTCGACAACCCTCATATGCTTATCTTTACTGATGGGCCTGGTCTCGACCATGCGCACACGATCGCCTATTTTGCAGGCGTTATCCTCATCGTGAGCCTTGAAGGTTGTCACTCGTCGAAGCACTTTCCGATAGAGCGGGTGGATCACCGAACGCTCAATTTCAACGACTACGGTCTTATTCATTTTATTGCTGACCACACGCCCAACCCACTCACGGCGCTTATTTACTGACGCGTCCATTTTCAAGCCCCTTTCGCCGCAGTAGAAATTGGATTGGCCTTCGCGATCTCCCGCTGAATCGTCTTGATCCTGGCAATGGACCGCTTCGTCTTTCGAACTTGCATCGGATTTTCCAAACGGCCGGTTCCCAATTGAAAACGAAAATTGAAGAGTTCCTGCGTGAGCTGTTGCATCTTCTCCGCCAGCTCAGGCTCCGTCAGTTGCCGTAACTCCTTCAGATCCATGCCTGCGCTCTCCTTACTCGTGCGTCCGGTATAAAAACTAAAATTCGCCGCGACTGACACACTTCGTGGCGATGGGCAACTTATGCGACGCTAAGCGGAACGCCTCTTTGGCCACATCCGGCGTGACACCGTCCATCTCATAGAGAATACGGCCTGGTTTGACGACGGCGACCCAGTACTCAGGGTTGCCCTTCCCTTTACCCATTCGAGTCTCAGCTGGTTTCTTCGTAATCGGTTTATCAGGGAAAATTCTCGTCCACACCTGACCGCCACGCTTCACGCACCGAGTGATTGCAATGCGCGCCGCCTCAATCTGCCGGCTGGTGATCCAGCCAGGCTCAAGCGCTTTGAGTCCAAACTCTCCAAGAGTAATCTGGCTGCCCCGGTAGGCCTTCCCAGTCATACGCCCCTTCATCATTTTACGGAACTTGACTTTCTTTGGTGCTAACACAATATCCCCTTCAATTACCCAAGTCTGCGGTCAAATGCTGAATCTTTATTGAGCGGCGACAACGGGAGGACTTCCCCTTTATAGATCCAGGTCTTGATCCCAATCTGTCCCATCGTCGTATGGGCCTCGGCAAACCCGTAGTCGATATCTGCCCGCAGCGTATGGAGAGGCACCCGGCCTTCGCGGTACCACTCTGACCGCGCAATCTCCGCTCCGCCAAGACGGCCCCCAACCATAATCTTGATGCCCTGGGCTCCAAGACGAAGCGCGGACTGTACACTTCGCTTCATAGCTCGACGGAATGCTACCCGCTTTTCCAACTGTGTAGCGACGTTTTCACACACTAACTGGGCATCAAGTTCCGGTTTCTTAATTTCCTTCACTGTAATATAGACCTGACCGGAATAGCTTTTTTCCAACTCCGCCTTGAGTTTATCGACCTCAGCCCCCTTACGACCGATGATGATACCGGGGCGCGCGGTGTGAATGATCACACGCGTCTGATCTCCGGATCGCTCAATCTCAACCTTGGCCACACCGGCATGAAAGAGACGCTGCTTGACCATCTTGCGAATTCGAATATCCTGATGGAGCAGCTTTGCGTAGTCCTTGCTGGCATACCACCGAGAACTCCACGTCACGTTGTAACCTAACCGGTACCCGATCGGATGTGTCTTGTGCCCCATAACGCCTTATGCCTCACTCAGACAGAAAATGAGTCCATTCCGTTAACCGCCTCTATCTACTTCTTTTCCTTCATGCTCGCAGCCGACACAACGACCGTAATGTGACTCATGCGCTTGTGAATCGCGTTCGCACGCCCCTGCGATCGAGAGCGAAAACGCTTCAACGTCGGCCCGCAGTCCACAAACGCCTTCGACACCACCATCGATTCACTGTCTCCCATCTCCTTTTGCTCCGCATTGGCCACAGCAGACCGCAAAATCTTTTCGACCACCTTCGACGCTTGACGAGGCAAATTTCTGAGCAATGCCAAGGCCATCGGTACTTGCTGCCCACGGATCAAATCGATCACCGGGCGGGCTTTCCTCGGAGAAACACGCACAAACCGTAAAACTGCTCGCGCTTCAGCCATAACCGTCCTATCCAATCAAGTGTGTCGAAACCGTAGGCAGCCCCTTCTTACTTTAGAGCGACTGCTTTCTCTGTCCTGGCGTGCCCATGCCCCTTAAAGAACCTGGTCGGAGCAAACTCCCCAAGCTTGTGCCCAACCATATTTTCCGTCACGAAGACCGGAATGAACTTCTTGCCGTTATGGACCGCGAAGGTATGTCCGATCATATCCGGAATGACGGTGGACCGTCGCGACCACGTCTTGATGATCTTTCGATCCTTATTCTGATTCATCCGCTCCACCTTCTGAAGCAGATGATCGTCGACGAATGCGCCTTTACTGACTGACCTCGGCATCGCGTTCTCCTACTTGCGGCGGGAAATAATAAACTTGTCCGTCGACTTATTGTTCCGGGTCTTGTAGCCTTTGGTGGGAAGACCCCACGGGGAGACCGGATGGGGATTACCCTGACCGGACTTTCCCTCGCCGCCACCATGCGGGTGGTCGACCGGGTTCATCACAACACCACGCACATTTGGACGTCGGCCCAGCCATCGAGTTCGACCAGCCTTCCCAACATTAATATTCTCATGATCCGTATTCCCAACCTGGCCGACAGTTGCCATGCAGGTCGAAAGAATCCGTCGCATTTCACCTGACCTGAGCCGCACCTGCACATACACACCATCTCGTCCCATCACCTGAGCTGCGCCTCCTGCGCTGCGAATCAGTTGTCCGCCTTTCCCAGGTTTGAGCTCTATGTTATGAATGGTAGTCCCCAATGGCATACTGGACAGGGGCAAGGCATTCCCAATACGAATTTCTGAACCGACACCCGACTGCACCACATCTCCGACTTGCAGTCCGAGAGGGGCCAAGATATAACGTTTTTCTCCATCTTTATAATGCACCAAGGCAATCCGAGCCGACCGATTGGGATCGTATTCAAGCGCGGCAATGGTCCCTGGAATTCCGGATTTGTCGCGACGAAAATCAACTTTTCGATAGAGCCGTTTATGTCCGCCTCCACGAAAACGTACGGTCGTTCGCCCCTCGTTGTTTCTGGCGCCGGTACTGCGGCGAAATGAGGTGAGCGATTTCTCAGGTCTCTTCTTTGACAGATCTTCGGTCGTCACCGCAGTCATCCCGCGACGCCCCGGCGTTCTCGGCTTGTATGTTCTGAGTCCCATGCGACAGTCGTCCTTCCAGCACACCGAGTTTCCGTCGGTGCAATGCCACGCTATGCGCTCTCGTAGAGCTCCAACTTCTCGCCTTCCTTAAGCTTGACGAAGGCCTTTTTCCAATCCGAGCGCTTCCCTGAAAAACGCCCCAAACGCTTCACCTTCCCGCGAACGTTTAACACGTTCACCCGCTCGACCTTTACCTTCAACAATGATTCGACCGCCTGCTTGATCTGGACACGATTCGCATCCGGATGAACGAGAAAACCCACTGTATTATTGCCTTCCCGCATGGCCGTAATCTTTTCCGTCAGCAACGGCTGCAACAGGATACTCTGGAGATCCGTCTTCATGCCCAGACCTCCTTCACCCGTGGCAACTCGCGTTCCAGAATCAAAATCATTTCAGCTCGGACAATGTCGTAGACGTTCAACCCTTCAGGCCCTACCACACACACATTCGGGAGATTGCCCGCAGCCTGAGCTAAGCCGACATGTCCGGCGCCTGCCACAATCAAGGCAAAAGCTTCGGCACCTAAACTGGTCAACGCTTGGGCCAACAGTTTCGTCTTCGGCTGGCCTAACGACAGATTCGATACAATCATCACTTGCCCATCGGCTAACTTCGTCGACAGCGCGCATTGAAGCGCCGCACGATACTTTTTTTTCGGCATACTGTAAGAATAATCACGAGGTTTCGGTCCGAACACCGATCCGCCATGACGCCATACAGGAGAGCGGATCGACCCTGCCCGTGCCCGCCCTGTATGCTTTTGTTTCCAGGGTTTTTTCCCGGACCCGGCTACTTCTCCTCGCCGCAACGTCGATGCCGTCCCCTGACGCTCACAGGCACGCTGCATCACCACGGCTTCATGGACCAATGCCGTATGCGGCTTACAACCGAACACTTCATCGGGAAGATCGACGGATCCGACTTTCTGTCTCTTCAAATCGACAACATCAACCGTGGGCATGCCCTACCCCTTCTTCGACTTTCTCACCATGATCAATCCATTTGCAGCCCCGGGTATTGCTCCTCGAACGAAGAGCAAGTTCTCATCGGGCCTGGATTCAATAACCTTCAATCGCTGTGCCGTAATCCGCTTACTTCCCATGTGCCCAGGTAAGGTCTTTCCTTTCCAGACACGAGAAGGATATGAACTGGCTCCCATCGAGCCGGGATGACGATGAAACATAGACCCGTGGGACTCAGGGCCTCCGGCATAATGATGGCGCTTCACCACCCCCTGATAGCCCTTTCCCTTTGAAATACCGATGACATCAACCCAGTCGCCTTTTTTGAAGATATCGACTTTGATGGATTGCCCCACCGCCACATCGCCGACCTTTTGAAATTCTCTGAGGACATGGGTGGCCGGAGCTGCGGTCTTCTTCAGATGACCCAGTTCGGCCTTGGACAACTTTCGTTCCTTCACTTCACCAAAAGAGAGCTGCACAGATTCGTACCCATCGCGTTCTTTTGTCTTGATCGTAACCACGCGACAAGGGCCCGCCTCGATAACAGTCACGGGCGTAAACCGTGTCTCGTCAAATATCTGGGTCATCCCCAGTTTTTTACCCAACAACCCGTTCGTCATTTCAACTCGTGAGGTGTGAAACGTAAGGCGTACGGCGCTCGCTGCTCGATATCACCCTATCCCTTACCCCTAACGCTCCTATAATTTAATCTCTACATCCACACCGGCAGCCAAGTTCAGTTTCATCAGGGAATCCATGGTTTCAGGAGTTGCATCCATGATGTCCATCAAACGCTTGTGCGTTCTGATTTCAAACTGCTCGCGAGCCTTCTTATCTGCATGGGTCGCACTCTGCACCGTAAACTTTTCGATGCGAGTGGGAAGCGGAATCGGTCCCACAATTTTCGCCCCGCTCCGGCGGACAGTCTCAACGATTTCCGCCACCGACTGGTCTAACACGCGGTAATCAAACCCGCGCAAGCGAATCCTGATTCTTTGTTCAACCTTAACCATTCATGCCTCTATTCATCGGCCGATCATTACGCCAGAATTTCGGTGACGACGCCGGAGCCGACGGTCTTGCCGCCCTCGCGCACCGCGAACCGCAACCCTTGATCCATCGCAATCGGGCTGATCAACTCCCCCGTCACACTCACATTGTCCCCCGGCATCACCATCTCCACCCCCGGATTCAACGCCATCACCCCCGTCACATCCGTCGTCCGGAAGTAAAACTGCGGCCGGTACCCGTTGAAGAACGGCGTATGCCGCCCCCCTTCCTCCTTCGCCAACACATAGATCTCCGCCTTGAACTTCGTATGCGGCGTAATACTCTTCGGCTTCGAGAGCACCATCCCCCGCTCTACCTCTTCCTTCTTCGTCCCTCGCAACAACACCCCCACGTTATCGCCCGCCTGGCCTTCATCGAGCACCTTGCGAAACATCTCGACCCCGGTCACAATGGTCGCTTGGTTCGGCCGGAGGCCGACGATCTCGATTTCATCCCCCACCTTCACAATGCCCCGCTCCACGCGCCCCGTCACCACCGTCCCGCGCCCGCTGATGGTAAACACATCCTCAATCGGCATCAGGAACGGCTTGTCAATCGGCCGCTGCGGTGTGGGAATGTACGTGTCGACCGCCTCCAATAACTGCAGAATCGCCGGCACCCCCAACGGCCCCTGATTGCCTTCCATCGCTTGCAACGCAGACCCGTGAATGATCGGCGTCTTGTCCCCCGGAAATCCATACTTGGTCAACAGCTCCCGCACTTCCAGCTCCACCAGCTCCAAGAGTTCCTTGTCGTCGATCTTATCCGCCTTGTTCAGAAACACCACGATGTAGGGCACCCCGACCTGCCGGGCCAGGAGAATATGCTCGCGCGTCTGGGGCATCGGCCCGTCGGCCGCGCTCACCACCAAAATCGCGCCATCCATCTGGGCCGCCCCGGTGATCATGTTCTTGACATAATCGGCGTGGCCCGGACAGTCCACATGGGCATAGTGCCGATTGACCGTTTCATACTCCACGTGACTGATCGCAATCGTCATAATCTTCGTCGCATCGCGCCGCCCCTGACTCTCGCTGGCTTTGGCCACTTCGTCGTAGGAGATGAACTTGGCCATCCCCTTCTCCGCCGACACCTTCGTCAACGCCGCCGTCAACGTCGTCTTCCCGTGGTCCACGTGCCCGATCGTCCCGATATTCACGTGCGGCTTCCGCCGCTCATATTTCGCCTTCGCCATACCTGCTCCCTTCCGTCCTCACTCAACAGTCAATTCGACTACTCACCCCGATACTTGGCAATGATGGTCTCTGAAATTTGACGAGGCACCGGCTCATATCGGTCGAACTCCATACTATAGGTGGCACGACCCTGCGTTCGAGATCGAAGATCGGTCGCATACCCGAACATTTCACTGAGGGGCACGAGCGCATCGATAACCTGCGCAGCAGCCCTCGCTTTCATTCCCTGGATCTTGCCGCGTCGACCGTTCAAATTGCCGATCACATCGCCCATGAACTCCTGTGGAACCACGACTTCCACCTTCATAATCGGCTCAAGCAACACTGGATCGGCTTTCTTACAGGCATCAAGAAAAGCCATTGATCCGGCGATTTTAAACGCCATTTCATTAGAGTCGACGTCATGAAACGACCCATCGATCACCGTGACACGGACATCGCGAAGCGGATATCCCGCGATCACACCGGAATCAAGCCGTTCCTTCACACCTTTTTCGATCGCCGGGATGAACTCTTTCGGAATAGAGCCGCCGACCGTCTTATTCAAAAATTCCAGCCCTTTACCCGAATCAGCCGGCTCGACCGTTAACACGACATGTCCGTACTGTCCACGGCCACCGGTCTGCTTGATGTACTTTGATTCCGCTTCAGCCTTTTTACGAATCGTTTCCCGGAAAGCCACCTCCGGCTTTCCGACATTCGCTTCCACCTTGAATTCACGCAGCATGCGATCAACGATGATTTCCAGGTGCAGTTCCCCCATCCCGGCAATGATGGTCTGCGCAGTTTCCTCATCCGTCTTGACTCGGAACGAAGGATCTTCCTGCGCCAACTTTTGAAGCGCAAACCCCATCTTCTCCTGATCTTGCTTGGTTTTCGGTTCAACCGCCATTGCAATGACAGGCTCGGGGAATTTCATGACCTCGAGGAGAACCGGCTGCTTTTCATCCGCCAATGTGTCCCCGGTCGTCGCCCCCTTAAGTCCGACGGCCGCAACAATGTCACCCGCATAGGCCACATCGATATCTTCCCGCTTGTTCGCATGCATCTTCAGAAGACGTCCGACACGGTCCCGCGTCCCTTTCGTCACATTCGAGACAGACGTCCCCGCCTTCAGTGTGCCCGAATACACCCGCAGAAAGGTGAGCTGACCGGCAAAGGGATCTGTCATAATCTTGAACGCCAAGGCGGCAAATGGCTCACTATCAGAAGGACGCCGCTTCACTTCTTGTTCAGTATTCGGATCAATCCCTGTCACGGATTCGACATCAAGAGGGGACGGAAGGAAATCTATAACTCCATCCAGGAGCTGTTGAACCCCCTTGTTCTTGAACGCCGACCCGCACAGAATTGGAGTCATCTTCATCGAAAGCACGCCAGCCCGAATGGCACGGCGAATTTCCTCTTCCGTCAAGGGCTGACCATTGAGATACTTCTCCATCGTCTGATCGTCGAATTCAGCGACCGCATCGAGCATCTTATCTCGATATTCCTTGGCCTGCCCGAGGAGATCGGCGGGGATTTCGTCGACGATATACTTGGCCCCAAGCGTTTCGTCGTCATATACATAGGCCTTCATAGTGACGAGATCGATCGATCCTCTGAACTCAGACTCCCGACCGATCGGGATCTGAATCGGAACAGGATTGGCACCCAATCGATCGATCATGGTCTGAACACTGGTATAAAAATCTGCGCCGATCCGGTCCATCTTATTCATGAAGGCGATCCTCGGCACACTATACTTGTCCGCCTGACGCCAAACCGTTTCGGACTGCGGTTCAACTCCCTGCACGGAGTCAAACACCGCCACTGCCCCATCGAGCACCCGAAGCGACCGCTCGACCTCGATTGTGAAATCGACATGCCCCGGAGTATCGATGATGTTAATGCGATGGTCTCGCCAGAAACAGGTCGTCGCCGCGGCTGTAATCGTAATGCCGCGCTCCCGCTCCTGCGCCATCCAATCCATTGTCGCCGCGCCCTCGTGAACCTCACCCATCTTGTGCGAAATCCCCGTGTAGTAGAGAATGCGCTCCGTTGTCGTCGTCTTACCGGCATCGATATGGGCCATGATGCCGATGTTCCGAGTTTGCTCTAATGGTGATTGACGCGCCACGTACTTCCCCTAAAAAATATATATGCCGCAACCCGGCCGGTGAAACACTGCGACTGACACGCCCCTGCGTGAACGAATCGCAGCACGGCCCAGCTGCAGCACAGAATGACGCTACCAGCGATAGTGCGCGAACGCCTTATTGGCCTCCGCCATCCGATGCACGTCTTCCCGCTTCTTAACCGCCGCCCCCGTATTGTTCGATGCGTCCATCAACTCAGCCGCAAGCTTCTCCCGCATACTCTTTCCGCCGCGAGTACGCGAATACTCCGCCAACCACCGGAGAGCCAGTGACATCCGCCGAGCCGGACGAATTTCCACCGGCACCTGGTACGAGGCGCCGCCTACCCGACGGGACTTCACCTCAACGACCGGCTTCACATTGTCAATTGCCGTTCGGAAAACTTTGAGCGGATCGTTGCCGGTCTTTTCATGAATGACATCGAAGGCGCCATAGCAAATACGCTCGGCCGTGCTCTTCTTTCCGCCCGACATCAGGATATTTAAAAACTTCCCGACGAGTTTATCCCGATATCGCACATCAGGAAGAGGATCTCGATGGTCTAAAAATCTAGTTCTTGGCATGTGTCATTCACTCTCTCGATACCAATAGTTGGCCATGCTTCTTACTTGGGGCGTTTCGCTCCATACTTTGAACGGCTCTGCTTGCGGTCCGCCACACCAACGGCATCAAGGGCGCCTCTGACGATGTGGTAGCGCACACCGGGCAAGTCCTTCACGCGACCACCACGTACGAGCACGATGGAATGCTCCTGGAGATTATGGCCGACACCGGGGATATACGTCGTCACTTCCATTCCATTCGTCAACCGGACACGCGCAACTTTCCGCAGCGCCGAGTTCGGCTTTTTAGGCGTCGAGGTATACACACGTAGACAGACACCGCGCTTTTGCGGACAGGACTTGAGCGCAGGGCTCTTGGTTTTCGCATACGCCAGCTGGCGACCTTTTCTGACTAACTGATTAATCGTTGGCATTGGTACTTCACTCTCATCTTCGGCACAGTTTGATTGCGTCGCTCAACCTATCAAGGGCAAAGCCGGTCGATTGTAGTGAGCATTGATCGCGGTGTCAAGTCTCCTTCGGTCCCTCATGCACTATGAGCGAGCAGGCTCACTCAATCCCGGCGCGATATCCTCGGGCGCAAGCGCTGCCACATCTCCCTGAGCGACGATCACGGGCTCGGGCTTGGGGCTAATGACGAACGTGTCCCGATACTCTTCGAAGCCGGTTCCAGCTGGAATCAAACGACCGACGATGACATTTTCTTTCAGGCCCAACAGATCATCGGTGCGGCCATTGATCGCGGCCTCCGTCAAGACCCGCGTGGTCTCCTGGAATGAGGCTGCCGAAATGAAGCTGTCCGTCGTCAATGCAGCCTTGGTGATACCCAACAGTACCGGCTTTCCAAGACCCGGCTGCCCACCCTTCGTCAGCACGCGCTCATTCTCTGCATCGAATACCATCTTGCTGACTTGACTGCCAGGCAAGAAATCCGTGTCGCCGGGGTCTTCGATTCTAACCTTACGCAGCATCTGCCGCACAATGATCTCAATGTGTTTGTCGTTGATCGTCACACCTTGCAGACGGTAGACATCCTGCACTTCATCGACAAGATACTTCTGCAACTCATTCGGACCCAGCACATCGAGGATGTCGTGCGGATTGGCCGATCCATCCATCAACGGCTCACCGGCCCTGACCCAATCGCCCTCATGCACGTTGACGTGCTTGCCCTTGGGTATAAAATATTCCTTCACATCGCCCATTTTATTATTGACCAGCACTTTGCGCATGCCCTTTACAAAGCCATCGTATGACACTTCACCATCGATCTCGCTGATGACGGCGGTTTCTTTCGGCTTCCGAGCCTCGAACAACTCCGCCACGCGAGGCAGACCACCCGTAATATCCTTCGTCTTGGTCGTCTCCCGTGGGATCTTGGCCAACACATCACCGGGAGTGACCACAGCGCCTTTTTCGACAAAAATATGCGCCCCGACCGGAAGCAGATAACGAGCCACGTTTGCCGCAGCTGCAACCTTGGCAGTCTTCCCACCCTCATCCTTGATCGACACACGCGGACGCAATGTGGCCCCGCTATGCTCAACGATGACTTTACGGGAGAGACCGGTGACTTCATCGAACTCTTCCTTCATCGAGACACCTTCGATGATGTCTCCATACGCTACCTTCCCGCCGACCTCAGTGAGAATGGTCAGTGAGTACGGATCCCATTCGACCAATTTCTGGCCTACCTCGACGCGGCCCCCGTTTTTCACTTTGATTTTAGCGCCGTAGACAACCCCGTACTTCTCGCGCTCACGCCCCGTCTCATCCACAATGGCGATCTTCGCATTCCGGTTCATGACGACCCATTCATTTTCTTTGTTCTGAACCGCAATCCCGGGGTTATGGAAGTCCGCGTTCTTCTTGGCGTCGAAGCTCATGAACTTGATGGTGCCCGCATGTTTGGCTTCGGTCACCGTCTGCTCGACGACTTTGCTCGCCGTTCCACCGATGTGGAACGTCCGCATGGTCAGCTGTGTTCCCGGCTCACCGATCGACTGAGCCGCAATGACGCCGACGGGCTCGCCTTTTTCCACCAATCGCCCGCGGGCCAAATCGCGCCCATAACACGATCGACAGACCCCTCGGCGTGATTGACAGGTCAGCACCGAACGGATCTTGACGTGGTCGACCGCCGCCTCCACGATCGCCTTTGTCCGCTCTTCATCGATCTCCTCATTGAACGACACAATAATCTCGCCCGTCACCGGATCGCGAATACCTTCCGCAGCCAACCGTCCCAATACCCGCTCTTCGATCGGTTGAATGATTTCGCCGCCCTCGACCAACGCGCTCACAATGATGCCATCGGTGGTGCCGCAATCGATTTCGTTGATGATCACATCCTGCGCGATATCCACCAAACGGCGCGTGAGATACCCGGAGTTGGCGGTCTTCAACGCCGTGTCGGCCAACCCCTTACGGGCGCCGTGTGTCGAGATGAAGTACTGCAACACCGTTAATCCTTCGCGGAAATTTGCGGTAATCGGCGTCTCGATGATTTCACCGGATGGCTTCGCCATCAACCCGCGCATACCGCCCAACTGGCGAATCTGCTGCGAACTTCCTCGGGCGCCTGAATCCGCCATCATGAAGATAGGATTGAAGGCCTCCGCCTTGTTCGGATCACCGCCCGCGCCCAACTCCTTCATCATTTCATTGGCAATCTGTTCCGTCACATGCGCCCAGATGTCGATCACCTTGTTATAACGCTCACCGTTGGTGATCAACCCTTCGGCATACTGCCGCTCGATCTCCGTCACCTCATGCTGGGCCTTCCCGAGCAACTCCTGCTTCTTGGTCGGAATATGCATGTTGTCGATGCAGATCGAGATACCGGCACGCGTGGCATACTGGAATCCCGTATCTTTGACCTTGTCGAGGAACGTGACGGTCTCTCGGTGACCGCACTGACGATAGACGGTATCGATGAGCTTCGTCATTTCCTTTTTGGTCATGAGTTTATTCGCGGTGGCAAACGGCATTCCCGAAGGAAGCACTTCGGACAGGATCACTCGTCCGACGGTGGTTTGAAGAAGATTTCCCTCGATGCGCACCTTGATCCGCGCATGCACCTCCAACTCTTGCGAGTCGAATGCAATGCGCACTTCCTCAGGCGAGCCGAAGACTTTCCCCTCTCCCTTGCATCCAGCGCGCTCCTTGGTCAGCCAATAGCAGCCGAGCACCATATCTTGAGACGGCACCGCGATCGGCTTGCCGTTGGCAGGCGAAAGAATGTTATTGATCGACATCAGCAGCACGCGCGCCTCGACCTGTGCCTCGACCGACAACGGAACGTGGACCGCCATCTGGTCGCCGTCGAAATCCGCGTTGAATGCGGCGCAGACCAGCGGATGCAGCCGGACAGCCTTGCCTTCTACCAACACAGGATCGAACGCCTGGATGCCGAGACGGTGCAACGTCGGCGCACGGTTCAGCAACACAGGATGTTCCCGAATCACTTCATCAAGCACATCCCACACTTCCGGCCGTTCTTTTTCGACCAAGCGCTTGGCGCTCTTGATCGTCGTCGCTGCGCCGCGCTCTTCCAGCTTGTGGAAGATAAACGGCTTGAAGAGTTCGAGCGCCATTTTTTTGGGCAACCCGCATTGGTGCAACCGAAGCTCAGGCCCCACGACAATGACGGTTCGGCCTGAATAATCGACCCGTTTACCGAGCAGGTTTTGGCGAAAGCGTCCCTGCTTCCCCTTCAGCATATCGCTCAATGATTTGAGCGGCCGCTTGTTGGGTCCACGAATCGCGCGACCGCGACGACCGTTGTCGAAGAGCGCGTCAACCGCCTCTTGCAGCATTCGCATTTCGTTTCGGATAATCACGCCCGGCGCCTTCAGCTCAATCAGCCGCTTCAGTCGATTGTTTCGATTGATGACGCGGCGGTACAGATCGTTCAGATCCGAAGTCGCAAACCGCCCGCCGTCCAGCGGCACAAGCGGGCGCAGTTCCGGCGGCAGCACCGGAATCACATCCATGATCATCCACTCAGGCATGTTTCCAGACTTACGGAAGGCCTCGATGACTTTCAGTTGCTTCGCGTATTTCTTCTTCAGCGCTGCGGATGCCGATGTCTTGGCCTTTGCCTTGATCTCATCCCACTTGGCATTGATGTCGATCTTGCGGAGCAACTCCCGAATGGCATCGGCGCCGATGCCGACCTTGTAAGAACCGGGGCTGTATCCTGCAGCTTGAAGTTCGCGAAGTTTTTCCTCCGAGACCAGTTCCTTCTCCGTCAAATCTGTCGATCCTGGATCGACACAAACATAGCTCTCAAAATAGAGAATCCGCTCCAGCCCTTTAAGGCTCATGTCAAGCAAGGTTCCGATCCTGCTCGGCACCCCCTTGAGAAACCAGATGTGCGCGACCGGCGCCGCGAGCTCGATATGGCCCATACGCTCCCGCCGAACTTTAGACTGAATGACCTCGACACCACATTTGTCGCAGACAATGCCGCGGTGCTTCATGCGCTTGTATTTCCCGCAGTTGCACTCCCAATCCTTGATGGGACCGAAAATTTTCGCGCAGAACAACCCGTCTTTTTCCGGTTTAAATGAGCGGTAATTGATGGTCTCCGGCTTCTTCACTTCGCCGTAGGACCACGACCGGATCTTTTCGGGAGACGCAATCCGAATCCGCATCGAATCGAACGACACCGCATCACGCGGCTTCTCGAATAATGTATAGACGCCTTCCAAAGTAATGACCTCCTCTGATGCCGGCGCGAAGACCGGCACACAAATGGGTTAGTCTTGCGACTTGATCAATTCGACATCGAGCCCCAAACTCTGCAACTCTTTGACCAAGACGTTAAATGACTCGGGCAATCCAGGCTCCAGGAGTGGTTCACCCTTGACGATCGCTTCGTACATCCTCGATCTGCCTGGCACATCATCCGATTTGACCGTCAGGAACTCTTGCAGTGTGGACGCGGCGCCATAAGCCTGCAATGCCCACACTTCCATTTCACCCAACCGCTGCCCCCCGAATTGAGCCTTGCCGCCGAGCGGCTGCTGAGTGACCAGCGAATAGGGCCCGATCGATCGTGCGTGAATCTTGTCGTCGACCAAGTGGTGGAGCTTTAAGACATACATGTACCCGACCGTGACCGGACTGCCGAACATTTCCCCGGTCCGGCCATCCATCAACAGGGTTTGCCCGCTCGTCGGCAAATTCGCTTTCTTGAGCAGATCTTTAATCTCCGTCTCTGACGCCCCGTCGAATACCGGGCTTGCCACCTTGATCCCCAATGCTTTAGCCGCCCAGCCCAGATGCGTCTCGAGAATCTGGCCGACGTTCATACGTGACGGCACGCCGAGCGGGTTCAGCACAATTTCCACCGGCGTTCCATCCGGCAAGCACGGCATGTCTTCTTCGGGCAGGACTCGAGAGACCACACCTTTATTCCCATGCCGTCCAGCCATCTTGTCGCCGACCTGAATCTTGCGCTTCATCGATACATAGACCTTAACAAGCTTGATCACGCCGGGCGGAAGCTCGTCACCCCGCTTCAGACGCCCGACCTTCTCGTCATACAGCGTTTGAAGAATCTCGATCTGCTCCTTTGCCCGCCGCTCGACATCCTCCAGTTCCTTTTGCTCGTCAGGATCGCTCAAAATGATGTACCGGACGGTTTCATCCGGCAACCGCTTAAGAATCTCTGCGGTCAACTTGCCCTTCTTCTTCAGAATGACATCGCCGCTCTCAGGATCCATCAAATCACGGCCGACGACCTTCCCCAGCAGGAGTTTTCTTATTTTCTTCGTTTTCTCTTCATCAATGATACGAAGCTCTTCGTGGTGATCACGCTGGAGTTTCATCGCATCTTCGCTTTCGATGCTCTTGGATCGCTCGTCCTTATCGAGACCCTTGCGCGAAAAGATCTTCACATCGACGACGATACCTTCGACACCAGGCGGCACCGTCAACGATGTGTCCTTTACATCGCCCGCTTTTTCACCGAAGATGGCCCGCAACAGCTTCTCTTCCGGCGTCAGCTGTGTTTCGCCTTTCGGCGTCACCTTCCCGACCAGAATATTGCCGGGCTTCACCTCGGCTCCGATACGGATAATCCCGCTCTCGTCGAGATCCCGAAGCGCTTCTTCTCCGACGTTCGGAATGTCGCGGGTAATATCCTCTTTCCCCAACTTGGTGTCGCGAGCCTCCACTTCGAACTCTTCAATGTGAATCGAGGTGAACACATCTTCGCGCACCAATTTTTCACTCAACAGAATGGCATCTTCGAAGTTATACCCGCCCCAGGGCATGAAGGCGACGAGGATGTTCTTGCCTAAGGCCAGTTCGCCATGGTCGATGGCAGGACCATCGGCCAAGACCTGCCCTACTTTCACCGGCTGGCCAAGCCGCACCACCGGCGTCTGCGTAATGGTCGTGCTCTGATTCGACCGCTGGAACTTGATCAGATCGTATACATCCAAGCCGGCATCATTTCTTCTCCGGCCTTCTTTCGAATCGGCACGCACGACGATCCTCGTGGCATCCACACTTTCCACAACGCCGGCACGCCGAGCCTGCACGACATAGCCCGAATCACGCGCAACCACGGTTTCCATTCCCGTGCCGACTAACGGCGCCTCCGATTTGAGCAGCGGCACCGCTTGACGCTGCATGTTCGATCCCATCAAGGCACGGTTGGCGTCATCATGCTCCAGAAACGGCACCAGGGCCGTGGCCACGCTCACCACCTGCTTGGGCGATACATCCATGTATTCAATCTTGTCCGAGGTAGCCGTCACAAAATCTCCGGCTGCTCGCGCCGAGATATTTTCGGATGCCAGACGACCGGATCCATCTACTTTCGCATTGGCCTGCGCGATGATGTACTTGTCTCCTTCGATCGCAGAAAGAAACTCGATCTCGTCAGTGACTCGCCCCTTTACCACTTTGCGATACGGCGCTTCGATAAACCCGAATTTATTGATGCGGGCATACGTCGCCAACGACGTAATCAAACCGATATTCGGGCCTTCCGGCGTTTCAATCGGACAAATACGGCTATAGTGAGACGGATGGACGTCGCGAACTTCGAAACCTGCCCGCTCCCTGGTCAATCCTCCGGGACCGAGCGCGGACAATCGCCGCTTGTGGGTAATTTCTGCGAGCGGATTCGTTTGATCCATGAACTGAGACAACTGACTGCTGCTGAAAAACTCCTTCACGGCAGCCACGACGGGCTTCGCATTGATCAAATCGTGCGGCAACACCGTTTCCATATCCAGCAGGTTCATCCGCTCCTTGATACTGCGCTCCATGCGGACCAGCCCAAGCCGGAATTGATTCTCCAGCAACTCGCCGACCGAACGGACGCGGCGATTGCCCAAGTGATCGATGTCGTCGATCTCGCCCTTGCCCAGCTTTAAATTCACGAGATAGCGGATCACCTCGACCATGTCCTGCGCCGTCAAAGTCCGCTGCTCCAAAGGTAGATCGAGGCCGAGTTTCTTATTCAACTTCAGGCGTCCGACCGGCGAAAGATCATAGCGCTTGGAATTCAAGAATAGATTGTCAAAGAGCGCTCGCGCCGTATCGACCGAGGGCGTTTCTCCCGGTCGTAAGCGGCGATAGATCTCAACCATCGCCTCCTCTTTCGAGTTCGTCTTATCCATCTCCAGGGTATCCAGAATCACCGGTGTGGATGTGACCGTATCGAAATAGATCGCCTTAAACTCTTCGATGTCGCTTTCGAGCAGCGCTTCGATGATTTCGGCGGTGAGCCGCTGATTTCTTTCGGCTAACTTGTTCTTCTTGGAATCCACCAGTTCGGTCAGGACCGCGCGTCCGATCAGTTCGCTCGGCACAAGCGGAATTTCCTTCACACCGGCCGCCTTGAGCTTTGCGATCAGCCCCTTCGTAAGTTTGGCGCCCTCCCGTACCAGCGGTTCTTTGCCGCCCTTTTCAAGCACCTCCGCCGAACAGCGCAGACCATGATGGATCTCGGGGTCGAGCTTTCGCAGCATCTTGCCCTTGATGACGCGAATCTCTTCGACCGGGTAATACATCTTGAGCAAATCGTCGCCCGAAAACCCAAAGGCCTTCAGGAGAATAGTCGTCGGCATTTTCCGCCGGCGATCGATCCGCACATACAGAATATCGCGGGCATCGAATTCGAAGTCGAGCCACGATCCGCGGTAGGGAATGATTCTGGCGGAATACAACACCTTCCCGCTGGAATGCGTTCGCCCCTTATCGTGCGTGAACGAGGCGCCGGGAGACCGATGCAACTGGCTGACCACCACACGCTCCGTGCCGTTGACGATGAAGGTCCCGCGTTCAGTCATGAGCGGCAGTTCGCCGACGTAGACTTCCTGTTCCCGCACGTCGAGCACTTTTTTCTTGGAGCCCTTGTCTTCTTTGTCGAAGACGACCAGGCGAACCCGAAGCTTCAGCGGAACGGCAAAGGTCATCCCCTGCTCAAGACATTCCCGCTCGTCGTATTTGGGAGTGCCGAGCGTGTAGCTCGTAAACTCTAATACGGCAGTATTGTTGTAATCCGGAATCGGAAAGACGCTCGCGAGAGCCGCCTGAAGCCCATGATCCTTGCGACGTTCAGGCTCAACCTCCCGCTGAAGAAATTCTTCATAGGAACGCTTCTGAATTTCGATTAGATCAGGAATCTCGATGCTGCTATGAATGCGAGAGAAGTCTCTCCGCTCGACGAACTCCTGCAGAGTCGTTTCGGACATTCCCCTGTCCTCCAGTACAATGGTTAGGCTTGGGTGCCCGCACAAAGCAGGCATCCACAGACGCTAGCAATCGGTCAAATCGAATCTACTTGATCTCGACCTTGGCGCCGCTCTCTTCAAGTTTTTTCTTCATGGTGTCGCATTCTTCCTTCGTGACACCGGTCTTGACTGGTTTGGGCGCGCTTTCAACCAGATCTTTTGCCTCTTTTAAGCCGAGGCTGGTGAGTTCGCGGACGACCTTGATGACTTGGATTTTCTTGTCCGCTGGAGCAGACACCAGCACGACATCGAACGCCGTCTTCTCTTCGGCTGGCGCTGCTGCGGCCCCGCCGGCGGCAGGAGCAGCCGCGGCAACCGGTGCGGCAGCTGTGACGCCAAATCTGGCCTCCAACCCCTTCACGAGTTCCGCCAAATCAAGCACACTCATCGTCTCGATAGCCTTGATCAACTCTTCCTGTGACAATTTTGCCGTGGTCGTTGACATATCCCCTTCTCCTTTTCGTTTATCCTGAATGGCTGCGATGACTCTCACAAATTTCGCTAAAACTGCGCTGAGCGTATACACAAGACCGCGCGCCGGTCCCTGCATGGCCGACAACAACATTGCGATGAGAACTTCTTTCTTCGGTAACTTCGCAACAGCCGCCAGTTCAGCCGGCTGCACCACCTTGCCATCCAACACCCCGATGGTAATCTTCATCTTCTGATCACGCTTCTCCGCCAAAAGAAAATCCCGAAGGATCTTGGCCGGAAGCACCGGATCGTCATAACCGATCACCAACCCCGTCGGCCCCTTAAGGTACGTCGTCACTCCGGAAAGGATCGTGCCCTCAGCCGCACGGGCAGCCAACGTATTCTTGACAACTTTGTACTCGGCTTTGGCGCCTCTCAACAGCTTGCGAAGCTCCGTGACTTGGTTGACGGGGAGCCCTGCACTTTCAGTGACAATGGCAAGCCGTGCGCGACCGAACGTCGCCGCCAACTCCGCTACTGCCGTCGCTTTCTCTTCCGTATTCATATTCGAACCCTTCTCCTTCCCCGCGATAACGGCCCAACTAACTCCACTCCTTGGCTAACGCAATGGCATCGAGCTTCACACCGGGGCCCATCGTGCTCGAAAGCGTCGCGCTCATGAGATACCGCCCCTTACACGAAGCAGGCTTTGCTTTGATCACCGCTTCAAGAACCGACGCCGCGTTCTCATAAAGCTGCTCAGGCTTAAATGACACTTTTCCGACAGGGACCTGAACGATCCCCGCTTTTTCAACTTTGTACTCGACGCGGCCCTTCCGGATTTCCGACACGGCTTTGCCGACATCAAAGGTGACAGTCCCGGTCTTTGGATTCGGCATGAGCCCTCGAGGCCCCAGCGCCTTTCCGAGCTTCCCGACGGCCGCCATGAGATCCGGTGTCGAGATGGCGCAATCGAATTCCATCCATCCACCCTTGATCTTTTCCATGAGATCATCAGACCCGACGTAATCGGCGCCGGCTTGCCGCGCCTCCTGCTCCTTCTCTCCTTTGGCAAAGACCAATACCCGAATCTTCTTCCCCGTGCCATGCGGCAATGAGGTCGTGCCGCGCACCAGCTGGTCGGCCCGTTTCGGATCGACGCCAAGCCGAAGCGCTAGATCGACGGATTCATCGAATTTGGTGTAGGCAGATCGCTTCACCGCTTCGACCGCCTCACGCAAGGCATAGGCCCGAGGCTCAAGCTTTTCTACTGCCGCTCTCATTTTTTTCCCCATTGCGTTCCCTCTCGTTATCTCAACACCCGGCACTGGAAACGGACTCACCTGCGCGCATCGAACAGACTCGGCGAGCACAGACGCCCGTTCAATCCGCGCCGATTATCCTTGAACCACCACTCCCATACTGCGTGCCGTCCCTTCAATGATCTTGATCGCGCCCTCGAGATTCACGGCGTTGAGATCCGTCATTTTCTTTTGCGCGATCTCGCGCAACTGCGCCTTCGTGATCTTCCCGACCTTGTCTTTCTGTGGGACGCCCGATCCCTTAATAACTCCCGCCGCTTTCTTCAAAAGATCGGACGCCGGTGGAGTTTTCATCACGAAGGTAAATGATCGGTCCTTATAGACCGTTATGACCACCGGAATGATGCTATCGCCCTCTTTCTGTGTTTTGGCGTTGAACTGTTTGCAAAATTCCATAATGTTGACGCCGTGCTGACCCAGCGACGGCCCGACCGGGGGAGCAGGGTTTGCTTTCCCTGCAGGAATTTGCAACTTAATCTGTGCCGATACTTCTTTGGCCATGTCCTATCACTCCTACGCGCGTTCGCCCACTTCAGAAATTAAATCCGCTCCACCTGCAAAAATCCAAGCTCAACCGGAGTGGAGCGCCCAAAAATACTGACCAATACTTTTAATCGGCCATGGTCCTGAGCCACCTCGTCCACCACACCATTGAATCCGAGAAACGGACCATCGATAATCCGCACATTGTCCGTCTTGATGAATTTGACCTGTTCCCGTGGTCCGGCTGATCCCACGTCAACCTGCTTCAAGAGCGATTCGACCTCATCCATCGACAGGGGCGTCGGCTGCGCGCCGGCACCGACAAATCCCGTAACCTTCGGCGTCTCTTTGATCATTTGCAAGGTTTCATCGATCAGCGGGGACTCCAACTCCACAATGACATACCCCGGGAAAAACTTCCGTCGAGACGTCCGGCGCTTGCCATCCTTAATCTCGATCACATCCTCTGTCGGCACGAGCACCTGCCCCAGCTTCTCAACCAACCCCATTTGATTGGCCCGTTCGAGCAAACTGGTCTTCACCCGCCCCTCAAAGCCTGCGTAGGTATGAATGACGTACCAATTTTTTGCCATGCCCTATCCTCGAATCATTGGTTGACTACGTGCCATTCGGCGGTGCCCACCCCCGGATACCCAACTCACAAGATCTTACCGACAAGCCATACGAGAACCGAGTCGACGAACGACAGATAGAGAGACATAATAATGCAAAAGACAATGACGACCGTCGTGGACCCGATCGTTTCTGCCCGAGTCGGAAACGATACTTTTTTCAGTTCTCCACGGACATCATTAAGGAACTCACCAATGGCGTTGAAAAAATTCTTGAACATGCCTACCTCATCTTCGTTCTTACAGAGAGAACACACCGCCCCCCGCTCACCCTATTCCCCCATCCTGTAACCGATGCAACCGACCTGCCCTCAATCCAGCCGGCGTTCTTGAGCCTGACCCATTCACGACACAGCCATTGGCAGGGGCACTAGGATTTGAACCTAGACTCTCGGTTTTGGAGACCGATGTGCTGCCATTGACACCATGCCCCTCCGCTCAGTGCTGAGGAACGAGTACTGAGTTCTGAGTGGTTGAACCCCGCCCGCACAACTCAGCACACAATGGCTTAGCGTTCATTTCACTTCCTTATGGGCAATGTGCTTCCGACAGAACTTACAGAACTTACTCCGCTCCAAACGATCCGGGTCGTTCTTCTTATTTTTCATGGTGGAATAGTTCCGCTGCTTGCAGACCGTGCATGCCAAATCAATAATCTCTCGCATCTCTCTCTCCTCGTTGGACCTGAGGCGTGAAACATGAAACGTATGGACCGGATCTCAACAATGGCCCCTTACGCCTAACTCTTCACGGCTCATTACGCCAGAATTTCGGTGACGACGCCGGAGCCGACGGTCTTGCCGCCCTCGCGCACCGCGAACCGCAACCCTTGATCCATCGCAATCGGGCTGATCAACTCCCCCGTCACACTCACATTGTCCCCCGGCATCACCATCTCCACCCCCGGATTCAACGCCATCACCCCCGTCACATCCGTCGTCCGGAAGTAAAACTGCGGCCGGTACCCGTTGAAGAACGGCGTATGCCGCCCCCCTTCCTCCTTCGCCAACACATAGATCTCCGCCTTGAACTTCGTATGCGGCGTAATACTCTTCGGCTTCGAGAGCACCATCCCCCGCTCTACCTCTTCCTTCTTCGTCCCTCGCAACAACACCCCCACGTTATCGCCCGCCTGGCCTTCATCGAGCACCTTGCGAAACATCTCGACCCCGGTCACAATGGTCGCTTGGTTCGGCCGGAGGCCGACGATCTCGATTTCATCCCCCACCTTCACAATGCCCCGCTCCACGCGCCCCGTCACCACCGTCCCGCGCCCGCTGATGGTAAACACATCCTCAATCGGCATCAGGAACGGCTTGTCAATCGGCCGCTGCGGTGTGGGAATGTACGTGTCGACCGCCTCCAATAACTGCAGAATCGCCGGCACCCCCAACGGCCCCTGATTGCCTTCCATCGCTTGCAACGCAGACCCGTGAATGATCGGCGTCTTGTCCCCCGGAAATCCATACTTGGTCAACAGCTCCCGCACTTCCAGCTCCACCAGCTCCAAGAGTTCCTTGTCGTCGATCTTATCCGCCTTGTTCAGAAACACCACGATGTAGGGCACCCCGACCTGCCGGGCCAGGAGAATATGCTCGCGCGTCTGGGGCATCGGCCCGTCGGCCGCGCTCACCACCAAAATCGCGCCATCCATCTGGGCCGCCCCGGTGATCATGTTCTTGACATAATCGGCGTGGCCCGGACAGTCCACATGGGCATAGTGCCGATTGACCGTTTCATACTCCACGTGACTGATCGCAATCGTCATAATCTTCGTCGCATCGCGCCGCCCCTGACTCTCGCTGGCTTTGGCCACTTCGTCGTAGGAGATGAACTTGGCCATCCCCTTCTCCGCCGACACCTTCGTCAACGCCGCCGTCAACGTCGTCTTCCCGTGGTCCACGTGCCCGATCGTCCCGATATTCACGTGCGGCTTCCGCCGCTCATATTTCGCCTTCGCCATAAATCCTCCTAAAACGTGATGGGGTGAACGGTGATCAGTGATGGGTACAGGCCCCCGGCCCACTCGTCACACATCACGGCTCTGTTCTGTATGGAGCCCACGACGCGGATCGAACGCGTGACCTCGTCCTTACCAAGGACGTGCTC
>CAZVEZ010000004.1:0-45799 GCA_964626135.1 uncultured Nitrospira sp.
TTTCGGCCGCCGCGAGACGAAGCCATCACGGCCTGCCGCCCTTCTCGAGAATCGCCGTGTGACCACCAAGGAAATACTCCCGCCTTCTTGTTTTGTCCAAGAACGCGGCGCGGGGAAAAAAAGGGGCCTCGTTTCCGAGGCCCCTTTGCAGTCATCGGCTGGGACTGCTCGCGGTCGTGAAGACCTTTTCGAATGTTCCCACTGTACCGAAATCTGCTCACGGGAGTGAACGCATCCGCAGCACGTGATTCTCTTCGGTGACTTCCGCCTCTATACGATCACCCTCCTTGAGTTGTCCCATCATCATGGTCGTTTCATCTGCATGCAGACGCACTTCCCTGCCGTCTTTCTCCTTGACGAAGTAGTAGGCATATTCGACACGCAGCACATCGCCCATGATTGTTCTATTGTGAGTCAGGTCATTCGGGGCCCGCATGACGGCGGCGGCAGAGGACACCGTCAAGAGTACGGCCATACCACACAGGATGCTGCGGACTGGGGAAATTAATCTCATGGGACCTCCTTGGGTTAGTAGTGAATGCCTTTCTTGCCACGAGACGCGTGTGCGGTCGAATTCTCGGTCATCTCTCACTCTTTCTGTAAACGTGCCCATGCCAGGCCCAGGGCTCCAAGCGAACAGACGTACAGCGTGCCATTGACCAACACCTCGTTCATCATCGTCATGGTGATTCTCCTTTCTCTAGAACAGTGCCGATCCTCACCGTGATGCGTGGTCTTGTGCATCTACCGTTCAAGGCCAGCACAGGCCGTGCCGCGTTCACCCATTTTCACCTGCCCAGTCACAACCCATTGGAATGTTGCCCTCATTACGGTCCGCCGTCAGACGACGTGAAGACCGCTGGAAGACATGCGCGATGGGTCGCGCGCTGAGTTCGCGAGTGGACACGACCCATCGCGCGCAACGCTGACTGCAATCGTCTCCACGCTTTCCTGCTGCCTCCTCGTAAATATTCCGTAAAACTCGCCATGAGCCGAATAAACCTCTAGCAGGCTGTTGACAAAGTCCGCCAGCGGCGTTCTCGCAGCGCTCAAGGCTTCAACGTACTCAGAGTACGCCTCAGCCTTTCGCTCGCTGCGGCCTTTCTGAACAGCCTGCGATGACTTCTGAAGGGGTCTGTGAGTATCCAGACCTTGCGTGTCTGTTCTGCTCCAGTAGTGTGTCAACACCCTGCTAGTCGGCTCATGTCCTATAATTGGCAGGAAAAAGACTGGCCTGAATTTCTGTACGACCTCTCCGGGGCCGAAGAGGCGCTGCTGACCTTTGCCGAAAGGATGGGCAGGCAAACGGCCTTGACTGTCTCAATGAACCAGGCCGGTGGGGATGAGCGCCAAGATATGTATATCCTTGACCGGGGCATCGAAGGCGACGCGGGATTTACAGGCTCTCGCGAACAAGGGCCTGTTCGTTCCCTTTGGGGCGGCAGGAGCAGAGGTTACAATGCCAATTTGTAAGCGCGGCTTCTTCGATTGACAAACGCCTTTAGCAAATTCTTGAATCGTCTTAAGACCTGCACGTCGCTATTGGTGTCTTGGTGTAACTTCTGTCATAGTTACCAAACATTGCGCGTTACTCCGGCCATGCAAGCAGACTTGGCCGATCACCAACAATTTTGTTACGGCGTGGAGAGATGAACGATCGGCGTCAAAAGGTGACCGTATGAAAATGTTTCAGGTCCGACAAAGTGTGAACTATGATCTGATGATAGCCGCAGGCACGGAACAGGAAGCAATTCTGAAGGCCGGGGGCATCCCATTGACTCAGTGGGACATCGAGAGTACCGAGATCACTGCCGAGTTGATCGATGAAACGGAAGAATTGGACGAATACTGATGTCCACGATTCAGGACACCCTCGTATGGATTCTCGCTTCCTGTGTTTTCGACTCTTCTGAAATATCAGCGGGGCTCCTGCCGGATGCGCACATGATCAGACCCGCCGGATTCTTGTGACGTCCTTGATTCCACACCTTGCTCGACACGGTTCGCCGCGATAACAGGCGGATACACGTTTCCAGCCACCAGCATCTTTGCCACAGATCGTTCGCCTCCGGTTTCATGCCCCTATGGGGACAGGAGAATATCTCGATCACGACCGAGCGATTATTGAAAAATACTTTGGAGAAACCTCAACCGCGTGGAGTGAGCATGTGGGTCGAAAGGAGAATCATCAGACGGCTGTGCAGAGATATGAAATCATCGAGCAGTTCGATCTTCGTATCACGAAGGCGATCTCCCATGGCTTGTGCGCCCTGACCGCCGACGGCGACAGGCCAGTAGGCCGATACGACTTCAAGCTCTTTGATTTGTTGCCGAGCGTCAGCGTCAGCCTTGATGTCCGTGATCGAGAGCAGAACAAGATCCGGCTTGATTCGATCGCAGAACGCCAGGAGATCGGAGCTGGGAAGATCAGAGCCGAGATAATACACGTGGCATCCTCGTGTCGCGGCGATATAGGCCACAGCTTGCGCGCCGACCTCGTGCGACTCTCCCTCCGGACAACCGACCAGAACACGCGGGCCGAACTCATTGACCGGCATTTGGTTCATCACAGAAAACATTTTCTGCTGGATGAGCTTCGTCACGTAGTGTTCGACGGCAATGTTCAATCGGCCTTGATGCCACAACTCACCGACTCGCCGTTGCAACGGAAGCAGTATGCGCTGCACGGCTTCTTCGAACGGAATGACAGCCACTGCGCCGTTTAATCTGCGCTCGAACCCTGCCTTATCGAGCGGGTCAAGCGATCCAATCAACTCATCCAATAGACGGTCATGAGGTTGCTGTTCTTCTACAGAAACCGGCGTCGCAACGCGCATGCGTGTGACAAGTGAATCGCGTCCCTCCTCTGCAAGTGCGCCGATCGTCGCGCCTTGCTCCATCTGCTCCTTTACAAAACGAAGGAGCGCCACCTCCTCGTCGCTATATTCCCGATAGCGATTAGAACTCCGTGAAGGTTTGACAAACCCATACCGCCTCTCCCAGACGCGAATCACATCCTTTGAGAGACCGGTCAATTTTGCAACTCTATGAATTCTATGTGTATTCATTATTTAAATTGCATTATATTTTACTGTCCAATGTTTGTCAAATATTTTTATTTATAACGCTTGACACATTGGACAATATGCGTTAACATTGGACATACTTGATACAAACAGTGAACAGACGATATGGAGGCCATCATGGCAGGAAATTCGACGGAGAAAGCGAGAGATCGCCAACTTGCTGACCCCACAGTTTCTTTCGCAGTCCGACTTGAGTCGCCGTGTGCGAGATGCGGCGGACTCATGGTGATCGACTTCTGTATGGATGTTCTGAATAACCTCGGCGAGTCGAAGTTCGCCGCGAAGCGCTGTGTGCAATGTGGTGAGGTGATCGATCCCGTCATTCTGCAAAATCGAGGAGTCTGGCAAGAACCGAGGACGGTTCAGCTCGAAGGAAAGATGGCACCAAACAATTGCGTGACGGAAAGTCGGTAGAAATACTTTTAATAGCCAGGGTCATCCTGGTGTTTCTAAACAAGGGGGTGTCTCATGCGGAGTCAAACAGTGCTTCAGGTCGGATTGGGGATCGCGTTGATGACGGGGGCTGTCTCCGTCGCAACAGCGGCAGGCATGTCGAGCAACGACAAGGACATGGTGTTGATCCCCAAGGGGGAGTTCACCATGGGAAGCAACGAACATTCAGATGAAACCAAGCACCAGGTTGTGCTCGACGCCTATCTGATCGACAAGTTCGAAGTGTCGAATGCGCGGTACAAAGAATTTATGAAAGCCGTTGGTCACCCGGCCCCGGCCTATTGGGATGATCCTCGACTCAGTAAGGCTACTCAGCCGGTGGTCGGCGTGAGTTGGACTGATGCAAGCGCGTTCTGCAAGTGGGACGGTAAGCGGCTCCCGACCGAAGCAGAGTGGGAACGAGCGGCCAAGGGTCCAGAAGGAGACAACCATTATCCATGGGGCCATACACTCGATCCGAAGAAGGCCAACTATGGGCAGAATGTCGGGCGGACCATGCCGGTGGATTCTTATCCGGAAGGGGTCAGTGGGTTTGGGGTCTACAACATGGCAGGGAATGTCTTTGAATGGGTCGAGGATTGGTATGACCTGAAATACTATAAGGAGAGCCCTGCCCTAAATCCCCGTGGCGCTGAGAAGGGCTATAACTTTGCCAATCAAGGCCCTGTGAAGGTCTTGCGCGGCGGCTCATGGCTCGCGCCGGAAACATCCCTCCATACAAGCCATCGATTCTGGAATCAGCCGGACAATAACTCCTATGGAGTCGGCCTTGGATTCCGTTGTGCGAAGTCGGCCCAGATGGTTTCCGATGAAGCCATGCAAGCTGGCCGCGATGCATTCATTCAGGCATTGATCGCGATGGGCGCGGAAAAAAATACTGATGCGATGGCTTCCATCGAGAAAGCCTTGGCTTCGGAGCCCGACAATAAGGAATATCTGGCAACCCGCGAGCTGATCAAGAAAAGCATGAAGAAAAACTAACCGAAGGACAGGGAGAGGCATCACACTCCTTCTGATTGATCAAGTCGCGCCGGAGGTCCGAAGTGAATACGTATGAAACTAATGTGCCGGGCGAATCGACAGCGGAGCCTGCGGCAGTTCCGGAGAAATCTCTCATTCTTCTCACAGGCGCCAGCGGCTACATCGGCGGGCGCCTCCTGCCGTCGTTGGAGAATCAAGGGTACCGCTTGCGCTGCCTGGCCAGGCATCCAGAAATTCTCAAGCCCAAGGTCGGTCTGTTAACGGAAGTGGTCGCGGGTGATGTTCTTGATCGACCGAGTCTCGACGCCGCATTGCTCGGAGTCGACGTGGCCTACTACATGGTTCACTCCATGAGTTCGATCGGTTCGTTTGAAGAGACGGATCGGCAGGCGGCGCGGAACTTCAGCGAAGCGGCGAAGGCCGCGGGTGTCAAGGGTCTCATCTATGTGGGAGGCTTGGGCAGCGACGAAGAGAAGCTCTCGACACATCTGCGCAGTCGGCACGAGGTTGGAGATATCTTGCGGCAGTCGGGCCTGCCCGTCTGTGAGTTTCGTGCATCGGCCGTGATCGGTTCCGGCAGCGCCTCCTTCGAGTTGATTCGCGCGCTGGTAGAACGCCTGCCGGTCATGCTCACACCGAGATGGGTCAAGGGGAAGGCGCAGCCCATCGCGATCGACGATTTGCTGGACTACCTGATGGAAGCGCTTCGGATCCCCACCTCAAAATACCGCATCTACGAGATAGGCGGCGCAGACCAAGTATCCTACGCAGACATGATGCGTGCGTACGGGCGTCAACGCGGCCTCGCGCCGCGGATCATTCCCGTGCCGGTCCTCACCCCTTGGTTGTCTGCTCTGTGGCTTGGATTAGTCACGCCCCTCTACGCCCGCATCGGGCGAGCGATTATTGAAAGCATCGTCCATGTCACGGTGGTGCGGGACCATGCCGCGCTCACAACCTTCACAGTGCGTCCGATGGGAGTCGATCAGGCCATTCACCGAGCCTTAGCCCGTGAAGAGACACATTTCGGAGCCACGCGCTGGTCCGATGCGCTCTCCTCATCAGGCAAGTTGCGGTCGTGGGGTGGCGTGCGATTCGGCACGCGCCTGGTCGATTCGCGGACGTTGAATGTCGAAGCGCCGCCTGACGTCGTCTTTACATGCATTGAGAGAATCGGAGGCGACAATGGCTGGTACGCATGTAACTGGCTCTGGCTGATGCGCGGCTTCATCGACTTGCTTCAAGGGGGAGTGGGCATGAGACGAGGCCGTCCTTCTACCACGAGCCTTCACGTCGGTGACACGGTCGACTCATTTCGCGTTGAATCGATTGAGCCGAATCGCCGCCTGCGGCTTAAATCCGAAATGAATTTGCCGGGGCGGGCGTGGCTGGAGTTTGAGGTGACGGGGGCCGGCTCTTCAACCGCGATCCGGCAGACCGCGATCTTTGATCCGGTGGGACTCACCGGACAGATCTATTGGTATTCACTCTACGTTCCGCACGAGTTTGTGTTCAGTGGGATGCTACGGGGCATTGCAGAAGCCGCGTTGCAGGAGATGAGCGGAGCTCGAACGGTTGACACTCCGCTCTCTTCTTAAACAGTCGAGAAAGCGGCCGCGAAAGAATATGAAACAGTTTTTATTAATCGGTTGATCATGACGGAGGCGCAACGATGCTACACGTCAAAATTTTTCTGTCAGGGATTGTGCTTATCGCGCTACTCGAGGCGTCGCCCCTCCAGGCTGGTCCCATCGATCCGGCCCCGCATCTGCACAAAGAGAACGTCCAGATGGTGCACGAGGCTGAGCACGCTGTAGACCAGGCATGGGAGGTCTACCATCGCGCGGCGTTAGGTGGAACGGTCGCGTCCCCTGCCCTACAGGCCGAGATCGAGCAGCATCTGCATGAAGCCAGAACCCTGATCACCCAGGCGCAGGAGGCAGCTGAGCAGGGAAACGAACGTCAGGTGCAGCGTCTCGTAAGCCAAGTGAACGCTCATACCACCAAGGCGATTGAGGGAAGCAAGGAGCAGAAGAAATGACGCATAGTCGGAGGAGAAACGGAACTCGCCTGGACACAATTGTTGCCCTGATGGCCATAGCCTGCGCCGTCGTCAATGCGCCCGTCTTCGCAGCAATGCCTGTTTCCAAAGAAGTTGATCCGGTCCCGATGGTGACCATTCCTGCCGGAGAATTCCTGATGGGGCATCCTGAAGGAATAGGTCGAGCCGATGAGCGACCGCAACGATCTGTGTACCTCGATACGTTCGCAATCGATCAAGTCGAAGTGACAAATGCGCGGTATCTGGCGTTCGTCGCGACCACGGGTCATCGAAGCCCTCCAAATCCCTATGGCGCAGGCCCGCTCCTGTCCGTGAAGGGGATTGAACAGTTCCCGGTCGTGCAGACGACCTGGTACGACGCCACGGCCTATTGCAGTTGGGTCAAGAAGCGGCTTCCGACGGAAGCGGAATGGGAGAAAGCCGCTCGCGGAACCGACGGGCGGCTTTTTCCCTGGGGCAACGAGCCGGCGACATCGAAGCGGGCGAACTTTGACCGTGAGTGGGAGGAAGAGCACACCTTGCATCCAGTCGGGTCTTTGCCCGACGGCGACTCACCCTACGGGGTGAAGGATATGTCCGGTAATGCTCGAGAATGGGTACAGGATTGGTATGACGCTGAGTATTACCAACACGCGCCGGATAAGAATCCGCACGGCCCTGAGAAAAAAGGCGTGGTCAGATCGATTCGTGGCGGGTCCTGGCATAGTCCGATCTCGGATATCACGACGACGGCTCGCGGGCGAGGAGGATTCGCGTTGCAGACCCATGGGACCGGATTTCGCTGTGCTCGTAGCCTGGCAGATCAGACTCAACAGAAGTAGACAGATAACGTGGTAAAGCGATGAGACGAGATATCCGCAGCTGCGATACGGAGGCCGGTTATTTCTCCCCCGTCTTGGTGGCGCCGCGACTCCGCGCAGCGTCTCCCGCTGGGGAAGATGGGTCCCTCTCTACACCCCGGAGGGACCTGTCTTCTCGGTGCACACCAGATGTGAGCGATAATCATGAACCAGCGGAACTGTCGGCAATGACAAGGAGGGCGGCATGGAACCACTGATCTTGAGCGCAGTAGCGATGGTGGCATTAGTCCGGTTGGCCCATTTCGCACCATGGAAGATGGCGAAAGAGCGTGTAGTCGGCGTGATCATGTACGCAAGGCAACCTTGCGTCGGAGCATGGCCCAGGACACGTCGCTACTCCGCACAACACACCGCCGGCGAATCGAGCAACGGCTCATCGCGCGGTTCAAAACAGGATGGCTCGACCATGATGAGACGCGTGAATCTCGCAGGCGCGACGGTGTTTATCCTGGGTGCAGCACTGTGCCTCATCCCCGGCCTAGCCACGGCCCATGGCAGCGTAGAAATGGAACAAGACCCGTGCATGCGATTGGCCGGTGAACGCCAGGTGCATTTCAGCGCCTACCAACCGCAACATGCGCAGAACGATCAATACTGCACGGATATTCCTCAGGAAGGTGACACCTTCCTGGTCGTAGATCTCATGGACCCGACGCTGCGCACCGAGCCAGTCGGGATGCAGGTTATGAAGATGAAGGAAAAGGAGAGAAATGGGGCAGAGGGTCAGATCGTGGCGGACGTGCGACCGAGTATCCACCCGGATGGTGTGCTCCGAAGCGAAGTTCGACTGGACGAGGGGCTGTACACCGTCATCATTGCCTCGGAGACGCAGAATCTCCTGAAACGTCCTCAATATCGCTTGCGGGTGCACATGATCGATTATCAGAAGCTGGCGCTGTCTATCGCAGGCCCGCTGATCGGCGTGCTACTGAGTGCTTGGGTTGTGTACAAGTTGATTCGATCGCGGTGGCTTCAGAGATTATGGACGGCCTCCGGCTCATAAGGCGCCGGGCATTCGTTGTGCCGGGAGGTTCGAAGCAGGATTCAGTGAGCAACAGAGACACATGGCAAGGAGGGCAGCATGGGACAGATGATCTTATGTGCGATAACACTGAGCGCGCTATGCTGGTGGGCAAGCACGGTCTCGAGAAAAATGACTGCCGCGATGCAGCGTCAGACCGAAGTCGGCAGGCCTCGTGTCAGGTAGGGAGCATTCTGTTGACAATTGTCACCACCCTCGAGGGTTCCAGTGGAATCGAATGGGAGATCAGATCATCCTCCCGGCTCTCCTTCGCCGGACAGCGGAAGCCGTTGCACGCGTTGCGGGGGATTGATGATCACGGAATATTACATGGATCTTCAGGATGATACGGGTCACATCGGCATCACGGGGTTTCGCTGCACCAGCTGTGGCGAGGTCATCGACCCGGTCATTCTTCTGAACCGATTGAACCCGGCTCCGAGTCTCTTGCATGTGGTGAAGCAGAGAAAATATGCTCAACGGATCGATCAAGATCAATCAGAGGGACACGGGCAGGGGAAGGGTACACAGCCCGACGACTGATCCCGTGCCGACCCGACGAGGGAGCCATGAACGGGATGAAACTATGCAGATTGTCGTGACCGGTGGAACGGGATTCATCGGTCAACCCTTATGCGCCTCGCTCTGTCAGCAGGGACATCGTGTCACTCTTCTCACGAGAAGGAGAGACGAGGCGCAACGCTTGTGCGAATCAGCCGTCATGGCCATCGAGTGGAATAGCCGAGAGGCGGGAGCCTGGGAACATTGTCTCGAAGGCGCCGATGCCGTCATCAATCTCGCCGGTGCGCCGATTGCCGATGGACGCTGGACCGATGCCCGGAAGCGGCTTCTGACCGAAAGCAGGGTCTTCACGACTCGGCTACTGGTAGAAGCCATGTCGCGGCGTTCTTCGAAGCCTCTGACATTGATCAGCGCCTCCGGTATCGGCTATTACGGAGCCGGCGATGATCGCGTGCTGGACGAAGGCGCCGCGCGCGGCCAAGGCTTTCTGGCCGATCTCTGTCTCGCCTGGGAAGCGGAGGCGCTTCGAGCTGCAGAGTCCGGTGTGCGTGTCATTCTATTGCGGACCGGGATGGTGCTCGAACAGGACGGCGGCGCGCTGCCGAAGATGCTGTTGCCGTTCCGGGTTTTTGCAGGCGGTCCCATTTTGCCGGGAACTCAGTGGGTATCATGGATCCATCGGCATGATCACATCGGTCTGATTCAATGGCTGCTCACAAGGTCACACGTCTCCGGCCCCGTTAATGCCGTGGCGCCAGAGGCTGTGACGATGAACCGGTTCTGCGAAGTGCTCGGACAAGTTCTCCAGCGGCCGTCCTGGCTTCCCGTGCCGGGCTTCGCGTTGCGCATGGCACTGGGTGAGCTGGGAACGCTCATGACCACGGGTCAACGAATTACTCCGGCGAAGGCGCTCTCCCAGGGATATGTCTTTCAATTCCCGAAACTGAAACCGGCCTTGCGGGCAATCGTGACGAAGGGATAGAGGATTGGACTCTTCTCATACTCGGACTGGCACACCGATCGTCATTCACAAGGAGGTATTCACATGATGACCAAGAAGATGACCGTCACGACCACCCTATTACTGAGCATGCTGACTCTTGTGTTCTGTCAGACCGTGGGAACGGCGAATGAGGTGAGAGCTGCTGAGGGTCAGGACAAGCCGGAAAGTCAGACCCAGCGACCGCACGGGGACGATGCCACCATGCCGAAAGGCGTGATCGGCGTCTCGCTGCATGTGGGGGCGGAACGTATCGGCGATCCGGCTTCGCTCTACGTGGCCCATGTGTATCCGGCGGGTCCTGCGCAGCAAGCAGGCCTCAAGCACGGAGATGAAATCGTGACGGTGAACGGTGAGGCAGTCGCCGGTAAGACCTATGAGCAGGTGATACAGATGGTGCGCGGGGAAGCGGGGACCACAGTGAAACTGGGAATCAAGAGCGAGGAGGATACCCGTGAACTGTCCATCACCCGTGTCGCCAGCGAGACCCTCTATAAGGACCAAAAAGGCACGATGAGACCGCATGGCAGTCCGGCTCGTTAGGAGGCAGTCGTGAAGCAGACCGGAACTGGTCGAGATAGGCAACTGCTGCGTGAATTATTTCTGATCATCGGCACGGTCGATCTCGTCATCATCGCGCTGTTCCCCGAGAACAGGCCGAAGCCGGAATCACAGGAGTGACGCTGATGCGTGGGATCGTCTGGTTCAGGCGGGATCTTCGGCTCACCGATCAACCTGCGTTGACGGCGGCGTGCGGCGAGTGCGATGAGATCGTCCCATTGTTTGTGTTCGATGAGCCGCTGTTACAATCCCATGTCTTCGGCTCCGCCTGTGTGAACTTCATGCTCGGCTGCCTTGACGAGGTCGCTGCATCGTTGGCGAGCCGAGGGATCACACTTCAGTGGCGTCGCGGCGAGCCGGTGGAAGAAATCGTTCATGTCGCACAAACATGGAAGGCCGATGTGGTCTACTGGAATCGTGACTATGAACCAGCCGCTATCAAACGAGACCGTGCCGTCCAACAACGACTGGGACACATCGGCGTCGTCGTGCGGACATTCAAAGACCATGTCGTCTTCGAGTCCGAAGACGTTCGGAGCGCTACCGGAGAGCCGATGCAACGATACAGCGCCTATCGCGCACGCTGGTGGTCGAAGTGGCAGGCAGTGAAGCCGATCGCCCTTCCAGTTCCTCAGTTGTTAACGGCGGAGAAGGCTGCGTCGTTGCCCCTTCCACCTCTGTTGCCCTCGGCAGGCGATTTAGGGTACGAGCCGGTGACTCTGTCGATCGAACCAGGAGAGCGAAGTGCTCAGAAACGATTGCGTCGATTCGTCGAGGGCCCCATTCATACCTACATCACGGGAAGAAATCTTCCCGCCGTCGACGGCAGTTCGATCCTCTCCCCCCACTTTCGATTCGGGACCCTGTCTGCCCGCGCAGCAGTGCGTGAGGCCCTGGCATCGCTCACACAGGGCAGGCGCGTCTCTCGTCCCGATGTTATCACCTGGATCGACGAATTGGTCTGGCGTGATTTTTTTCAGCAGGTTCTGGCAGCCTTCCCGCATGTCGTCGATGGGCCATTTCGTCAGATTCCAGCGCCGGCTCCACGTGCGCTTGGCGCCGAACGCGATCGATTGTACCGGGCCTGGTGCGAGGGCAAGACCGGCTTTCCGATTGTAGACGCAGGCATGCGTCAACTGAATCACACGGGCTGGATGCATAATCGTGTCCGCATGATCGTGGCCTCATTCCTGATCAAAGATCTCCGCATCGACTGGCAGAGCGGTGAGCGATATTTCATGCAGCATCTGATCGATGCCGACGTCGCAGCAAACAATGGGAACTGGCAATGGTGCGCCTCGACCGGCACAGATGCGATGCAGGGCTATCGGATTTTCAATCCTCTCCTGCAGAGCAAGAAATTCGACCCCAAAGGAGAATACATCCGGCGCTATGTGCCGGAGTTGACCAGGGTCCCACTCGCCGCGATTCATGAACCCTTTACGATGACCGTCGAGGGTCAAGAGCGGTCGGGATGCCGGATCGGTCTGGACTATCCCGCACCGATCGTCGATCATCAGCAGGCTCGGCAGGAATATCTCGATCTTGGAAACGCGGTGAAGATGGGCCGACCATGAAAGAGGCGAACACACATCGATTGCACACGGTCTTGCCGACCCGTATCGGGGTCAGTCGGTGCCTGTTGGGCGAGGAAGTCCGATACGACGGCGGACACAAGCATGACCGGTTTCTAACCGACGTGCTCGGTCGCTATGTCGAATGGGTCCCGATCTGTCCCGAGGTCGAAGCGGGATTGGGGACACCGCGCGAGGCGATGCGGCTGGTCGGCGATCCTCAGAACCCCCGGCTCGTCACGGTCGAGACTGGCATCGATCATACACACGCACTGGAGACGATGACCACGGATCGTATCGAGACGCTCAAGAAGCTGGATCTATCCGGATATGTCTTCAAGAAGGGCTCGCCAAGCTGCGGGGTCGAACGGGTTCGTCTCTACACTGAACATGGGATGCCCAGCCGGAAAGGGGTCGGACTGTTTGCGCGGGCTTTTATCAAACAGTTTCCGTTGATTCCGGTCGAGGAGGAAGGACGCCTCTGCGATCCTGCGCTCAGGGAGAACTTCATCGAACGAGTCTTCTGTTACCGACGCTGGCAGAATCTCATTCAGAAGGGAGCCACGAAGCAGAACCTGGTGCAATTCCACACCATCCACAAATATCTGTTGATGGCGCATCACCCGCAGCAATACGAAGTGCTCGGACGGCTGATCGGTCAGGCTCACCAGTACCGCCCAAAAGAACTCGCCCACCGGTATGGAGAACTGTTCATGAACACACTTGCCGCGAAGGCAACGGTGCGCAAGCACGTGAACGTGCTTCAGCACATTATTGGGCATTTCAAGGAACGACTCAGCGCCCACGAAAAGTCCGAGCTGCTGACCGTGATCGGCGATTATCACCGTGGACTTTCGCCCCTCGTTGTTCCGCTGACACTCATCAAGCACTACGTTCGAGTCTTTGACGTGAGCTATATTCGCGAACAGGTCTATCTCAACCCACATCCAAAGGAGCTCATGTTACGCAATCATGTGTAAATCTTCTTATCTGAGGAAAGGAGTGCGCTGATGGCAACTGTTATACGGGGAGTCATTCTTGTGGGACATGGCGGCATTCCCAAAGGGTGTCCGCAGGAATTGATCACGAAGCTGAAACGGTTGGAAGGGCAGCGGCGCGCAGCGGGCGCGCTGATGTCGGAAGAGGAACATGAATTGGATACGAAAATCCGCCGATGGCCGAGAACCCCGGAGACGGACCCCTATCAATCGGGGCTCGAAGCGGTGGCCGCTCAATTGCGGGCCAACCTGGGAGATGTGCTCTTTGCCGTAGCTTACAATGAGTTCTGCGCGCCGACGTTGGAGGAATCGGTGGAGGAACTGATCAAGAAGGGCGCGACGCACATTACCGTGACCACAACCATGTTTACGCCGGGCGGATCTCATTCGGAAGTTGAGATTCCTGAAATCCTCGATCATCTGCGGCCGCAGTATCCGGGAGTCGAACTCCGTTACGCCTGGCCGTTCGATCTGACGCTTGTCGCGAACACCTTGACGGAACAGGTGAAACGCTTTTCCTGAACAGGATCGTGAGGAGGAGAAGCATGGAGGGGAGGCACAAGAGGCAGGTGTGTTTGTGTGTTCTGGGCCTGTGGATGGCCATGGCGTTCGTCGCATGGGCCTCAGGCCCTGCGCAGGCGCAACAACAGGAGATCACCGGTAAAGACGGGGCGCCGATGGTGCTCGTGCCGGCGGGGGAATTTACGATGGGGAGCCGCGACGGCAGTGACGATGAAAAGCCCGTCCATCGGATCACTCTCGACGCCTATTACATCGACAAGTATGAAGTGACGGTCGGGCAGTATGCGAAGTTTCTGGAGGCCAGTGGTATGAACGGGCCGCCGATGTGGACCACCATGGACCAGCCCTTCCATCAGAAGCGTCCGGTCGTGAATGTCGATTGGTCAGATGCAAACAACTATTGCGAGTGGGCCGGCAAGCGGTTGCCGACGGAAGCGGAATGGGAAAAGGCGGCGCGGGGAACAGATGCGCGAATGTATCCCTGGGGCAATGATCTCCCCGATCCGCTCCGGGCGAACTATGGGAAGGACAAGTGGAACAACCATACCGCGCTGGTACCGGTGGGGCAATTGAAAGACGGTAAGAGCCCCTATGGGATCTATGATCTGGCGGGGAATGTCTGGGAATGGGTGAGCGACTGGTATGACCCGGACTATTACACAACCAGTCCGCTGCAGAACCCGACGGGGCCGGAAAATGGTAAATACAGAGTGTTGCGGGGCGGCTCATGGGACCTCGCTCCAGAGCACCTGCGATCCACGCGCCGGGACTTCAACATACCATCGTCTCCCGACTACAACTCACCGTCGTACCGGAACTTCAACAGCGGGTTCCGATGCGCGAAAAATCCTTCCCTGACTCCTTCAGGTGGGATGCCTTACTCCGGAGAACCAGCGCCATTGTCTCCAGTTCCGGCCGATTATGCCGACAAACACATGCCGGACGGCTGGTGGACAGACCCTAATGTCATCGAGGAGGGAAAGCAGATTTACTCCACAGAGGGCTGTCGCAGTTGCCATAAAGACGGTCAACCGGTAAAAAGCGGGGGAGGGCTTCGTGACCAGAAACACATCCGCCGTTTCTCAGATAGCTACTGGTTCTGGCGAGTGGCGGAAGGGGTTCCAAAGACGACCATGAAGGCCTGGAAGTCGTACCTCTCAGAAGAGCAGATCTGGCAGGTGATCGCGTTCATGCATCAGTTCTCGCATGGAGGTAAGCCCTCCGAACACACAGATTACAAGCCTTGAACGAACGGCTGGAACCTATCCCAACATTGAAAATGACCCTCCGATAGACGGCAGTTGTTTCATCATCATAAACGAGTTTGAGAGAGGTTCTATTTGGCAGTAGGCAGTTCTGGGTCCTCTCCGTCAGCCGGTGCGGTAAGGACGCTGGCGCCAGGCCGACAAGCCGATTCCGGGAAACAGGGTGGAATTACGCGCGCGACACTCTGATCGTCCGATTTCACCTCTGCTTCAGCCGCCGCGACCACGGTTGTGGAGAGATACGTTGAAACGACGCTGATCAGCGGAGGGTCGGATGCTTCGCGCAGGTACCAGGGAATGACCGAATCCCGATTGAACAAGGGGATGAATCTGAAGTTCGTCAAGGGACTAGTGTTGACGACGACCGGGCAAATGTTGAAACAGACGAGTCCTGGCGGCGTATTCAATAGAATCAGCGCATTACCCGGAAGCACGGTACCGGTCAGGAAAGCGGAGATGCCGGCGACCGCGGTCGTGGCACGAATACTCAGCGCGCCGGAATTCACGTTGACTGTCACCGGCTCTGCTTGCGTGCCGACGACACCGTTGAATGCCTGCAATGTCGAGGCAGCGCCTGCTGTCACATTTGTCCCAGATCCCGCTGCGCTGAAGACGGACCCTCCGTTGGCGATGACGTGCACCTCCCCACCCGTACTGAGCGACCCCAGTGTCACATTCCCCCCGCTCGTATAGTTGATGGCCCCCGTGCCGCTGGTGGTGGTTGCAGCAGCGGCCATCGTGATCGACCCTCCCACAGCCGTCACGGTGACGGTGTTCGCTCCTACCGCGCTGAGGTTGGCCGACTGCGTCACCGAGTCGGCTGCAGTCAGATTCAGCGCGCCGCCAGTCGAAGCGACTGCACCTCCGACGGTCAGGTCTCCAGTATTCGTTAAAGCCGAGAAATTCCCTGAGACGGTCGACGCATTCAGCGTCATCGAGTTGGCGTCGGTGTATTGCACAGCACCGGTGGTGTTGGCAGCCAATGTGGTCACGTCATTCGCGTTGCTCGTGAGCGTATAGGAGCCGCTGCCTTGCAGGTTCAAGGCCGAGGCGAGGATCCGTTGGGTTTGCGTGACCGCGCCACCGCTCTGCAAGGTGAGGGTGCCGGCGGCACTTAAGCCGGTGATCGCCGGATGGAAACCGTCCGCGGTCGCGCTAACCGCGCCGATGATGAAACCATCGGTATCGGCGAAGGTCATGCTGCCTGCCGTAGTCTGAGCTGCCAGAGTTGTCACGTTGTTCGCAGGTTGTCCGAGTGTCATGCCGCCGACAGCAGACAGACCGGCGATGTTCGCCGTCATTGCTCCCGCTGTCTGCGTGATCGTTCCTGCGCTCGTCAACCTCACTGTCCCGGTACCGAGTGTCAGGTTACTGTCTAGAACGATCCCGCCCGATCCACTGACGACGCCGAGGTTCTGGTTCCCGCTGACATAAGGCGCATTCTCAAAAGTCACCATTCCTGTAGTCCCGTTCACGATGTTGATGGACCCTGGGGCCGCCGCCACTCCGGTGACGAAGATGTTGCCTGTGTGAGTGGGTCGGCCGATCGTGAAACTGCCGGCTGTGACGCTTCCAAAATTCGACCCATAGTAGACGTCTGTGACTCGTCCTGTATTCAAGTCGCCGAACTCGATGGTGTTCGTCAGCATGTTGGGCGAAAGCGTAAAGATGCCGGCGCCGGCGTTGAGGCTCGCGCCATTAGGATTGAACGTATCCGTAAAGAAACTGATCGGTCCGTTTCCTGTGGTGGCAACCGTGGTGCCGCCGGTAAGATTGGTCGTCGGTGCGTCGATCGTCATGCCGGATCCAGCTGCGTTGTTGGTTGCGTTGCCTCCGAGCGTGACGGCTCCGCCGGTCGAGGTCAACGTCGTGGTCTGGTTCATCGTCATGTTGTCGTTGTAGGTCTGATTGCCTGAGGTCGTGACAGAACCACCATTGATCGCTGTCGTACCGACGGCGTTGGTTGTCAGGCTGGTCAAAGCCGTCGCACCGCCGACCGTACCACCGAAAGTGGTCGCGCCGGTGCTGTTGGCGATGAGGCTGAACGTGCCGTTCAGTGTGTTGCCGAACGAAAGAGCACCGGCGCCAGCGTTCAAGGTCGTGTTGGCGCCGAGCATGACGGCATCGTTATACGTCTGGGCGCCGGTCGTCGTGACGCTTCCGCCGTTAAGCGCCGTGGTGCCGCCCGCATCAGTAGTCAGGCTGGTCAACGCCGTGGCGCCACCGACTGCGCTGCCGAAGGTCGTCGTGCCCATCGTATTCACCGCCAGCGCCTGTGCGCCATTGATCGTGCTGCCAAACGAGATGGCGTGATTTCCCGAGCTGGCGATCGTGGTCGCACCGGTCAGAGTCACAGCATCACTGTAGGTTTGAGTTCCAAGCGTAGTCAATGCGCCTGTGAGGTTGGTCGTACCGCCATTGCCGCTGGCAAAATTATTGATGTTGGCAAAATTGGCTCCGTTGATCGTCGTGGTACCGCTGAAATTCAAGGTCAGGCTAAATCCCCCACCTGCCACGGTGGATCCGAAGGTCGGCGTCGTGCCGGTCATAATGGAGTCGCCGAGCAAGGTCAGCGGGTCGTTATAGGTCTGTATGCCGGTCGTCGTGACATTTCCACCGACGCGCACAGTTCCTCCTACATTGGTCGTGAGTGAGGTCAACGCGAGCGCTCCTCCCACGGCTCCGCTGAAAGTTGTCGTTCCGTTCGTGTTCACGGCGAGAGTCCGGTTTGCGACTGACGAGTCCACCGTGTCGCTGAATGTCACATTCCCACCGGTCCCCAACCCGGCGCTCCCTCCGCTCGCCGTAATCGTCGTGTTGGCTGAGAGGAGTGAGGCGCCGGCAAGCATGACATTGCCGCCATTCCCTGCCGTTCCGCTCCCCGAACGATTCCCGCCGGTCGTCGTAATGTTGGCATGGGTGATGGTTGGAGTCACGCCGCCCGCGTCGAGCGTCACAGATCCACTATGGCCACCCTCCGCATTACCAGCTACCCCGTTGCCGCCGATCGTTGAAATCGCGCCGACCGTGATGGTGCCACCGGTCGAAGTCACACTCATGGTGCCGCCGCCTCCACCGGCCTGATCGGCCCCGTTGCCATTACTACCCGTCGCGGTCAGCGTGGTGGCCGTGAGGTTTCCGGCACTCTCGATCGTCACCATACCGGCCGTGCGGCCCGCAGTGTCGGCATTGGCTACGCCTCCGGAGGTCGTGATGGTGGTGAGGGTGGTCGTTCCGCTGGTGGAGATGACGGACACGTTGCCGCCACTCCCGTTGGCCAATCCGGATGCGTTGATGGCTCCGGAACTGACGGTGGTGCCGGACAGCGTGACGGATCCAGCAGCCCCGCCGGCGCCCGTACCGGTGGCTGCGCCGGTTCTGGAGTTTATGGCCCCTGTGCTCGAAGACCCGGTGCCGGTACTGGCGACGACGCCCGCATGGCCGCCGGCTTGGTTGGTCCCGACAGCCGCGCCTCCATTCGCCGTGATGGCTCCCGTCACTGTCCGATCCACGCCCGTGATCGTGATGTTGCCTGCCGTGGTTCCTGCATGGGTTCCGCCGGCCACGGCCGCCCCGCCCGATGTGGTGATCGTGCTGGTGACGTTGACGTTGCTCGCCGAGTTAAGCACGACGGCCCCGCCCGCGCCCTTCGTGCCGCCGCTCGTATTGATTGCCGCCGTTTGTAACGTCGCCCCGCCCGTCGCGTTATTCTGCGTCACCGTGATACTGCCGGCGGTGCCGGCAGCGCCGGTGCCTGTGGCATTGCCGGTGCGAGCCGTCAAGGCACCGGTCGTGAGATCTCCAGTCGTTGCCGATGTGTTTGAGAGATTGATCACTCCCGCGTGGCCACCGCCGGCGTCACCGATGCCGGCGTTCCCGCCGCTTGCCGTAAGGACGCCGGCTGAAAGATTCATAGCGCCGTTGGACGTCATGGTAATGTTGCCCGCGTGGCCGCCCGCTTGATCCGCACCGCTTCCTGCGCTGCCTGATGCTGTGATGGCACCGGTCGTCGTGATCGTCGCACCGGAGAGACTTACCGCACCGCCTGTGCGACCTACAGTCCCGGCAAGGGCGGTGCCGCCCGTCGTTCGAATAGTGGACGCGGCGGAGAATTGGAGGCCCTCTGCAGACGAGAGGGTCACGGAGCCTCCCGTCCCATTATTCCCGCCGCGTGTGTCGATCGCCCCAGTCTGCAAGAACGCTCCGGCTGCGCTGTTCGTGGCGCTGACCGACCCTGCGGCGGACGATCCTGCGCCAATCGCATTTCCGGTCCGCGCGGTGACCGTACCCAGGGACACGTTGCCTGCACCACTGTTCGTCACGGAGATCATTCCGCCAGTTCCACCGTCCGCCGTACCCGTTCCCGCATTGCCGCCGTTTGCGGCTATGTTCCCTGTCGTGACACCGTTGGTCGAAGTCACCTGAATGGTTCCACCGTTCCCGCCGAGTTGGTTGACACCATTGCCGGCGGATCCCGTCGCGGTCAGCGTGGTGGCCGTGAGGTTTCCGGCACTCTCGATCGTCACCATACCGGCCGTGCGGCCCGCAGTGTCGGCATTGGCTACGCCTCCGGAGGTCGTGATGGTGGTGAGGGTGGTCGTTCCGCTGGTGGAGATGACGGACACGTTGCCGCCACTCCCGTTGGCCAATCCGGATGCGTTGATGGCTCCGGAACTGACGGTGGTGCCGGACAGCGTGACGGATCCAGCAGCCCCGCCGGCGCCCGTACCGGTGGCTGCGCCGGTTCTGGAGTTTATGGCCCCTGTGCTCGAAGACCCGGTGCCGGTACTGGCGACGACGCCCGCATGGCCGCCGGCTTGGTTGGTCCCGACAGCCGCGCCTCCATTCGCCGTGATGGCTCCCGTCACTGTCCGATCCACGCCCGTGATCGTGATGTTGCCTGCCGTGGTTCCTGCATGGGTTCCGCCGGCCACGGCCGCCCCGCCCGATGTGGTGATCGTGCTGGTGACGTTGACGTTGCTCGCCGAGTTAAGCACGACGGCCCCGCCCGCGCCCTTCGTGCCGCCGCTCGTATTGATTGCCGCCGTTTGTAACGTCGCCCCGCCCGTCGCGTTATTCTGCGTCACCGTGATACTGCCGGCGGTGCCGGCAGCGCCGGTGCCTGTGGCATTGCCGGTGCGAGCCGTCAAGGCACCGGTCGTGAGATTCCCGGAAGTCGTGTTGGCGACGCTGATTACGCCGGCATTTCCTCCATCTTGGTTTGCGCCGTTGCCGTTGCTGCCGCTCGCCGTGATGGCGCCGGTGGTGGTGCCGGTCGCGCCGGTTATTGAGATGATGCCTCCTGCACGACCCGGATTATTTGCTCCGGCCGTACCTCCATTCGCAGTCACAGCCCCGGTAAGATTGACCGTTCCAGTGCCGGTAATCGTCACATTGCCGGCATTCTGATTCGCTAAACCGGTGGTCGCGATCGTTCCAGCCGCGATGCTGGTTACGTCGACTCCTGAGAGCTGGATTCCACCCAGTCTTGCCGAGATCGCTGCGTTGAGGGCAAGGTTACCACCACCAATTCCATCTTGGTTCGCGATCAGCCGGAGAACACCCAGACCGGTCGAGGAGATGCCAGCATTCACGGTGATGTTATTGTGCGCGCGCAGGTCGAGGGAATTCGCGCTCCCCCAGGTGACGGCGTTCGACACGGTGATGTTGCCGGCACTACCGAATGGACTCGTCGTATCGACAATGACGTTATTGGTCCCCAATGCTGTTTGCAGTGTGGTGACGTTCAAGTTCGATGTCGCCACAGTGCCGGTGAAGGTTGGCCCGGCGCTGATATTTGAGTTGGCCAAGTTGGAAATCGTAATGTCACTCGGATCGAGCAGCAGCGTGCCCGTCTGTCCAATCGGTGCGGACGTGTCTACTCGTCCGGTGAAATCGAGCGTGTTCTTGCCGGACACTTCGACAAATCCGCCATTTCCACCGATCTGCCCACCCTTCGCCGAGATTTGACCTGCGTAGGCTGTATGGCGATCCGCCCAGAGAATGACGTTGCCTCCGTCACCATGGATCATCGCATCGGCAGAGATCGAAGCGCCGGGTGAGACATGCGTAGTCGTGGCATTAGACTCCGGCCCCTGACCCTGGTAGCTCCCTCCAATGAGCACGGTCCCACCACCTGAATAACCTGACGCATCAATCCTGGCTGAATCCAACAGGCTCACCGATTCGCCGAGGACGGATGCTTGTCCGCCGCGTTCGCCTTTCGATGCGCCCGAAGTATCCAACATTCCTGCGACTTGCGTGAGCCCGCTCTCTCCGCCGTCGAGCCGGACGACTCCCTCCCGATTTATGAGACTCCTGGCCCTGATCACGCCGCTCTGATTCACCACGGAGGAGAAGATGTCTCCGGAAGCTTTGGCCTGCAGAATGACCTGACCGCCATCGGCTTGGATCCTGCCAGAATTGCTGACGGCTGAGCTGAGAGGCTTTCCATCGGCTCCCGTTACGTAATCGAGGACCTTGCCGCTGAGGGCGTAATGGATCAGTCCGTCGCCCATCAGATCGATCGTGAACTTCTGTCCGGAGCCCAAGACCGCTTTGCCGAGGTTGGCGACGATCACTCCTTCGTTCGACACACCAGGTGCGACCAGGAACACATAGCCATGATCGGACACCTGAATGGTTCCACGGTTGACGATGCTGCGCATCTCCTTCAAGGGGTCTTGTGTAAAGACGTAGCGTCCTGCCATGAAATCGTCGTCGCGGATTTGTAAGGTAGTGGCAAGCAGTCCTCCGACGTTGATCTGCGCGCCGGTGCCGAACAGGATGCCGTTTGGGTTTAACAAGAAGATACGGCCGTTCGATTGTAGTTGGCCCAGGATGACGGAGGGGTCTGCGCCAATGACCCGATTGAGGGCAATGGAGCTGATCGAGGGCTGGACGAAACGCACGGCTTCGTTTGCCGCAATCGAAAAACTATTCCAGTTGATAATGGCCTTGTCCGTGGTCTGCTGGATAGTCAGGGAGTTCGAAGTCGTATGTTGAATGGTTGCGTTTCCACCGACCACGTTCCCGTCACTCGGAAGGGCCGCTGCCAGACTGGGAAGGAGAATCTGGAGTGACGCGAGTAGAGCACAGAGCATTCGATGCCGGCTCGAAAACCCATGCCACCGTTTGCCGAACACACTGTTCTGAGGACTGGAATTCATCATGTTGCGAGGCGGCTCCTTCTATGTCTATTGTCGTCTGCTCACGATGGAAATGCTGTATACCAACGATGTACCTCTGAGGTGCTACGGGGAGCTGGACCGGGAAATGCCCGCTGTTTGAATGGGTTACAACCGATGATATCCACCATCATTGATGCACTGTAGGTATCTACTATCATGCCAGCTCGCTCAGAACCGCGCGATGGCTTGCAAATAGAAGATCGGAGAGCGATCTCCTGCCACAGTTCCTCCTACGGGCGTGGGCCCGATAGGAAATCCAATATCCATACGGAGCCTTGCCGAAAAATACGGGAGTTCCGTTTGCAGCCCGACCCCTGTGCCGGTCAGGTTATGTGAGCCATGTTCGCCCGGTTGAGGATTGCGCAGCCGGCCTGCTCCATGGTCGATGAAGGCTGCTGCTTGCGTCGAGCCAAACACTGAGGGAAAGAACGGCACACGTGTTTCCACCGACACCGTATAGCCCTCGTCCACGAACCGTTCGCCGAGCTGATAGCCGCGCACAGAATCAGGTCCACCCAATAGCATCTGTTCGATGACCACGACCGGCCCGGTCGTGGCTTGTGCGTTCGCTCGTACGACCAGCAGCACGTCGTGGCCGAGACTCTGAATACGGCCGGCATTCAGTGTCGCTTTGGTGAAACGATTGTCGGTTCCTTGTCTGGTGGATTGCAGGGCATCGTTATCCATGCCGCCCAACAGCTCGCCGAGCCCATGGAATCCATACAGCGAGAAGTACGTTCGTCCCGACAGGTCGAGGCGATCGTAATTCACGCCGAGTTTGGCCATGCGGACTCGGTCATCGCCGATTAGACTGCCCAGCGTAAAGAGCTGGTTGTCTTTCGAGGCGAATCCCGCTTCGGCCATCAATGTCTGAAATCGCGTCTTAATAAAGGGGTGAATGGCAGAGATGTCGTACGTTTTAATCTTGCCGCGAATCTGGAGTGCCGCCAGTTCGGCGCCGACGTCGAATCGTCCGTTTGATCCAGAGAGAACCAGCTTTGTCCCATGAACTCCGATAGGGACCGCGTACGCGAGTGTTTGAAACAGCAGACGGTCCGGGTGATCGCCCATGATACCGTTGATATTGAGCGTGGCGCCATTGAACAGTACATTGCCGACTTCGATGCCCGCTCCGAACCGGTTTCTCGAGATCGTGTTAAAGCCGTAGTTATTGTAGTCCAGTGTGGCATGAATCGGCAGCGTGTCTTCGGCTTTGACATGCACATTGGTCGAACCGGTCGAGGTGCCCGGTTCCAGCACGGCAGAGACTTTCAGGTTTGGATATTCGTTGAGTATGAGCAGCGCGCGCTCCAGGGCTACGTTCCGAACAACATTGTCCTCCATGGCCTGTGCGAAACTGCTACGGATGAATTCGGTCGAATAGTGTTGATTGCCGGTGACGGAGATTTCTCCGACCCGACCTTCTAAGATCGCGATGGTGACCATGCCGAATCGGATGTGTTGTTGCGGTATGTAGGTGGTCGCGAGGGTGTACCCCTTCTGCTTGTATCGCTCCGCCACCCTTGCAGCGACTTCTTCGAGGTCGGGCAGAGTGAGTGAGCGCCCGACGTAGGGCTGAGTGAGCGATTCCAATTCAAACTGAGAGACAACGGTGTTTCCGCTGAAGGAAAATCCCTTCACGAGTAGGCTGTCAATAGAGGCTTTCGGTTCGGCCTGGCTTGGATTCGCATGGACTGAGAGCCCCATGCAGAGGAGGAAGATCACACGCCAGAGGAATCTTCGATTCGTATGATCGATGATCCATCCCATGAGTTGTCGCTTCACTTTGCTCTCGAGCTATGCCAAGATAACCGCGGTGTGAAGCGAGCCATCATTTCGCCATGAGGTCGCAGGCTTGTTGAAGTGGATCTTGCTCTTGAGTCTCGTGGGACCCTGGTCCGGCTGTGCGATCCATCCAAGTCCTTCCTCGGAACCACGCACGAAGACGGATTCGATCGAGAGCCAGCCTCCTCCGGAGGTCGAAAAAACAGATCCGCCAAGGCGGCCTGCCACCACCTGTCCACCTGCAATGCATGGATCTTGCTAGCAGTTCTCGTTTCAGGAAAATTCGTGCGACAGGGTCATTTGACCGTAGCGTGAAAGGAAGAACTAGGCAATGAAATATCTGTTTTTCTACGTAGTAGCTTCAGGGCAAGCGCTTCATCTTCTCGCTGCTCTCACGGACAATCGAGCATGACAGCCCGAGACGACCTCGCACGCGCCTTTCATGAGACACAGTCGTTCAAGTGGGACCCGATCAAAAAGTTTACGCTGGCGTCTGGTCAGACGAGCCCTTTCTATATCGATTGTCGATCACTCATGGCCTATCCTGAATCGCGTCGGCTCGTGGGGCATCTCGCGCATGATGCATTGACTGAAGTGACCATCGACTGTCTTGGAGGGCTCGAAATCGGCGCGATCTCAATTGCCACAACAATTTCTGACTATTGCTACGGTACGATCCCACAACGGAACTGGCGGACCTTCGTGGTGCGGAAGACCGCGAAGGATCATGGATTGGGCAGGCTGATTGAAGGAGCCGTGCTTTCGGGAGATCGCGCGTTGATTGTCGACGATGTGTTGACGAGCGGTGGGTCCCTGCTGAAAGCGATTGCTGCGGCTCGGCAGGCCGGTCTTGTGGTCAGTCAGGCGCTCGTGATCGTGGATCGGAAAGAACAAGATGGGCGCGCACGCGTCGAACAGGAAGGAGTGTCGCTGATTAGTCTTCTGACGATCGACGATCTGACGCAACTGCAGGCTGGACTGCCTTAGCAGCTGAGACTAAATTATTTTGACCTGTGAAACTTCGGTGGGTTACCCGCCTCGCGTATCAGGAACACACGTTGACATGATACTCACATGACGGCTTTCTCAGCGTTTGCGAGGAGTCGCTCTCTCCGCAGCATCTATTTACATTGAAACTGAATACCCCATCGACGCTCCTCCACGAATTCCTGAGAGCCTTCAGCACCGACGATGCGCACCCTTCCCTTTGCCTCTCCTTCCCGCACGATGGTATAGGAGCCGCCGCATTTATCCTGAATCAACGCGAGCGCTTCCTGTCGGAACGAGGAGAAAATTGATCCCTGCGCTCCCTTGTAGGGATACGTCGCCACCCCTCCATCGCCCGTGTCCTGCACGAGCTTCGCACCTTCGGCGCAGCCTGCCAGGAAAAGAACCAGCGCACATCCGAAGCTTGACCACATCTTCATGGAACTCCTATTATAATTTAACGATCCAAGTGGCTCTCTGCCGAATATCTTTCATTATGGCTGTAATCAGGAGACCCATCATGAACACGATGAACACGCGAATCGCTGCTATCGTGGCCGGTCTGTTTGTCATGCTCGCCGCAACTGTGACCGCAGTTTCGGCTCATCACTCGTACCTATTGACGGCCCAGCAACTGGAGGCTGGATTGACGAAGGCCTCCGCGAATGCACAGAAGGGTTTCATGCTGATTGATGTGCGTTCCCCTGAAGAGCATGCGCAAGGCTTCATCCCCGGAACCGATTTCAACATCGATTTCCGTGAGATTAAAACGCGCCACCGTGAGATCGGCGCACAGTTGGAGGACCACATCGTCGTCTACTGCCAATCCGGCCATCGCAGCAACATTGCGGCAGAAACGTTGGCCGATCTGGGGTATACCCATGTCTATAACGTGAACGGCAGCATGAATGCCTGGATCGAAGCCGGTTTCCCGGTTGAATCAGAACGCCGCTAGCAGACTGCTGAAAAATTCATCAGCATGAGAAGGCCGTCATTGACGTATAGATTGTCGAAGCGCTTCTGAATTGAAAATGGTTTCTTCCAGCCTGCTCGTCCGACATCCAGTCCCACGTGCTCATATGGCCTACCGAGGTGTGTTGCCTGAATGATCGCGGCGAGGACTGATCCCGATCACAGCTGGAAGTCCGATGTGAGGCGTCACACTATTTTCCAAGAGAGGAATCCAGGCATGTAACCCGGCGATCTTGGACGCGGCTAGTCGGAGCGAGGGGCTGATGGCGACATCAGAAGAAGATCCTCCATCCATGGCCATGACCTGGCGTAGGGAGGGAAAGGCGATCCTCAGACATTCTCCAAGGGCATGGAGCGATGCCGCTTCCGTGGTCTTCAGCACCACGAGATGTCCGTTGCCATGTTCTGCCACCAGGGTCTGATGCGCGCGTTTCCCGGTTTGTCGCACACGGATTGTTCCAGTCCGGTCAAGCAACATAAGGGATTGCGCCACCTCCCGATAGGCGGGTTGTCGTTCGTCGAACGTGTCAAAGGTCAAATCCAAGACTCGCGCGCGGCGTGAACGATCATCTACCGGCTCAGCCGCAAACAGCCCCAGCCACGTGCCGTGCCGCTTGCTCCCCAGCGAGCGGCCATTCCCATAAAGCAACCCGAGATACGCATAGTTCTCACGGAAGAGCCCGGCATTGAATACCAGGTCGTGACCGGTTCGTTCTTGCCACTGGCGGATATCGAGCGGGGCTGAGAAGCCATCGCGTTGGTAGTAGTGCACGGTGAAGCGGTAGCGATCAGGATCGATCTCGACCGCAATCAACGGCGCAACATCCGGACATTGTGCGCGAGGATTCCAGACAGAAATGGATAAACCGTCTTTGAGTTGATCCTCCGCAATGGCCTGCGCCAGCGAAGATCCGCTGAACATGATAGAGAAGACGACGAGGCTCAGGAGAAACCGGGCGACCGAGGGAGACCAGTGGGCGCTGTGATCCTGTACCATCATGTCGTACGATCGAGTATAGAGAGAGCCGGTACGGAGCGTCAAATCATTCACGGAAGCGAAGCAACGGCTGTAATGCGATTCTCACCGGTCAGCGCAGTGTTTTGGGGTATGTCAGGGGAGAAGCGGCACTCGTCCGGGTTGATGGCGTCGTGACATCGAGCAAGGCGCGGATGGCTCGGGCAAGCACCTCGGGAGTGAAGGGTTTTTGCAAGAAACTGCTCGTGCCTTCCTCTTGTCCGGCCATGATGCCGACATCATCCATATATCCCGAGATGAACAGGGTTCGTAAATCCGGCTTGATGACGGAGAGATGTTGTGCCAGCTCCCGGCCGCCCATGCCCGGCATGACGATGTCGGTCAGAAGAAGTTGGACTGACGCGGTTTGTTGCGTTGCCAGCAAGCAGGCTTCAATCCCATTCTTGGCTTCAAGTATCTGATAGCCCAATTTCAGAAGTTCATCCCGCACGAGGATGCGCACACTTGGGTCATCTTCCACCAAAAGGATCGTCTCCGTTCCTCTTCGGGGTTGTCCTTCTGGTTCAGTCGGTGTGGTGATGAGGATATCGGACTCGACGCTCGGGAAATACAAGTCGAAGCGCGTGCCGTAGCCCACTCGGCTGATGACGTCGATGGCGCCGCCGCATTGAGTGACAATACCAAACACTGTGGAAAGACCCAGACCGCTGCCCTTTCCTTCCTCCTTCGTCGTAAAGAATGGTTCAAAGATATGAGACTGTGTCTTACGATCCATACCACATCCTGTATCGGTGACGGCCAACCGGACATAAAGACCGGGCGGCAGCGGAGTGAGGTGATAGACCGGACTGCGGGTCAGTTCGACCTGAGCCGTTTCAATCGTGAGGGTTCCGCCCTTCGGCATGGCATCCCGCGCGTTGACGACAAGATTGACCAGGACCTGTTCAAGTTGGGCTTGGTCAGCGCGCAGCCTGCCGTTCGTAGGATCGAGCGTACAGACAAACCGGATGTCCTCGCCGATGAGACGGCGCAGCAGACTTTCCAGACTTGTCACCGCGGTATTGAGCGACAAAATCTTCGGGTCCAGCGATTGTTTACTGCTGAACGTGAGCAGTTGCCGGATCAATGTCGCGGCCCGTTCGCCGGCTTTGAGTGTTTCTTCGATCTTTCCGCGAAGAGGATGTTGTGGGCCGAGTTCCGTCAAGAGAACTTGGCTGTAGCCCATGATCACGGTCAGGAGATTGTTGAAGTCGTGCGCGATCCCTCCGGCCAACCGGCCAACCGCTTCCATCTTCTGGGACTGCCGAAACTGTTTCTCGCTCTGCCGAAGGGCCTCTTCTGCCCGTTTCCGTTCGGCGCGTTCATCCAACTCCCGTAATGCGCGCTGGACTGAGGGCACCAGCCGACCAAGCCGTTGCTTGAGCACATAATCCGTCGCGCCCTGATGCATGGCGTCGATAGCCAGTTCCTCTCCGATGGTAGCCGAGACGAAGAGAAATGGCACGTCGGGACAGTGCTGACGCGCCAAGGTGAGCGCCGTCATGCCGTCGAAACCCGGGATCGAATAGTCCGCCAGGATCAGATCCATCCAGCCCTCTTTGAGAGCCGCCACGAAGGCCTGACGGGTATCGACAGTCCGAGACTGACAAGGGATGTTGCCCTCTAGGAGAGTGGCCGTAATGAGTTCCGCGTCGATCGGGTCGTCTTCGAGGTGGAGTAGTCGGAGCGGGGGTTTCACAGGTCCTTTTGAGAAGCTATTCGATCGGCCCGGAACTTTCGGGTGGCGGTTCATTGATCACCCCCCAAAAGACACCGAGTTCTTTTACCGCTGTGATGAACTGATGAAACTCCACCGGCTTCACCACGTACGCGTTGGCGCCCAACGCATAACTTTGAGCCAAATCGCGCTCCTCGCGCGATGACGTGAGCATGACCACGGGTATCGGTTTCAGATTCACGTCGTTTTTAATGGTTTTCAAGACTTCGAGGCCATCGACTTTGGGCATCTTCAGATCGAGGAACACGACCACAGGATTTCCTTGCTGCCTGGTGGCAAAGATTCCACGGCAATAGAGATAGTCCAGGACTTCAGCGCCGTCGTGACAGACCACCACTTTGTCGGCGATATGATGTTCCTCCATCGCGGCCAGCGCAAGCTCGGCGTCACGCGGGTTGTCTTCTGCGAGTAGGATGGGCTTGACGGTCGTCACCTGAGAGACCTCGCGATCGGGAGTGAAAAGTAGAAAGTGGCCCCTTGGTCCGGTGCTCCTTCGGCCCACGTCCGCCCACCGTGCCGATGAATGATTCGACGGACGTTTGCGAGACCGATGCCGGTGCCTTCAAACTCGTCGTTTCGATGAAGGCGTTGAAACACGCCGAATAACTTGTTGACGTACTGCATGTCGAATCCTACCCCATTATCGCGCACGAACACCTCGGTTTCATCTGGCTTTCTTGTGACGGCGCCGATTTCGATCCTGGTCTCCGGCCTCGTGGCTGTGAATTTGAGCGCATTGGAGATCAAATTCACAAAGACTTGGCGCAACATCGCCGGATCCCCCGACACGTTAGGTAGCGGGTGTATTGTCCAGGAGATTGTCCGCCCTTGCAAGTCAAGACGCAAATCATGAAGGACGGTCTTGACCAATTGATCCAGCTTGACCGTCGTACGAAGCATATCCTGGCGACCCATACGGGAAAAGATGAGCAGGTCGTCGATGAGTTGCCCCATTTGCTTCGCGGAGTCCGAAATCGTCTGAAGATAGCGGCGCGCTTTGTCGTTGAGCGCCTCACCGGCTGCCTTAGATAGCAGCGCTGCATACCCGTCGATATGGCGAAGCGGGGCGCGCAGGTCATGCGACACGGAATAGCTGAACGCTTCTAATTCTTTGTTGGCGGCCTGGAGCAACTCGCCCCGGTTCTGCAACTCCGTGGCCACACGTCGTCGCTGGCTGATATCGTGATGAATCAGAAAGTACACGGAAGCCAAGAGAACCAGCTGTAATAAAGCGCCGAGTCCGAGCAACGTGATCGTATTTCTCGTGCTTCCAGCAGATTGCGTCATTCGCAAGAGGAGCGCGCGTCGTTCTGCCGAGTCAAGTTCAGTCAGCAGGCGATGAATTCCCTCAAGCTCGTCATTTGCCGCACCGGAGATGGCAAGGTGGCGGACGCCTTCATACCCATACTGCTCGCGCTGGGCGATGGCTCCCGCCTCTGCGCCCAATTGTTTGGCAATGAGCCGTTCGAGTGTCTCCACCCGGGTCTGCTGTTCCACCTCCTCGTTCGTCAAGCCTCTGAGATACCGGAGGTATTCGGGCATTTGTTCGACAACGGTCCGATAGGATGTGAGATACGATTCATCACCGGTGACGAGATAGCGCCGATGGCCGCTTTCAGCGGCGCCGAGGGCTTCCCCGACTGAGCCGAGCAACTGTACCAATTCGTGACTCTTGGTATCGCGCCGGCTATTTTCGATTAGAATGGCGGTGTTGCGATAGGAGATGGCACTGATCACGACAATCCCGAAAAAAACCAGCCCGAACATCGCAAGAACACGTCGCTCAATCGACCAATGGGTGAACCACGCCATGAATCTGCCGGCCTTGGGAGTCGAAGCCGGACCGGTGTCGGACACCGACTCCACTCGAATTGGTACGGGCGCGACCGGACGTTCTTGCGTGACGGATTCCATATTTCAAGCGTGCCGGGCGTGAATATATACGCTACTGTCGTGGAAACTGTACCCTCCTCCGGAAGCCCCTGCAAGAAATATCTTCGCAGAATGACCGGGTAAGTACAGGAAAACCGCCCCTGGTGAGTCTAGCCACCGAGGGGGATGGCGGCGGAGGGAACGGGAAGAGATGCGGTGGGATCAGCAAAGTGTGAAAACATCAAGATGGCGGAGACAACCCAGTCTGTGACCGGTTGCGGATAGATACCGATCGCGAGTGTCCCGGCAAGACACACATAGACCACCACTTTGATCGGACCGGAGATCTTGAGAATCGACCGATCTCGGGGTTCGTTGATATACATTTTCTTCACGACGATGAGGTAGTAGTACATGGAAATCACGACGTTGATGAGCCCCACTGTAATAAGGATATAGAGCCCTTCCTTTACAGCCGCGACAAAGATGTACAACTTGCCGATAAAGCCGGCCAGCGGGGGTACCCCGGCCAGCGACAAGAGGAAAATCAGCATTGAAAAGGCAAGAAACGGCGATCGACGGCCCAGGCCGCTGTAATCCTCGATTTCCTCACTGCCGATGGCTTCGCTGACGGCGATGACAATGGCGAACGCGCCGAGATTGGCGAACAGATAGGTCAGGAGATAGAACAGCATCGCGTCGCTGCCCATCTTCGTGCCGGCCGCGAGTCCGATCAGCACGTTGCCGATCTGGGCGATACCGGAATAGGCCAAGAGCCGTTTCATGTTCTTCTGGGCAATTGCCACGATGTTGCCGTAGGTCATGGACAGAACGGACACAGCGACAATCAGCAGGACCCAGACGGGTTTAAAGGTCTCCAAGGCGACGAGGAACATCCTCAAGAGAATGGCAAAGGCCGCTCCCTTGGGCGCGATTGAAAGGAACGCCGTCACCGGCGTCGGCGATCCGTGATACGTATCAGGAATCCACGAGTGGAAGGGCACGGCGCCGATTTTGAATCCTAGCGCGGCAAAAATCAGCAGGAAACCAATGGCCAACCCCGGTGTGGCCTGTGCCGCCTCCATGTCGGAAAACACCAGCTTGCCGGTTTCGCCATAGACCAAGCTGATGCCATAGGCGAGAAGACCTGCGGCGAAGATGCCTAGGATAAAAAACTTGATGCCTGCTTCGTTTGAGGCCACGTCCTCACGGAGATACGTCACAAGAACATAGAAGCCGATAGTGGAAAATTCCAAGGCCACGAAGACTGACAACAGATCGTTGGCGGAAGCCATGAACATCATTCCGAGAGCCGACATCACGATGAGGAAGTAATATTCTCCTCGGAAGAACTTGAACCGATGGATGTAATCGATGGAGGCCAAAATGACGAGGATCGTTGACCCCACGATAAACATTTTGAAGAAGAGCGCCATCCGGTCGAGCGCAAACATATTAGCAAAAAGGGTACCGGAGATGCCGGTGATGTCGAACCAGGCCAGACAGCCGAAGGTGGCGACAAGACCGGCGATGCTGAAATAGGCCAACTGCTCGTTGGGTAGGCGGGGGAACGAGAAATCAATGATCAGGATCAGACAGAGCCAGCACGTGAGCAGGATTTCCGGGAGCAATAACAGGAGGTCGGAAGGAGATATGGAGAGCGCAAAAGTCATTCGAGCCCTCGTGAAGAGGGAGGGGCGATGAGCGGCGGATTGTTTGCCACGAGTGGACCATCAGGCGTTTGTGATGGATCCGTCGTGTCACGTCTTACATCTAATGTTTCACGTTCTTGCGAGGCCACCGGCACGACGCGGATAATCTTTGCGATCAAGGGATTGACCCCGGACCGCACTACATCATACAGATGCATGGGGAAGAAAAAGAACCCGATACTGACAGTGATCATGATCAAGAGCGGAAGACGGTCAACCACAGCGACTGCGTCGTGCGCATGACTGTACTTCTGGTCCATCGGTCCGTAGAAAAGCCCGCGCATCATCTTGAACAGGTAGGCCAAGGTAAGGACGATGCCGACCACGGCCACGATCACTTGGAACGGATATTTGTTCCAACTGCCGACGATAATCATGACTTCAGCGATAAAGTTCACGGTGCCGGGCACACCGATCGAAGCCATGCAGGCAATCACGAAGCAGCCGGATATGAACGGCATGCGATTCGAGAGTCCACCGAGCGACGGAATGTCGCGGCTGTGCGTCTGATCGTACACCCACCCGGCCATGGCGAAGAGCATGCCGGTGGCCATGGCATGCGCGAACATATACATCACTGCGCCGGTCAAGCTGATATAGTCCAAAGCGGCCATGCCTAAGAACACATAGCCCATGTGACTCGAACTGGAATACCCGATGACGTATTTTGTGTCCTTGGCGTAGAACGCCACTAATCCGCCATACACGATGCTGAATATGCAGAGCACGGCGGCGATGGGCATGAGCTCTCTGGTAGTCTCCGGCAGAATCTCAAACGCCACCCGAATGATGGAAAAATGGCCGAGTTTCATCAATACACCTGCGTGCAGCATACTGGTGGCAGCCGGCGCGGCTGCGTGGCCTACCGGAGACCATGAGTGCAGCGGCCACAACGGCGCAATCGAAGCAAAACCAAAGAACACCAATATCCAAATAATCTTGTCCAGTGTGGTGCCCAAGACCGGAATGTTCATCAAGTTGGCGTGTTCGCGCAGGACCAAAATGTCGAAGGTATTGAGCCCCGAGTACTTGTAGATCAGCAAGAGACCCATCAGCGCCGCGACGGCAAAGGCCGAGAGAAACAGCACCAGCTTCATCGCCGCGTATTCTTTACTGTTGGCTCCAAAGTTGAGGATAAACCCGACCGAGTCCCTTTTTTTGAGGCCTTCCGGATCCGTCATCTCGTTGTATTTTTTCGTGTGGCTTCCCCACATGCCCAACAGGAGATACATAGGAATCACGGACATTTCGTAGAAGAAGAAGAGAAAAAACAGATCCAACGACATGAAGACGCCGATCGTGGCAGCGGCAAGGATGAGCAACCAGATATAGAACTCTTTTGCCCGATCCTTAATGTGCCAGGAGACGAAAATTCCTGCGAACAACAAGATGCTCGACGCCAACACCAGCGGGGTTCCGATCCCATCCACTCCAAGGTGAAACGAAATACCCAACTGGCGAGACCATTCAAATTTGTTGACGAATTGAAACCCCCCCGTCACGTGGTCGTAGGCGTAGAACAGGTAGAGGGAGGCGAGCAGAGAGACAAGGGCTGATCCCGCAGCGATGCCTCGCACAAGCATCGCTTGCCGATTGGAGACAAAGATCAGCGCAATGGCCCCCGCGAAAGGAGCAAAGAGAATAGAGAGCAGTGTGTAGTCACCCATACAAATCAATCCACCCGTATCGGCTGCTCGAACTCGATCGATGCCACAGTTCCCCGCTCCAGTCGATCCACCAATGCCTGCACGGAACCGTTCATCATTCTCAAGAAAGGAGAGGGATAAAGACCGATCCAGAGAATCATCACTGACAACGCCACCGCGATCAGCAATTCTCGGGGATGGAGATCACTGATCGAACCCTTGACGGCCTTGCCGAGCGGTCCCAGCATTGACCGTTCGTAATACCAGAGAAAATAGGCCGCGCTGAAAATGACTCCGGTGACCGCGATCCCTCCATACAACCAATTGGCCTTGAAGGTTCCCATGAGGATCAGGAATTCACCGACGAAGCCATTGGTGCCCGGCAGACCGATCGATGCCAGTCCGAGGAACAAGAAATAGCTTGCGAGCAGGGGGGTCTGTTTCGCCATGCCGCCGAATGAGCCCAGTTGGGTATTCTGCTGCCGCGAGTAGAGAAATCCTGCGATGAAGAACAAACCCGCCGTGCTGAATCCCAAGTTGATCATGGTAAGCAGGCTGCCTTGGAGCCCTTGATAGTTCAAGGCAAACAGGCCGATCACGACAAATCCAAGATGGCTGATGCTGCTGAATGCGAGGAGTCGGCGAAAATCGTGTTGGATCAATGCCATAATCGCGCCATAGATAATCGCCGCCAATCCCAGCGCCATGACAATCGTGACGATAGTCTGGCTTTTCGATGCGTCCGGGAGCAACGGAATGCTGAACCGGATGAAACCGAATGTCCCGAGCTTCAGCCCGGCCAACACCACCGCCATGCCGATCGGGCCTTCGAAGAGGGCGTCAGGGAGCCAGGTATGGAATGGGAACACCGGGGCCTTGAACGCAAATCCGAGAAACAAGAGCCAGAAAATGAGGATCTGCTGACTGAGTGGGATCGGGACAGAGAGCAGCGCCAACAAGTCAAATGAGTACGTCGGCTCCATATGGCGTAGCATCGCCCACTGGTGATAATTGATGTCCAGGAGGATAATGCCCACCAACATAAAGACGCTGCCGAGCAAGGTGTAGAGCACAAACTTCAGGGCTGCATAGTGCCGCTCCGCTCCTCCACCCCACAGTTTGATCAGAAAATAACTGGGGATGAGCATGAGTTCCCAAAAGACGAAAAAGAGGATCAAATCGAGGGAAAGGAACACCCCCATCGTGGTCGTTTCAAGCGCGAGGAGCGCCATCATGTAGAGTTTCACTTGATGGCGGACGGTGTCCCAGGAGTAAATGACGATCAGGACCGTGAGGAATGCGGTAAGTCCGACGAAGAGGACACTGATCCCATCGACCGCGAGGTGATAGCTGATTCCGAGGGCGGGAATCCACGGCACGTGTTCCGAAAACTGCATAGCAGCCGATTCTGGAGTAAATCGTAAGAGCACGAACACGGAGAGAGCCAGCTCTAAGAGGGTAATAGTCAAGGCCGAGGTTCTGACCATGTCCTCGTCATCGAACAGCCACAGGACGATAGCCCCAATGACGGGGAGAAACAGAATACAGGTGAGAATGGGAAACGTTGACGCAAGTTCTTCTAGCATGACAGCGCTTTACAGTTGCATGAGGAGCTGAATAATGACCGCCAGCAGGAAAAGTCCGGCCACAATGATAGCGGCATAATGATGCACCATCCCGCTCTGCAGCTGCCGCCACTGACGGGCGGCAAGATGATTGCCGTATCCGATCACGTTCAGGCCGCCATAGATCACGTATTTCTCCAACCACGTCGAACCGGCTGCAGCCAAATCAGCCACGTGTGCGACGGCGCGCACGAGACCATCGATCACGTTGCGGTCGAACCAATCGAACAGAAACCCCAACTTCTTGGTCGGCTCTACCCATACAAGGTCATACAGTTCATCAACATAGTACTTATTGAGCAGGGTTCTATAGACCACCTGGAACTTTTCGGCCAAGCGATCCGGCGCCGATGGATTCACGCTATAGAAATAGTGCGCGAGGCCCCAGCCCAGCAATGCAATACCCGTGGCAATCATCATAAGAACGAGTACGAGTCCGATGCTCGCGTCATGCTCCCCTCCCGTGCCCACGATCGGTGCGAGGAATTGATGGAGCCAGCCATGCTCAGGGGGAAACCCCAGGAATCCGCCGAGAATGGATAGAATTCCCAATACCATTAACGGACCGACCATCACCATCGGAGACTCATGCACATGTTCTTCCGTATGATGGTCCATGCGGGACCTTCCATAAAAGGTCAGATAGACCAGACGGAACATGTAGAAGGAGGTCAAGAGTGCGCCGACCGCCGCCAGGCCATACAAGAGATAATGGTGATGGGTAAAGGCATGAGCCAGAATTTCATCTTTGCTCCAGAAACCTGCCAACGGCGGAATGCCTGCAATGGCAATCGTACCGATCAGAAAGAGTCGATAGGTCCATGGGATCTTCGAGCTGAGTCCGCCCATTTTTCGAATATCCTGCTCGCCCGAGAGCGCATGGATCACGGACCCCGCTGAAAGAAACAGAAGGGCCTTAAAAAATGCATGAGTCATGAGGTGAAAGATGGCAGCGGTATAGGCCCCTATTCCACACCCAAGAATCATGTAACCGAGCTGGCTGACCGTCGAGTAGGCCAAGACACGTTTGATGTCCGTTTGCACGAGGCCGATGGTGGCGGCAAATAAGGCGGTAAGGCCGCCGATGACGCCCACGATCGTCATGGCTGTCGGGGATACATCGAAAATAGCGTGGTTCCGCACAATCATATAGACACCGGCTGTCACCATCGTCGCCGCATGGATGAGCGCACTGACAGGCGTCGGGCCTTCCATCGCATCCGGAAGCCAGGTATAGAGGGGAAGTTGGGCTGATTTGCCGACTGCGCCGATGAGCAGGCAGAGCGCAATGGCTGTGGCCATGTCCGGCGAGAGCTGGCCGATCTGGGCAAAGACCTTGGTATAGTCGAGCGTCTTGAAATTTACGAAGATGAGGAAAATGGCCAGAAGAAAGCCTGCGTCGCCGATGCGATTCACTACAAAGGCTTTCGAGGCGGCCTTCGCGGCGGAAACCTTATCGTAATAGTAGCCGATCAAAAGATACGAACAGAGTCCAACCCCTTCCCAACCGATGAAGAGCACAACATAATTGTTCCCCATGACGAGGAGCAACATGGAGACCATGAAGAGGTTCATGTAGGTGAAGAATCGTGTGAACCCATCTTCCCCGTGCATGTAGCCGACGGAGTACATGTGAATCAGAAGCCCGACTCCCGTGATGACGAGCAACATGACGCATGTAAGCGGATCGACGAGATATGCGAGGTCGATGGTGAGGTCGCCGCCGAAGATCCATTGATAGGCGATGACCTCGTGGGGCGTGCCAGTCCGTAGGATATCGACAAACACACCGATCGTGCAGAGAAAGGATAGCCCCACCGATCCCCAGGCAAGCCGGTGCGCGACGTCGTGGGAATACCGCTTGCCGAGAAATCCGTTCAGAATCACGGCCAACAGCGGAAATAGCGGAATGAGTTTGATGAGTAGATCGGTCACGTTACCATTTTAAGAGGTTCATCTCGTCTACATTGGTAGAAATCTTTCCACGGAACACGACGATGATGATAGCCAGGCCAATGGCCGCTTCTCCAGCCGCAATGGCAATGATGAATAGAGCGACCAGTTGACCGGCCATTGATTCCAGATAATAGGAAAAGGCTACAAGATTTATATTCGCCGCGTTCAGCATGATCTCGACCGACATCAACACGATGATGAAGTTTCGTCTGATCATGACGCCGAGCACTCCGGTGATAAAGAGCACGGCGCTGACGGCGACATATGCGCTGAGAGGAACCATACTTCCCAATGATTATGGCAAAGCTTCGCGTTGAACGATTGAATATCTGCGGCATTTCGCCGACGTCAATTTCAGCATTTACCCGTCACGTTTGTCGGAGATCGGCTTTGGGGTTTTTGCCAACACGACCGCTCCGATGACGGCGCCCAGCAGGAACACGCCGACGATTTCGAACTGCAACAGATACTCACTGAACATTTTGATCCCGACCGCGTGGGTATCGCCGTCCTGGAGTACTGCCGCAGTCGTCGCGTCGCCCTTTGCGCCGGCAAAGGGCGAGCGGAGCAGGAGGGCTAACATGTATATTGATCCGATGGCTGCTGGAGCCAGAAAGTATAGGTATGAAGAGTGAAAATACCGGTCGTCGGTTTTCAAGTTCATGAGCATCAGGACGAAGAGGTATAAGACGAGGATCGCACCGGCATAGGCGATAACCTGCATGGCCCAGATAAATTCGGCGTTGAGGAGGATAAAGAGTCCGGAGACATGAACTAACAGAGCCAGGAGTGCGATCCCGCAATGCACCGGGTGTTTGAGCCCGACGGTCATGACGCCTGCAGCAATACTGACCAGGGCGAAATAGGTAAAAAAGACGACGACCATCGATCGACTCAGCCCAGATGCTTGGGTGGTGGTTGAGTCGGCTTCAGTACCGATTGCGGGAAGTAATACCGATATTCCCTGCTTTCCTCAACATTCTTTTCCTGGTGGTGCGCGTACAAGTATTTTTTTGCATCCTCAAGATGCCGCTCGCCGAGCTCGTACAGCCGCTTCTTATCGAACAACAACGTGCGTTTATCGTGGGTTGAGAACTCGTACACCTTCGTCATCGCCAGCGCATTGACAGGACAGGCTTCGACACAGTAGCCGCAAAAAACGCATTTCGTAATGTCGATGTAGAATTCGCTGGCGAATCGTTGCAGGGGACGATCTGCATCTTCCGAGCTGATGACTTTGATGCAGCGCGATGGACAGGCCGCTTCACAGAGGTCACAGCCGACGCATCGTTCTTGATGATCGTCATAACGCAGGAGGGCGAGTGCCCCCCGATGGGTATCGGGGAGGATTCGCTGTTCCCGTGGGTACTGGAAAGTGATGGGTTTGTGGAACATGTGCTTGAACGTGACCTTCATCGCGTCCCGGATCTCATCGAACAATGCGGCTTGGAGGATTTGCTTGATCAATGCGGCAACACGCATGTGTGTTTCCTAACTCTCTCTTATACCTTTTCGATCGTAACGCGGGTCTGCTTGAATGAGGGCACTCCGGTCATAGGGTCCATCTGGACCGACATCAAGTCTTTCACCGACGGCTCATTGAAATGCTCCGGAAAGAAGCAGGTCTGCGGCGCGACAGATTGATCGGACTGCACTTTCAATTGTAGCGAGCCGCGGTCTGACGTGAGACGCACCGTCGCCCCCTCGCCCACCGCAAGATGCTCCATGTCCTGGGGACTCATTCTAAGCCGCCCGGTATTCGGCGCGATTGTGATGAGCCCGGGAGCCTTGGTGGACATCTTACCCGAATGATATAAGGTTTGTCCCATCAGTAACGCGAAGGGTCGCTGGTCCTTCGCGTCTATTAGCGCAGAGGCCCGATAGCGCGCCGCCACATCGGCGACATAGCCGTTTGAAAGATAGCGGTCCACGGTCGGGACAATTTTGCGTGGTTGTCCAAGATTATAGTATCCGGGAAGTAACTTCATGATCTCGGCTTGAACATCGTTCGAGGATTCATACACCCATTGACAGCCCAGTGCATTGGCCAGCGCCGTCATGATGTGCCAATCCGGCAAACTTTCTCCGATCGGATCGATGGCTTCACGGACCCTTAGAACTCGGCCTTCCAGATTGGTGAACGTGCCATCCTTTTCCGCAGAGGTGCACGCCGGCAGTACGGCATGCGCCATAAGCGCGGTATCGGTGAGGAACGGATCTTGGACGACAAGTAATTCCAATCGATCCAATGCGGCGCGGATCTCCATCGAAGCGGGTAGCGTTGCGAGCGGATTTTCTCCGATCACATAGAGGGCACGGATCTGGCCGCTCCTGCAGCGCTTGAGAATCTCGACGAGATTCACTCCAGACCCGGCTGCCGGAAGCTCGACGTCCCACGCCTTGGCATACCGATCCCGCGCCACCGGATCGTGAAATGAGGCTTGGCCAGGCAGGAATTCAGGAGCGACGCCCATGTCCACTGCACCCTGCTCGTTCGGCTCTTCCGTCAGTGTATTCACTCCGCAACCGGGCCGGCCTATCTTGCCCATAACCCATGCGAGGTCGATCAGTTTCAAGACGTTTTGATACCCGTCAGCCTGACGAACGATACCTTCCGCACAGAGAATGAGGGAGCGGGGCGCTTCAGCAAAGATCCTCGCGGTGTCTTTCAGCATCTCGACCGACATGCCGGTGCGCGCGGCCACCTGCTCCAACGATACGTGAGCCACGGCAGCCTTCAAGGCCTCGAAAGCTTTTAGGTGCATCTTGACACAGTCTTCGTCAATTAAGTCCAGTTCCAAGGTGGCCTTCACGAGTCCGTCAATCACGAGTCCTTCTGTCCCCGGGTTAATTAGAACGGGATGCGATGCGAGCCTGGCTATGTTCGTGATGGCAGAATCGATGACCACCACCTGGGCTTTATAGACGCGAATCGCTTCTTTGATGCGAACGGCCGTGAGCGGGTTTGTCTCTGTGATGTTGGAGCCAATGAGTATCACGGCATTGGCTTTCGTCAGATCCTCCCAATCGTTCGGGCTCCGCCCAACCCCCAAAGCGTGCTGCGAGGCATGCACGAAGTTGAGATGTCCGTAGCGCGCGCTGCTGTCCAGCTGGTTGGTCCGGAACCCGGCTCGCATGAGTTTTTGGAAAAGATAGAGCTCTTCGTTTGTGCAGCGCGCCGTAATAAGGCCGGCAATCGCGTCGGGTCCGTGCTTGCGTTGGATCTCGGAGAACCGATCAACCACCTGGTGCATGGTTTCGAGCCAGGGGGTTTCAACGAGTTGATTCCCTTTGCGAAGAAGCGGTTGCTTCAGACGTGCGGGGCTATCGATGTACTCGAACCCAAAACGACCTCGCACACAGAGCCCGCCGTGGCCCTTGGCCGTGTCGGCCCGGTCGCCCCATTTGTTCTTCCAGGAGAGCGGTGAAGTGACGCGGACTACTTCAGCGTCCTTGGTCTCAAGATACATCTGGCAGCCGTCCCCACAGTAGTTACAGGTCGTCGTGGTTTTCTTCATCTGCCACGGCTTGTACAAATATTTAGAGAACTTGTTCGTAATGGCGCCGACCGGGCACACGGCGAGACAGTCTCCGCAGAACTCGCAGGCCAGCGCGAGATCCCCCTTGGGCACGACTTGATTGAATCCGCCTTTCTTCATGAACTGGAGCGCGTCGATCATCAGCACGTCTTTACACACGTTGATGCATTCCGCGCAGGCGATGCAGCGATTCATATTAAAGTCGAGCACCGGGCTGCGCGTATCTTCTGGAATAAATTTTTGTTTCGCGTTGGCCAGGTTTGTGACTCCGTATCGGAAGGCCGTGTCTTGTAGTTCACAATGACCATCGGCGTCGCAGACAGGGCAGTCCAGCGGATGGACTGAAAGATGTTTTTCTACGGCTTTCTTCCGGGCTTGGAAGAGATCATCTCCCTCAGTCCTGATGATCATCCCGGCCGTCGCTTTGGCGGTGCAGGAACGGACGGGCGCTTTCTTGCCTTCCTGCATGACCAAACACATGCCGCAGGAGCCGAAAGGATCGAAGGTATAGTGGTAACACATAGCAGGAATGATCTTGCCTGTGCTCGAAATGACGTCGTAGAGCGAGACCCCGCTCTTTGCCGTCACGGATTTCCCGTCGATCGAGAGTTCGATCGCGACGGCTTCCACGTTAGAATTGGTTGCTGGTTTCAAGCCCATGTGTCTTCCTCGCAAACAGTGAAACCTACAACGTGAAACGAAATCGCCGCGCCACCTTCCATCTTTTGCATCTCACGTCTCATGCCTATCTGTCACATTCCCCCATCACAATGTCATAGGTCCCGAATATTGTGACCGCATCGGAGATCATATAGCCTCTGGACATATGATCGAATGCGCCCATGTGAATAAACGAAGGGGCGCGAATTTTCAAGCGGTAGGGTTTCCCGCCGCCGGTGCTGACGATATAGAATCCCAATTCCCCCTTGTGCGCTTCGGTCCCGCAATAGATCTCTCCAGGAGGAGCATCGAAACCCTGCGAGAAAAGCTTGAATTGCTGGATCATGGACTCCAGATTCGTAAAGACTCGCTCCTTCGGCGGCAACGTGACGCTGGGCACATCGGCCATAATGGGGCCGGGCTGCATCTGTTCCAGACATTGCCGGATGATTTTTACACTCTCATAGAGTTCCTGAACGCGTATCCAATACCGATCGTAGGTATCGCCGTTCTTGCCGAGCGGCACACTGAACTCGCATTTCGAATAGGCCGAATAGGGCTCGGCTTTGCGAAGGTCATAATCGACCCCCGAGCCGCGGAGCGTCGGGCCGCTCAGACCGAAACTCACAGCGTCTTCCGCCGAAATGATGGCCACTCCCTTAGTCCGCCCGACCCAGATCCGGTTCTTCTCAAGGAATACCACGTACTCGTCGATTTTCGGCGGAAAGTAGTCCAGGAACTGCTTCAGCTTCTCGAACAACGAAGGCGTGAAGTCCCGCTCGACACCGCCTATGCGATACCAACTGGTGGTGAGGCGCGCGCCGCAGAGTTCGTCGAACCAGTCCATCAAAATTTCCCGATCTCGAAAACAATAGAAAAAGACGCCCATGGCTCCGATATCGAGCGCCTGGGTGCCAAGCCAAAACTGATGGCCGATGATTCGTTGGACTTCTGCCACGATCGTGCGCAGATATTCTGCGCGGTCCGGCACGGTGATATTCATGAGTTTTTCGACCGCGCGGCAGTACGCAAAATTGTTGTACATCGCGCAGACATAGTCCAGCCTATCGGTATGGGGAATAAATTGGTGATAGGTGCCGTCCTCCGCCAACTTTTCCACACCGCGGTGCAGATATCCCAGTACGGGAGTAGACTTGACGAGGCGTTCTCCTTCCAATTCGAGAATCACCTTCAGCACCCCATGGGTTGCAGGGTGCTGTGGACCCATATTGAGCAGGAGTTCCTCCGTGCGCAACGTCGGGAGGGTGTCACTTTCCGGATGAGCCGGATCAATCTTGTAGATGGTTGTTCGTTGATCTTCCATAGCCATCGTCAGCCCTACCGAGCCGTTTCGTCAAGAAACTCAAATGTGTCGCGCCAACCTTTCCCACGGAGCGGGAAATCTTTCCGCAACGGATACCCTTCTGTGTAATCGTCAGGCAAAAGGATGCGACGGAGATCAGGATGGTGCCGGAAGCGGATTCCCATCATGTCGTACACTTCGCGCTCCATAAAGTCCGCGCCTCTCCAGATATCCGTCAAGGAATCCACGATGCAATCCGACTCCGGCACCCTGGTCTTGATCCGGATGCGATGATGTTTCTTGATAGAGTAGAATTCATACACAACTTCAAACCGTTCTTCGTCGTCGGGCCAGTCGACCGAACTCACATGAACGATGTAATCGAAGTTCATGGCCGGATCGTCATGAAGAAATTGCGCAATGTCATGGAGTTGGTCTCTCGTCACAGTTACCGCGAGATCGCCACGCCACTCGACGGCCTGTATAAAACCGGTATCAAAATTTTCTTGAAGCCGGCTGGCTAACTGCTGCAAGGACATCGATTGAGACCTATATTTTATGGCCGGGTTTGACCTGATTCGGTTGTTTCACGAACACACGTTTCAACATGATTCGCTCTTGTAGCTTGAGTATTCCGTCAAAGAGCGCTTCCGGTGTGGGCGGGCAACCCGGCACATAGATATCGACCGGCACAAAGCGATCGACACCTTGGACAACACTATAACTGTCGTAAATATTCCCTGACGTGGCACAGGATCCCATCGCGATGACATACTTCGGTTCGGGCATCTGATCGTACAACTTTCGGATAACAGGGGCCATCCGTCGGCAGACCGTACCGGCTACGAGCATCAGATCGGAATGGCGCGGTGAGGCCCGAAACACTCCAGCGCCATAGCGGTCCAGATCGTACCGTGACGAAACTGCGGCGATCATTTCGATCGCGCAGCAGGCCAGACCAAACGTCATAGGCCATAACGACCCCTTGCGAGCCCAATTTACGGCTTTTTCCACCGTTGTCGTGATGACGTCTGGCGTGCTGTCCTTATGATGCCGGCCGATTTGGATCAGTCCCATTCCAAGGCCCCCTTGCGCCATGCATAGACGTAGGCCACTAAAAACAGGCCTATGAAGACCAACATTTCAATCAACCCAATCAACTCGATCTTCGTGAAGACCACGGCCCAAGGATATAAAAAGATGACCTCGATATCGAAAATAACGAAGAGCATCGCGAAAATATAGTATCGAACCGGGAAGGGCATCCGAGCATCTGAGAATGGCTCCGATCCGCACTCATAGCTCGTGAGCTTCTCCGGTTCTGGATACTTTGGCTGGACCAGATAACTGACGACGAGCGACCACACGCCGAAAAACAGTGTGACAATCACAAAGAACAGAATCGGAAAATATTGGGTCAAATACTCAGCGAGCAACTCAGAACCACTCATGGGGCTGACCTTTCAACACCTTGAGATATAAATGTAATAATAATGAGGGCTGATCTTAGACCTTGAATTGCGGGGATAGCAAGCGTCCAAAGGACCTGCGAGATCGACCCAAAAGTCCTAGTCTCTGTCGCTTGTATACATAAGGATCGTCAGCACGAGTGAGGAGCGAGGGCACGGTGTGGGCAAGGCTCAACCCAACACAACCCTGGCTTGGTTATGAACTCTTTTCATCTGACTGGAGTGGCTTATTTTGACGACCTTCTCGCTTCTTGAATGGGCCAGGTGCCATAAGCCCTGATGGCATACGAAGGTGAGCGGGTGACGTTTGACCACTCTGCTCCCATTCAGGCTCCAGCCCTGAAAAGGCCTTGGCTTTTTTCCGTCGATGAATTTGGGTCTCAATACGGGAACGATCTTGGCTTCGCATATCTCAAATAGGAAGATGGTCAGACGCCATATAATGTCACCAGCTTGTGGGGAGTGATACTAGCTTAGACTAGCATCGGGTAAACTCAAGGGTCAACAAAGGCAAAACCCTAATATTCTTGACACGACAGGACTATTTGCTATGGTTCTGACAGGATTATATTGCCTTACATGAAGGACAATCGCTATGGCTAACTATGCAATGAAGCACGTTGTCTCTTTTTTGATGATCTGGACCCTGGCCACGCCGCTCCTGTCTCTGGCCTGGGGAGCAGACGACCTCAATAATTCTGTCCGATTCGGAGAACAGGCCTTGGCCTATTCATCCGGCTCAATCCAACGATCTACTCCACAGGATGGATACGTCAATGTGATCACCGGCGACAATCAGACAACCGGAGATCACATGATAGTGGGAAGCCGGGATATTCTGTATCTCCGGCTGAAGAATCCCGACGATGTTGCGCTTGGAGATCTTTTCACAATCTACAAACGATCACGCAAGGTCTTTCATCCAGTCACCGGTCAATATCTAGGTTACTTGGTCAATCGGCTTGCGGTAGCTCAAGTAAGTCAAGTCGACAAGGCTCTGACCACGGTTCAAATCGTGCGGGCCTATGGAACGGTATCGCCTGGTGACCCGGTTATGAAGTTTATCCTTCCGACTGACGAAGAGGCAGCGAGTGACCAATCTTCCACCGATAATGTAGCGGGACGGGTGGTGGACTTACAGTCCAATATGGGGATGATGAACCTTGTAGCGCAAAGAAATATCGTCTACTTAGACCAGGGTCGGGAAGACGGAATCAGGCCCGGTGATCGTATGGAAGTGATTCGATCCGGAGGGAACCTTCCTCAACGGGTCGTGGGGGAATTGAAAATCCTGTCTATTGAAGATCGAACGGCCACAGCACTGGTGACAAAGTCAATCTCTCGCATACTCAAAGGCGATCACTTCAGGGTGAAGGGGCGTGCCCCTGAAGCGATACTGATCTCTCAACCATCCCAGCAGTTTTC
>CAZVEZ010000004.1:45899-48772 GCA_964626135.1 uncultured Nitrospira sp.
CAGCTTCGGTTTGAATCAGGAGAAGCCACGATTACGCCTGAGGGCCATCAGGTGCTCGATGCACTGATCGCGCATCTCAAGACTACTGCCAGCGAACGATTGATCCGAGTCGAGGGGCATGCCGACAACATGGAAATCGGTCCGTCACTCAAGTCGGTCTATCAGACGAACTGGGACTTGTCGAAAGCTCGGGCCGGGAGCGTCATCCGCTACTTAACCGAGAAAGGTGGAATGGATTCAGTGAAACTGTCGTCGGTCGGCTATGGCGATACGAAACCGATTGCCAGCAATGCGACGGAGATGGGTCGGCAGAAAAACCGTCGGGTGGACATCGTGCTCTATCCATCCGAATCGGCCGCGGAACAGCCTGAGCCGTCGGCAGAGCCAGTTGAGACCGGCGAGAGCAATTACAGGGTGTCTGGTCTCAGTTCAATGGAAAGCGAAGGCGCAGTCTCAACAGTGGACTCAGCGATCCAAGTGGCTCCAACGACTCCGTCCGATGTCGAACCTTCAGCCGACCAGGACAATTCAGACCAAATCCCTACTGCTCCTGTTTCCCCGCCACAGTAGATGCATCGAATATTTGCGGAGGATTGACGTTGAATCGTCAATTTTCCGCAATCCCCTCATAGGATCTTCTATTCTATCCCTCTCGTTGTTCCCTCTTTTCCAGTGCTGCTACAATGCCTCATGGTGTTGACCCAGGCTGCCACTCCACCCAGAGAGCCTGAAACTTTATTCGCGGATGTCATCGTCCCACGACATCTGGCCGGCCCGTTTACCTACAGCGTGCCGTCATCGCTCCGACTGACACTACGGATTGGACATCGCGTGCTTGTGCCATTCGGACGGTCGACTCTTCAAGGAGCAGTGATTGCTCTCTTTCATGATCTTCCTCAGGATCTTGATCAGGTGCGCCTCAAGGAGATTTGCTCGTTGGTCCCGGATGAGACCGCTACAGATGTGTCCTCGAAGCTATTACAGCTTTCACGGCAGGTTGCCGAACAATATGTCGCGCCATGGGGGCAATGTCTCAGATTAGTACTCCCTCCGGTATCCACCCCTCGCAAACATGTGAGCCGCTACGAACTGACGGAGCAAGGACAGGCTGCGCTTGTGGCTCGCGAATCCTGCTCGGCGAAAGCGCGGGCACTTCTGACACGTCTTGGGAAAAAACCACTCGGACTTCGCCGAGCGTCACGCGGTCCTGGTCCGGCAGATTTATTGCAGAATCTCAAGACTCGTGGATGGGTAGTAGAGGTCCATGATGCCCTGTCCACTTCAGCGGTACCTCTTGCCCGGCCATCCGGACAAATGAGCCAAGGCAATTCCGGTGTCATCGCACCGCTCATCCCTGACCCAGCACTATCGTGTGCGGCGCCACTGTTCGAGGCGCTGAGTAGCCAACAGCCGGCCCGGGTTCTGGTGCAGGCTTCCTGGACCGATCGGTTCAAGCTGTTGCAACAGGCCATTCTTCTGGTACTCAAGCGTGGACAAACAATCCTCATCATCGTTGGCGAAACAGAACGGGCTCAATGGATTGCAGGCCTGATCCGTGATGACGAGATGGGTATTTCCCCGGTCTGTTTCCATAGCGGACTCTCGAATCAGATAAAAGCCGAGATATGGGATCAGATTCATCGGCAGGCCGTTCGAGTCGTTGTGGGAACCCGATCAGCAATCTTCCTCCCAATGACTGCAATCGGGATGATTTGGGTTGAGGGAGAAGAAGATGCGGCACTCAAAGAAGCACAAGAACCACGCTACCATGCACGGGACGTGGCCTGGTTGAGGGCGCAGGACCAACCGGCAGTGCTGGTCCTGAGTTCGCCCCATCCCTCGCTTGAGACCAGAAGAGCGGCTGTCGGACAATCTTGGATCGTGATACGTACGCCCATCCCGTCTAACGAGCGACCAAACGTACAAGTCATCGATCTACGAAGTCACAGCCGCGACACGGTACTGAGCCCGCCGCTCGTTCAAGCCATTGAGCATGCGATCGATCGCCGGGCCGGCATCCTGTTGTTTCTCAACCGGAAAGGCTACGCCGGCGCTCTCGTGTGTCGTGACTGTGGTCATGTTCCCCGCTGTCCTCTCTGCCGTGTCGCGCTGACGTACTCGCGGCAAGTGGGTCGCCTGCTCTGTTCCTACTGCGGGGACGGCGCACCCATCCCAGAAACATGCGTCTCCTGCTCTTGTCCTCGCATGCAGTTAATTGGGGAAGGCACAGAACGGGTGGAAGAAGATGCGAAGCGATTGTTTCCTCACGCGGCCGTGATTCGGATTGACGGAAATACCATGCGGCGGCCAGCGCAGGCCGGAGCTCTTTGGCGGAGGATCGAGCAGGGTCAGTGGGATATCATTGTTGGAACGCAGCTGCTGCTGCGACGCAGGCCGCTCCCGAGGATGGGGCTTGTTGGGATTGTGCAGGCAGACGCAGGACTCAGCGTGCCTGACTTCCGATCCGCCGAACGGACCTATCATACGCTTCTCGATGCAGTCAGTCTTGCCGACCCCGCAATGGTTGGCGGTCAGGTAATCGTGCAGACATATCTGTCATCGCATCATGCAATTCAGGCTGTGGCTCACAACGATGAATCTATCTTCGTAGCGGAAGAGCTATCGCATCGGACGGCATTAGGATACCCACCTACCGTCTATCTCATTGCCCTCCTAGTATCCGGAGCCAGCGAGAAAATAGTTCATGAGGCCGCGACGTCTTGGGTTGCTCGACTCAGCGCCTTCGCTTCACCGACCGTGGCAGGACAGACAGATGCGGGAAAGGCCTTTTCAACGGCTCAGGCGATCGGTCGGCCCGATCATCTTACTGTGATGGGGCCGGTCCCCTCTCCAGTTCCGAGACTCCGCGGGAG
>CAZVEZ010000005.1:0-42444 GCA_964626135.1 uncultured Nitrospira sp.
GGTCCACACGAAGTGCGGTACGTACCTCCTCGCCTCTTCGCTCGCTGCGGCCTTGCTGGACAGCCTTTTTGAGCATCCTGCATGCGACACTTCTGGTATCCCAGACGTGTAGAGCGGTGAAATTGCAGCGTAACGCATAGTTTCCCCGTAGCAAGCTCGGTTCATGATGGAGCTGCAGGCCTCATGGCCTATAGGAACACAATCCTATTGTGCTCCTTTCCCTGTTGCGTCGATTCTGCCACTGCTCTAAACTCCTGCCGCATGTCGTGTGATGACGGTTACTCGTCTTTCGTAACCATGTGACACGTCCTCATTCGGGAAGCACTCCGCCGCTATGAAAATTGCGCTTGATGCCATGGGCTGCGACCATGGACCGGCCCCGGTCATTGAAGGGGCGCTCCAGGCTGCCCAGGAATGTGATGTTGAGGTGCTGCTGGTCGGTGACGAAGCTGTTCTCACCGCCGAATGTCGTCGTCTTGGTTGTACGGACCCCCGCTTGTCCATTCGGCATGCTTCGCAGGTCGTGGCGATGCACGAGTCGCCGGCTGCTGTCGCCCGCAAAAAACGGGATTCTTCTATCTGGATTGCCACCGAACTGGTCAAAAGCGGCGAGGCGAGCGCCGTAGTCAGTCCTGGGAATACCGGTGCGAGCATGGTCGCGTCGTTCTTTGTACTTGGGCTGACGAAGGGTGTCGAGCGTCCCGCGATTGCGACAAGCTTGCCCACGCTGACTGGTACGGCGATCATGTTGGATGTGGGGGCGAATGTGGACTGTACGGCTCAGCACCTGGCCCAATTCGCGATCATGGGGAATGAGTATGGCAAATATCTCTTCGGGAAGCCCAATCCACGCATCGGGCTATTAAGTATCGGGGAAGAAGACAGTAAAGGGAATGAGGTCACGAAGGAAGCGTTCAAGCTCCTCAAAGCCAGTTCACTCAATTTCATCGGCAATATCGAGGGACGTGATGTGTATAGCGGGGGAGCCGATGTGGTGGTATGCGACGGTTTTATCGGAAACGTGGCGCTGAAGATCTCCGAGGGAGTGGCCGATACGATTAAGAAGTTGCTGCTCAAGGAAATTTCCGGATCCTTCTTTGGCCGTTTGGCCTATCCCCTCATTGCCAAACCGCTTCTAAACTTGAAGAAAAGAATCGATTATGCCGAATTCGGCGGCGCGCCGCTTCTGGGTGTCAACGGCATTACCATGATTTGCCATGGTCGTTCGTCCGCCAAAGCAATCAAGAATGCAATTCGACGGGCGAAGGGATTGGCAGAGCACCATGTCGATGAGCTGATTCAACGCGATATTGAAGAGAGCCTCGCACAATCCAAACCCACCGAGGACACACCGGCATGAGAGCTCGCATAGCAGGGACTGGGTCGTATGTGCCGGCGAAGGTGCTGACCAATGCCGATCTCGAACGCATGGTGGCCACGTCGGACGAATGGATCGTCGAACGGACGGGGATCCGCGAACGACATGTAGCCGGTCCCGGTGAAGCCTGTTCCGATCTGGCGGTGAAGGCGGCGGAACAGGCCCTGGCAGCCGCGGGGATCAGGGCGGTCGATCTTGATATGATTCTGTTGGCGACCTGCACCGGTGATTATCCGCTTCCTGCCACTGCCTGTTTGATTCAGCATCAGTTGGGAGCGACGCGTGCCGCGGCCTGTGATGTGTCGGCCGCCTGTTGCGGGTTCGTCTACGCCTTATCGGTGGCGGAGGCCTATGTGAAAACCGGCATGAGGCATGTGTTGATCATCGGATCGGAAGTGATGTCGGCGATTACAGATTGGACCGATCGCAATACCTGTATCTTGTTCGGTGATGGGGCTGGAGCAGCAGTCATCAGCCAGAGTGAGAACGACAGGGGCATCCTATCCACGCATCTTCGTTCCGATGGCGCCCTTTGCGAGTTGATTGCCGTGTCAGGGGGCGGATCGCGCCTGCCACCATCTGAAAAGGTCGTGGCTGAACGGATGCAGTACATCAAGATGAAGGGGAATGAGACCTTTAAGGTGGCGGTTCGGACCTTGGAAGAGGTAGCGCGGGAAACCTTGGCGGCGAATCATCTCCGTGTTGAAGATATCGATCTCTATGTACCGCATCAAGCGAATGTACGTATTCTCAAGGCAGTGGCCGAGCGTCTCGGACTTCCGCTAGAGAAGGTGATGCTGAATCTCGATCAATATGGGAATACGTCGGCAGCGTCGATTCCCATTGCATTGGATGAAGCCGTGCGGCAGGGGCGCATTAGAGAAGGAGATTTGGTTATGTTAGGGGCGTTCGGCGCAGGATTGACGTGGGCATCTGCTCTCATCCGATGGTGAAGGGGCTGACTGGGGCAAGCCGCTAACCCCGCAGTACTCGCTCGTCCGCCGAAATTTTTCCCGTTGACATTCAAAGGAAATTCGACGATATCTAACTCGTTGGGAACGGTGTGGTGCGGCGTCTTCAGGTTTGAGTCGTACGTTGATGCACATCACCAGTAGCCTCGTGCAATCACTCCGGTATTATGGCGACTCTCCAATCAGCAAGGTCATCCGGTGTCGGGTTGGTATTCCCTGGCCAGGGGTCTCAGTCAGTCGGGATGGGCAGAGCGTTGGTGGAAACCCATCCAAGCATCAGGAGCCTCTACGACGAGGCATCGTCGGTCCTGGGATATGACATAGCCGCACTGTGTTTTGAAGGACCAGCGGAACGGTTGAATCTCACGGAGTATACTCAGCCTGCATTGCTGGTCAGCAGCATTGCCGCGCTTCTTGCTTTCGAGCCACTGGGTGTTACACCGATCGCGGTGGCCGGTCATAGCCTGGGTGAATACTCGGCTCTTGTCGCAGCCGGAGGAATGATCTATCGTGATGCTGTGGCGATCGTACAGAAGCGAGGGCGGTATATGGCTGAAGCGGTACCGTCCGGAACCGGGCTTGTCGCCGCCCTTCTCGGCCTTTCAGCAGACGTGGTGAAAGAGGTGTGTCGCGACGCCTCATCTGTGGGAGTGGTGGCCGCGGCGAATTTCAATTCACCCGGTCAGGTCGTCATCGCCGGGGAAAAGGCGGCAGTGGAACGGGCCATTGAGCTGGCAAAGGCCAAGGGATGTAAGAAGGCTATCCCCCTCCCTGTGAGTGTGCCGGTGCATACGCCCTTGATGCAGAAAGCCGCCGATCGGCTCGCTGGAGATCTAACAGCGATTACGTGGTCCGATCTCAAGATGCCGTTGGTGAATAATGCGGAAGCCAGGGCGATCGCCAAGGCCGATGACATTCAGGCGTCTCTGGTGCGACAACTTCCTTCATCGGTGCTCTGGGAAGATTCAGTGAAGGCGATGGCTGCGATGGGTGTGAAGATCTTCATCGAGATCGGGCCTGGTACGGTGTTGAGCGGCTTGATCAAACGGATTCAGCCGGATGCGATGACGCTGAACGTGAACGACCCGAAGTCGCTTGAGACCACTCGTGCTGCATTTGGTGTATGAAAGGATGTGAGGGGCAAGTGAATGTCACTCCATAGTAAAGTCGCGATTGTCACAGGGGCCGCGCAAGGAATCGGTCGGGCGATAGCCGAGTCGTTGGCTCAAGCCGGGGCCGACATTGTAGTCGCTGATCTTGATCCGGGCCGATCGAAGGATACGGTTGCGGCGGTGGAGCAGTTGGGGCGCAAGGCGCTGAACGTCAAAGTCAATGTGGCGGATGCCACAGACACCAAAGCCATGGTCGACCAGGTGCTGAAGGAATGGGGGAAGGTCGATATTCTGGTGAACAATGCCGGGATTACGCGTGACGGGTTACTCTTGCGGATGAAGGAGGAAGACTGGAGCCTGGTGTTACAAGTCAATTTGAACGGGACGTTCAACTGCATGAAGGCGGTCTTGCTCCCGATGACCAAGCAGCGGTATGGTCGTATTGTCAATATTGCGTCGATTGTCGGAGTGATGGGGAATGTGGGCCAGGCCAATTATGCGGCATCGAAGGCGGCGGTGATCGGATTGACCAAGACCGTCGCGCGGGAATATGCGAGCCGCTCAGTGACGGTGAACGCGGTTGCGCCGGGATTTATCGATACCGCCATGACGCAGGGGTTGTCGATGGAGGTGAAAGACACGCTCCAAAAGCAAATTCCATTGGGGCGGCTGGGCACACCGGCTGATATTGCGGCAGCGGTGCGTTTTCTCGTGTCGGACGAGGCCGCCTATATTACCGGACATGTGTTGCATGTGAATGGGGGGATGTTGATGTCCTAGCGACCGTTAGGGGAAATCATTGTACGATGCTGCGCAGGCAGGTTCGCAGCGAGAAGGAGGATGTAGATGGGGAAGGAGGCAGGAAAATCAATGGGTACCGTGGATGAACGAGTGAAGAAAATTATCGGAGAGCAGCTCGGAGTCGAAGAAGATGAAGTTACGCCAGAAGCCAGCTTTGTGGAAGACCTCGGGGCTGACTCGCTCGATACGGTTGAGCTGGTGATGGCCCTTGAAGAAGAATTCGGCATCGAGATTCCCGACGAAGACGCGGAGAAGATTCTGACGGTCGGGAAAGCGTTGGACTATATCAAGGAAAAGGCCTAAGAGCCCCCCGCCGTTATGAGCGTTCGTTCGACCAGACGGATCGTCGTGACCGGCCTGGGGGTAATTACGCCTCTGGGGACGGGTACCGACAAGACGTGGAAGGCCGTCTGCGCCGGTGAATCCGGCATCGGTCGAATCACGAAATTCGATCCTGCGGCCTACGATGCTCAAATTGCCGGTGAAGTCAAAGATTTCGATCCCGCCCAGTTCATCGAGAAAAAAGAAATCAAAAAGATGGATACGTTCATCCACTATGCTGTGGGCGCTGCCCAGATGGCGGTGGATGATGCAGGCTTTACCGTGGCGCCGGGAGAAGCCACAAAAGTCGGCGTGTATATCGGGTCGGGAATCGGAGGGCTTGGGTCGATCGAGCACTACCATAAGATTCTGCAGGAAAAGGGCCCCGGGCGAGTCTCGCCGTTTTTCATTCCAATGACCATCATCAACCTGGCTTCCGGGCAGGTGGCGATCAGACTGGGCGCCAAGGGACCGAACTCATGCGCGGTGACGGCGTGCGCGACAGGTAATCATTGCATCGGCGACGCGTTTCGGCTGATTCAGTCCGGCGATGCCGATGTCATGATTGCGGGCGGGGCGGAAGCCGCCATTACGCCGTTGGGCGTAGCAGGGTTTGCAGCGGCGAAAGCCTTGTCGTTTCGCAACGATGACCCGGCGAAAGCGAGCCGACCGTTCGACAAGGATCGCGATGGGTTTGTGCTCGGTGAAGGCGCCGGAGTCGTGGTCTTGGAGGAACTGGAGCATGCGCGTCGACGCGGGGTCAGGATTTACGCCGAACTCATCGGCTACGGCATGAATAGCGACGCCTACCATATCACCGCTCCGTCTGAAGAGGGTGAAGGCGCGGTCCGGTGCATGGAGCTGGCGCTCAAGGATGCAGGCATCGGCAAGGACCAGGTCGGGTACATCAACGCGCATGGCACGTCGACGATGGCGGATGCCATCGAAACCAAGGCCATCAAGCAGGTGTTCGGTGAACGGGCTTCCCACATTCCGGTGAGTTCGACCAAGTCGATGACCGGCCACTTACTCGGGGCGGCCGGTGGGATTGAAGCGGTGTTTAGCATTCTGGCCCTTCACCACGGGATACTACCTCCGACGATCAACCTGGACCATCCGGATCCTGCCTGTGATCTGGACTACATTCCGCACAGGGCCAGGCCGGCTGCAGTAACGGTGGCGCTGTCGAATTCTTTCGGGTTCGGCGGGGTCAATGCCTGTCTGCTTTTCAAAAAGCCCGGCGCCTAACCGGTCTGTGCGAGGGGTGTACTCGCCACTATGACTTTGGCCTCCTCAGCCGATCCGCTCCAATCCTCGTTGGGCTATCGATTCAGAGTCCATACGTTGCTGGAGGAAGCGTTGACTCACTCCTCTCTTGTCAACGAACAAAAATCGGCGTCGCCTCAACACAATGAGCGACTCGAATTTCTCGGAGATGCCGTGCTGTCGCTTGTGATGAGTGAGTATCTGGCGTCCGCGTTGCCGAAGTCTTCAGAGGGCACCCTCTCGAAGTTGAAAGCACAGCTGGTCAGTGAGGCTTCGTTGGCGCAGGTCGCCCGCCGGCTTGGACTGGGGGCGCATCTCAAGCTCGGGCGAGGAGAGGACCGATCGAAGGGGCGAGAAAAAGACTCATTGTTGGCCGACGCGTTGGAGGCGGTGCTGGCCGCGGTTCATCTTGACGGAGGATTCGACGCAAGCCGCACGGTGACGCGCCATATTTTCGCAGAGGAACTCACGCATATTGCCGCGCAAGAGGAGCAGCCGGGAGCGGGCGACTATAAGACACAGTTTCAGGAATGGTGTCAAAAGCGGCATGACACGTTGCCTCGCTATGCAACCGTTCGGGAAACGGGGCCTGACCACCAGAAGTCATTTGAGGTGGAATTGTCGATTCAGGGAGACGTCGTGGGTGTAGGGTCCGGCCGAAGTAAAAAAGAAGCAGAACAACAGGCGGCGAAACAGGCCCTCCGACAATTGGGGGGGGGCTGATCTGGCCTCAGGGTAGGATGACTTCGCGATGAGATCGGTTATTATTCCAGGGAGGCTGATGATGCAGAGACGAATCATAGTGGGAATGGGGGCGGCGATGCTGGTACTCGGTGGGAGTCTGTTCCTGGGGTTGGGTACCCTCTTTGCCGCCGACAAGGTTCCAGTTGGGAATGCAGAGTCGGTGAAAGGTCCCAAGGGCACGATCAAGACAAAGTTTGGCGACATCGACATCGTCTTTTTTCAGGAGAAAGCCCCCAAGCATGTTGAAAACTTCATGGCGTTGGCAAAATCCGGCTTCTACAATGGTACGATCTTTCATCGGGTGATTCCAGGTTTCATGATCCAGGGTGGCGATCCGAACACCAAAGATGTGAATAAGCCGGAGACCTACGGTCAGGGAGGGCCAAGTCATCGGCTCAAGGCGGAGTTCAATGACACCCCTCACAAACGAGGGATTCTCTCCATGGCACGCACGAGCGATCCCAACAGCGCCGGCTCGCAGTTCTTTATTGTCGTCAAGGATTCGAACTTTCTCGACGGGCAATATACGGTCTTTGGCGAGGTGGTGAAGGGAATGGAAGTGGTGGACAAGATTGTCAACTTGCCCAGGAATAGCCGCGATCTTCCGGCAGAACGAGCGGAGATGACGGTCGTGGTGGTTGAGTAAATGATACAAGCATGGTGGACAATGACGCGTGACTCTGTCGCCAAGAGAACCGTTATTCTGTGCGGAGCGTTGTTGACGATCGGTCTTTTCACGGGCTGTATCGGGAAGGCCGATGTGAAACCAGATACTCTTCCACCAAATCCTGGTCCGCAAGCCGTTATCAGGACGAAGTTCGGAGTCATACATATCAAATTGTATCCGGAAGTGGCTCCGAATCATGTGAAGAACTTTATCCAACTGGCCAAGTCAGGCTTTTACGACGGAACGATTTTTCACCGGGTGATTCCAGGTTTTATGATTCAGGGCGGCGATCCTAATACCAAGAACTCGCTCCGCAAGGACACCTATGGGCAGGGTGGGCCGAAGGATGAAAAAGGCAATCCGATCTTATTGAAGGCGGAGTTCAGCGACATTTCTCACAAACGCGGCATCGTGTCGATGGCGCGAGGGAACGAGCCGGATACTGCGGGGTCGCAGTTTTTCATTGTCGTCGAGCCGTCCATCTTCCTCGATGGAAAGTACTCGGTATTTGGCGAGGTGACAAAAGGCATTGGCGTTGCCGACAGGATCGCGGGTGTGCCAAAAAACGATCGCGACTTGCCGAACGAGCGAATTGAAATGACCGTGACGATTATCGAATAAGCAGAAGGTGGAGGGGATAACGCTATTTGACCTTTTCGATGAGTGTGCGGAGTCGGGCTCGCTCGGACGGAAAGATCAGAATGAAGCTCAGACCGAAGGCATGGCCCGAAACCCAGCGTACCGAGGCTCGTTCGATTTTGACTGGAGGTGACTGGTCGGGAAGCTGAAGGGCGACCTGCACATCGAGCCCTTCTGCCATATTGACCGTAGATTCTGCCCGACAGCCAGCCGTCGAGATGTTGGTAATCGTGGCGTCGCCTTTGACCTCTCCGGAAGAAAATCCCAGGGTGCAACGTAATTCCACACGGCGCGCTTTTCTGATCTTTCGTACTTTTTCTCCGCTCATGGTGTGTGGCCTGCCGTCATCGGACGAGCAACTCGTTAATGGTGATGACATCCCGGTCCATGGGTATGGGGCTCAGCCGCCTGGGGTGGCATGAATTGCTGCCCCGGCAGGATGATATGTCCCGGCTCACGTTGCTTGGTCAGGTATTCAGCAATGTCCGGATGGTAGGCGCGCACGTAGCCGATCAGTCCGCCGAGGAACCGCTGGGATTGGAAGTCTGCACCGGAAAATCGTGAGACGAAGACGATCGCGCGGTCCAGTATCTCCGGTGCAGAGGACGCGTCGGCGATCTGCTGAGGGTTCTGCTTTTTGAACGTGTCGTATTCCTGCTTCAGATGTTCTGCGAAGACAGGTATCGGCGCCGCAGGTATATGAAGGGGACTGAGTGTTTGCCGCAAGGTTTGCAGTGCCGCCACGATTTCCGCATCTTGTCCGTCCCGGCGCTTCTGGAAGTAACCGAAAATCACCACTTCGATGAGATTAAACAGGGCTGCGGCCTTCTCACCGCCCAGTTCCGTCAGTTCGCGATAGAAGTCGCGGCGTACGGGCATGAATTGTCCCGCTAGCCGTTTCTGCTGATAGTCGCTTCCGGACTCAAGGTAGACGCAGTTCGCGGGACACGAGATCCGCACGATCCGATGTTCACCGCAACACTGGCTGCAGATCAATCCCGTCAAGGCGGGACAAGGCCGTTTACCTTTCCGTTGTGTGCAGTAGACGCAATGGCTCATTGTTTTACAGGTCCGTCCTGTGCCGGCTTCGGCGGTGGGGGGATAAAACCGTAGTCTGCCAATGTCCGCTTTTCTTGTTTGGACTTCCCGCTACTGGGGGTTTCAAGCCCGTTCATCTCAGCCGCATGGGCCGACTCAAACGGGACGAGGATGAGATTATTTGTACGGTCGATGCTCAGATCCCCCGGCGATGGCAAAAATTCGGCAATCACTTGAAACCGCTTGTCCCGGCTCATACGCCAGACTTTCCCCGTCGTGAAATCAGACACATACATATTACCCCAACGATCGAAATCCACCCCGCGGAGATTTTCAAAGCGGCCGGAAAAGAATCCGTTGGAAAAGAGTTCCGTCACCACGCCTTTCGGCGAGATTTCGAAAATCTTGCCTTTGTCCCAGCTGACGGCAATGATCTGGCCGGACTTGGGATGGACGACAAGGCCTGAGGGACCGGCTAGGGCTGGGTCTGTGACAAACACAGACAGTGTCTGGGTGGCTAGATCGACGCGGTAGATCGTGTTGGCTTTTTGATCGGAGCAGTATAAGTAGCCCTTGCCATCAAAGGCCACATCGCTCAAGGAGGCCTGTGGCAGCGCTGATTGTGAAGCGACAGGCGATCGAACGATGAGTGTGAGGATGGATTCACCCGTGACGGTGTCAAATCCCCGTAAGGTATTGAGATCGGCCACGTAGAGTACGCGTTCCACCACGACCATGCCTTTGGGAGCATGGAGGGTCACGTTACCCTTTCCGCCCTGGATGAATTTGAGATTCAGGAGTTTGCCGTGAGCATCGAGTTTGGTGATGAACCCGTTGTTATCTGCTGTCTCTGCCTCGCCGTTGACGCTGGAGATGAAATAGCTCATCTCGAGGGGGTCATTCACGAAACTATAGGGAGACTGGAGTTCCGTCACGGTGATCTGTGCGCCGATCGGACTGACAATCACAACGGATAGACAGATAAACCAGGCCGCTGGATGACCGATGACGCGTGTCAGAAGGGGTATCACGGAGAAGGTTCTGCTCACAAGCTCGATGACAGTTGATCGGTCGTTGACGAATTCATCGTAGCTGTCAGGCAAAGAACCTGTCAAGAAACGGATGTGAAACATAAAAGGTGAGGCGTAAGGGCGTAAGCATACCGGCCATCGATCGCAGAAAAAGCTATGGCGTCCTGTCACCTTTGACCGCCGTCAACGTCGCCTGAGCCTTGCAAGCTGCCCCGTGATTTCGTCTTGTTCTCTTCCATTTGCTCTTTTCCGTCGCCACCATATTTGATGGCGTCGATGGAGCCAGGCTGCCACGTATCACACAGTTCAAATTTCCTGAGCCCTCTCCTGTCTCTGTCCTGTCGCCTGACGTCTCCTCGTTCGGGGTTGCACAGCATTGTGGGCTCTGGCATAGTTGAACGGTCACTATGAGCGATAAAGAACTTTGGCATCCTGCATGGCCGGGAGGACGAGGCTGGCGGCTCGCCTCATCGACGGGGACATAAATCCTATGAATCGGCGCCGGGCAAGTCGGATCGGGCGTGGTACGACTGCCGGAATTGCGCTCTTGATGCTGACAGTCGGCTGTACGCTCGCCCGAAGTCCGTCGAACTGGATGGAGCAGCGGACCGCGATCGAGCAATTGCTCCTCAGCCAGGCGGTGGAGCAGAGCGCCGACCAACTGACACTCCCGCTGCCTCCGGGAGCATCGGTCGTCATCGAGGCGGTTGCACCGAGTCCCCCGATCCTGGTGAACGTGCTCCGTGACGCCTACAGCAGCCGGCTCGGAGCGCTCGGCCTACGGATCCGCAAGGATGATAAACAGGCGGCCTATTTAATCCGGATCGTCGCCGAAACCCTGGGGACCGAGCAGGGTTTCAATCTGTTCGGCATTCCCTCCGTGCAGAGCGTGCTCCTTCCGATTGCCGCGCCGGAACTTGCCTTCTATCGCAATGAGTATCTCACGGCCATGGTGCGCGTCTCGCTGGATGTCTATGAAACCCAAACCGGTCGACATATTCTCTCGACACCGTTCTATGAAGGAACAAAGTATTTCAACCAGTATACATTCGCAATCTTCTTTGGATTCCGCTATACCGACGCAAAGATCCCAGGTTAACCGGCTCTCGGGTGAACGGATGATCCGGGGATTATTCCTTTCGGCTTTGTGTGCAGTAGGAATCCTCCTCACGGCCTGTTCCACAGACCCGCTCGTCACCCTGGAACTGCGCCGCTACCCGCCGAGCATGTGGCTCCAGACTTCGAAGCCGAATGGACTCCTGGTGTCAGTCGAGCCTTTCGTTGACGCTCGAGCTCATGACCGTTTCCTAGGCCGGTCACGGCCACTCGGAGGCAGCGAAACGATATACGGATACACCGGAGGGGATCTCGGCGAGGTGATCGCTCAAATGCTTGCGACCTATCTCGCCCGTGAACAGGGCTGGCAGGCCTGGTTCGGAAAGACATCGGCAGGACAACCGGAGGACGGTCCCGATGTCGTGCTGTCAGGTCGGATCTTGGAGTGCCGTCTTGACGTGCGGGACTGGGGACTGGTGTGGCTGGTGACAGCCCGCGCCGAATTAACGGTTGAGATCAAGAACAAGTCGGCTACGGAGACCGAACGTGATCAGATCATCCTGACGGGGACCGCGAGCGACTGGTTCCTCCGCTACGGTCCCTCCCGCCTTGGTTCACCGCTCACTGACGTGCTTCTCCAGACGTTTCGTGAACTCGTGGGGGGGATCGCCGTGGAGGGAACGATGCTCCGAAAAGCTCCTTCCCCCTCAAGCTCATAGGTCAGGCAGCCGTCCGGAACATTGAACCACGGAGTTAGTGAAGCTGGACGATAGAGCGGGCGATCTGATCTGCGAGCACCACTGCTTCAACCTTGTCGCCGGGCTTGAGCGGCTCAGGAAGGAAGGTGGTGGAAGCGATTCGGGCAGTAACCTCATCGCCGAGCTCTGTCCGGATTACGCAGTGGTCCTCGTCAATAACGACAATCTGTCCGATAACCGTCTGACCGACCGTCACCATTGGAGGCGGCTCCCCGGAGCCGGGCCGTCCCTGCCCGGATGCCACGCCGACGGCCCCAATCACGAGCGCAACCCCCAGGACCGCAGCGATTCCAGCTTTAACTCCGACATGAAGACCGTCGACGGTGAATCGCGCTGCCAGTTCTTCCGGCGTCTTGTCGCCTTTGACCGTCGCTAACGCCACCTGAGCTTTGAAAGCCGCCCCGAGATTTCGTTTCGTTTTGTTCATCGCCTCGCTCCTTTCTGTTGCACCATTTGATGGCATCGGGTGAGCCAGGCTGCCACGCGTCACACTGTCAAAATTTCCGGAGCCTTCTCTCCTCAGGAATTTCATTTTGGACTAAATCATCACTAGAACCTAATCTTAAAATCGTTTCGTGATGAAGAAACAGCTTCGCCCGATAGAGATGGTCCATGATCAAGCCGCGGATTCCTGGGAAATATCACCTTGTCGTCCTGTATCTGATCGCCACAGCCGTCTAGCGGATGGTCATTTTCAATCTTGAGATAGGCTCTAAATCAAGCCTTCCCAATTATTAACTTGAGAGGGGTGATGGAGTTGAGTTTGCCGAAATTCGTTACATCGAGTCAATTCTTCCTCCATAGGTCCGATTCTAGCCCCCAATAGCCCACTACCCGCACCGGAAGGGTCGTTGACTTGCTCAAAAATGCCCTGCTATGGTGCCTTGTTTTTTCCCTGAAGATCTCTCACCGGAGGAGGAATCCGTGACAGCACGATTAATCGACGGCAAAGCCTTAGCCCTGCAGGTGCGTGAGAGGCTGGCAACCGAATCGGCGGCGGTCCTGGCGAAAATCGGGATGAAGCCGGGGTTGGCGACCATCCTGGTAGGCGACGATCCCGCCTCGCATCTCTATGTAAAGAGCAAGCAGAAAGCCTGCGATGCGGCGGGCATCTATATCGATGATCACAAACTGCCGGCGAGTACGACACAAGCAGAGCTGCTGGCCTTGATCGAAAAAGAGAATGCCGATCCGAAGATCCACGGGATCTTGGTTCAGCTGCCGCTCCCGAAGCATATCGACAGCAAAGTCGTGCTCGAAGCGGTGTCACCGGACAAGGACGCAGACGGGTTTCACCCATACAATTTCGGCCGGCTTGTCGAGGGGCATCCCGTATTTGAAGCCTGCACCCCGAAGGGTGTTATCAAGATGATCGAATCCACCGGCGTGAGTATCGAAGGCAAGCGCGCCGTTGTGCTGGGACGAAGTAACATCGTCGGCAAGCCATTGGCGCTCATGTTGCTTCAGCGCAACGCCACAGTGACAATTTGTCACTCCAAGACGAAGGATTTGCCGGCGGTCTGCCGGGAAGCCGAGTTGCTGCTGGTTGCGATTGGGAAGGCCAAGTTCGTGACGGCCGATATGGTGCGCGACGGAGCTGTCGTCATTGATGTGGGGACGAACCGGCTCCCCGACGGGAAAGTCGTCGGAGACGTTGATTTTGAACCGGTCAGTCAGAAGGCAGGTTGGATCAGTCCTGTTCCGGGCGGTGTCGGGCCGATGACGATTGCGATGTTGCTGGACAATACAGTGGAGGCCGCGAAGAGAATGGCGGGGATGAAGTGAGGCGGCTGGGTGCTCCTGTGCTCGCGCAACGCGCGGTCGCAGACTCCCCTCGTTGGACGCGCGCACGAAGGAGCAACCCAGCCACCTCACTTAGGGGAACAAGGGTAGGGAAGAGGTCATGAGTCGAGAGCCGCGTCGGTTGAGGGAAGTTTTGGATCGGGGGCAGTTTGCGGTTACGATTGAGTACAATCCCCCCAAAGGCACCAACATTTCCGGCGTGCTGGAGAATGCCAAGCTACTGGTGGGGCGCGTGCACGGGGTGAACGTGACGGACAATACGGCCGCCATTGTGAGGGCCGGGTCTCTCCCTGTCTGCCGACTCCTCTATGAACTCGGCCATGATCCGGTCATGCAGATGACCTGTCGTGATCGGAATCGCATTGCCATGCAGTCGGATCTCATGGGTGCCGCGATGCTCGGCATCCAGAATATTTTGTGCCTCACCGGAGACTATCCGACCGTCGGAGATCACAAAGAAGCGAAGCCGGTCTATGATCTGGATTCCGTTCAAGTCATGCAACTCGTACAAGGACTCAACAACGGTCGGGATCTTGTGGGGAACACATTAGACGGCGCAACGCAGTTTACCATCGGGGCTGCGGTGACTCCGGAGGCCGATCCGCTGGGTCCCATGCTTGCGAAATTTGAAGTGAAGGTGAAGGCGGGCGCTCAGTTTTTCCAGACGCAGGCGATTTACCATCCTGAGCAGTTTGCCTCCTTCATGAAGGCGGTGCGCCCCTTCAAAGTGAAAGTGCTGGCGGGGATACTTGTTCTCCGGAACGCGAAGATGGCGGAGTTCATGAATGCCAATATTCCTGGCGTGTCAGTTCCCCAGGAGATGATAGACGAACTCAGGGCTGCCGGCCCCGAGCGTGCGGAGGATGTGGGGGTGGACATCGCGGTGCGGACGATCAAGGCGGTCCGGCCGTATTGTGACGGGGTCCATATCATGGCGATTAAGGCCACACACCGGCTGGCTGACATTATTACGAAAGCAGAAGTGGATTGATGACGATCCCCGAATTTCAGCGACACAAGCGCGACAAGAAAAAGCTTATCGTCGTCACGGCCTACGATGCGCTGTTCACACGCATTGTTGAGCAGGCCGGCATTGAAACGATTCTGGTCGGGGATTCACTGGGTGTGGTTGTACAGGGGAAGACCAATACGCTCTCTGTGACGATGGACGACATGCTCTATCATACGAAGCTGGTGGCCGGGGCGGCTCAGCGAGCGCTTGTCATCGGTGACATGCCGTTCATGTCCTATCAAGCCAGCCAGGAAGAGGCGCTTCGCAATGCGGGACGGTTTCTACAGGTTGGGGCTCAGGCAGTGAAGTTGGAAGGCGGCGCAGCAGTGGCTGATCGTGTGGCGGCTATGACCGGCATCGGCATTCCGGTAATGGGGCACCTCGGCATGACCCCGCAATCGGTTTACGTTCTCGGTGGATACAGGGTTCAAGGGAAAGGAGAGAATCAGGCAACTGCGTTGCTTGACGATGCGAAGGCCCTTGAGGCAGCCGGAGCGTTTGCGCTGGTTCTCGAAGCTATTCCCGCGCAGTTGGCCAAGGCCATCACCAATTCTGTTTCAATTCCCACCATTGGTATCGGCGCGGGGCCTCACTGCGACGGCCAAGTCTTGGTCCTCTATGATCTTCTCGGATTGTTCGACGATTTCGCGCCGAAGTTTGTAAAGCCCTATGCCCATCTCAAGGCGGATGCGCTCCAAGCGCTTCGACGCTATAAAGAGGAAGTCGGGGAAGGCAAGTTTCCGAGCGATTCCGAATCCTACCACTAGGAGTCTGTCCGAGTAATACCATTCTGCTGCGGCGAATGATCTCCAAGCATCTGCGTCGTTCTCGGCTCGAAAAAAGCCTCAACGTATTCGAGTAAATGCGCCTCCGGTTTTTTCGAGCCTGCGGCCTCGCATCTGCCAGCATCTCCTTCGCCTCGCAGCGAAGGATTACTCAGACAGGCTCCTCGCAGGTTGCTGAAAAAGGTTCCCATTTCACCCGCCCAGCACCAGCGTGCCAAGACGCGCTCCCCCTGACATTCTTTCTCGGCTCGAAACAATCCTCAATGGCCCCCAGTTGTCTCACGGCCAATGTGTGTATTGCTGTGAGCCTAAGATGATGAGTGGAGCGTGCGGTTTGGGAGCGATGAGGTGTGCTTGTAATGCTTCTGTTAGGCGAAACACGTCAATGCCCATATATGAAGGAGGAACGTTCTGCAATCGAAGGATTCCACTGCGAATGAGGTTGTGGGCTGCCGCCGGATTGCCGAGAAAATGTTTGAGATTTGCTGCGGTGAGTTGAATAAGCGCCTGGAAAAAGTTTCCCCGCTCGCTGTTGTGCCCCACTGCGTGCCATAGCCCCTCGAAGACTTCGTGACATTCCCACCAATAGGTAAAATTATAGAGGTCAATTCCATACAGATAGTCCTCCGCTGTCTGCCATTGGTCAGCAGGGAACGGCGTTGGTTTCGGGTCCGGTAGACCATAGGAGTGCCCGTTTGGATCGCGGCGCGGGTGAGGGGTCCTTCCAGGCATAAAGCGGTAGCGGGGGAACGGACGGGTTGAGTAGCGAGGCCAATGTGGATCAGGCGGTTCCGGCTCAGTCACTGCGATCCCCGGCATGATTGCAGTCGACTTGAAATATTTTTCGGTCGTCCAATCGTATGGCTGTGAGCTGCCGCCCCCAAACACAACCGCTGTCGATGGCTAATAGATTCTCCTCGCAATAGAGGCCCAGTGAGGCCCAGTGCCCGCAAACAATGGTCGTGTTTCGTCGTTCGAGATTTTCGATTCGGAACCAGGGAAGAAAGCCGGCAGGAATACGATCCGGTGGCCCGGAGTACGACGACTCCATGATACCGTCAGTCGAACAAGCCCGGAGCCTCGTGAGAACTTTGATGATCGTGGCAAGCCGGGCCGAGCCAGTGAGATTCGAAGACCATTGCAAGTGTTTACTGGGATAGAGCGCCCGAAGTACGTCTTTGTAGTAAGGACTCCGTAATCCGGTTTCGGCCTCATGGGCCAGCCCTTCAGCCTCGCGCAGGGACCACTGCGGCAGCAGCCCTGCATGGACAAGAACCCACGAAGCTTCGTGATAGAGGAGGCGTTGCTGGCGTATCCACCCGAGCAACTCATCACGGTCCGGAGCGTCAAGGATCGGTTGCAGAGTATCTTGCGCACTTGCTGCTGCAATGTCCTCGGCGACGGCGAGCAAGAAGAGGTCGTGGTTGCCAAGGACTACAACCGCTGATGTGCCAAGGCTCTTGATGTACCGGAGGACCTTGAGTGAGTCTGGTCCGCGGTTCACGAGATCGCCGACGAACCAGAGGCGATCAAATACAGGGTCAAAGTGAATCTGTTCGACTAGGCGTTGGAGGGCGTCGTTGCATCCCTGCACATCGCCGATTGCGTATGTGGCCATAAGCGGGAGTCTCGCATGTGCAGAGGTGTGAATAGAGGATGAGGCTCACGGATACTTCGCGTCAATGATGCTTCGGAGTCCGCCACGAGCGGCGAAGGTGCCGGTCACTTTCGCCCATACAGGCCTGCAGGACTTTACGACGTCCTGTAGGATACGGTTGACCGCGTTCTCATAGAAGATGCCCAGGTTTCTATATGCATGGAGATACATTTTTAACGACTTCAGCTCCAAGCAATCTTTGTCCGGCATATAGTGCAGCGTGATGATGCCGAAGTCTGGAAGGCCGGTCTTCGGGCAGATTGCCGTATACTCAGGAATCTCGATGGTAATCTCGTAGCCCTTGTATTGGTTCGGAAATGTTTCGATGTCAGGCAGTGGAGCGGCAATGCCGCTCGTCGCATGCCGCTCGTTATAACCCAGCTTCGTGGTCCGTTGTTTCTTTGCTGACCACTTACCCTTCACCCTTCACCCCTCACGTCTTCCTAGACTTGTTTCATCCATTCCACTTGGCCGATTTTTTCCAATTGAATGTAGAGCGTCACCCAAGGGCACGTCATCTCGGGGTAGACCTCACATAAGCCACCTTTTCGCACACCTCCGCAGGGACCATGGCTCATGAATTTTGGACACTCGGCTTTGAGTGAATTGTCGGGAATCGGGGGACGTTTATGGACGCCACCAGTGTGCTGAGCGCTGTTATCTTCACCAGGGATGGTTACACATGTTGACATACGGGTCTAGTCTAGACAGGTTTTATGGAATCGGCAATCACTCTTTCTCATGCGATGAGGCGGATTGCACATTCGACAGATGCGAAAGTCTCGTGGAAATATCAATATGAGGGCAAACGGCCTACAAACCAGGAGTGTGCTAGGCCTTCTTTCTGGTATGGTGGGCCTTTTGAGAAGTTGCTTTGATTATCAAGAATTTATAGTATGTTGCTGTCAACTGGTGACTTGAAGGTGTATCAACGTTTCTGAACGTTTCTGATTGACAGTCTTTTTTGAGCTTTGTTACCATGTGTGCTCGCGCGATGGGCTATGAGCGGATCAACCCCATTCATTCAATCTCGAATTCCTGCTGGCCTGTTGCATCTAACTGTGTCATTCCGATAGGAAACATCATTCTGTTACAACGGTAGAGGGAGGTGTTCAAATGAGTCTTGACTATGTAAAATTTTCCGGCGGATTTGAAAAGTTCATGCCCAAAGAATATCGTGACATGGTCGAGCATGGCCCATTCGGAAAGAAAGTTTCGGTTTCCCAAATGGGAAGCTTCAAGGAAATTCTCGAAGAGCACCCTATGTGTGCCGGTTGCGCGATGACTCTGTTCATCCGACTGGCGATCATTGCGTTCCCCAACCCAGAAGATACCATCACTGTTGGAACAGCGGGCTGTGGGCGGTTGGCGATTTCACAAGCTGCGATCCCGTTCGTGTACGGTAACTACGGCGATCAGAATGGCGTTGCGAGCGGATTATCCCGCGGGCTGCGGTTGCGGTTTGGTGACAAGCCGAAGGACGTGGTCGTCATGGCGGGAGACGGTGGAACGGCAGACATCGGTTTCCAGCAAGTGCTCCATTCCTGGTTCCGAAAGGAACGATTCACCACGATTATGTTGGACAATGAAGTGTACGGCAATACCGGTGGGCAGGAAAGCGGGATGACCAACCGTGGCGCGGTTCTGAAGATGGCTCCGCTGGGGAAAAAGTTCGAGAAGATGGACATGTTACAGATGGCAAAGGTAGCTGGGTGCGCCTATGTAGCGACGGTGGTTCCGAACAATCCACGCCGTGTCGAGAGCGTCATCAAGAAAGCTGTGCTGATTGCCCGTGAAGTGGGCTCTACCTACATTCAGGCCTATACCTCCTGCAACATCGAATACGCGATTCCAACTGACAAGGTGATGGAAGACGCGAAGACCGTTGAGAACGATCGGTATCAGTTCACGGAATATGTGAGTGAGGAAGCCAAACAGTATCTGACCGAGCGGTATGGCTATAAAGACTATCTTCCGAAGCCGGCTGCTTCTGCCGCAATTCCAAACAAGGTGTAAGCGACCCGGAGGGAGGCTCGAACATGGCAACGCGTTTCAACATTCGGATGGCAGGGGTCGGCGGTCAAGGTGTCGTGACGGGCTCACACATTCTCAGCACCGCTGTTATTCATGCCGGCGGTGAAAGCACAATCGTCCCGTTTTACGGGTCGGAAAAACGGATGGCGCCGGTTGAGAGCTACGTCCGAGTGTCAGATGAGCCGATCTATGAGATTGGGGAGATTACCTTCCCGCACATCATTATTATTTTTCATCCGCAGGTCATTACCCACGGTAAGTCGTATACGATGCCGTTTTATTTTGGATTGAAGGAGGACGGGATTGCGCTGATCAATAACGATGGACCCATGTCCCTTCACAGAGATCAGGCGCGTGAGCTGCAAGAGCGCCGTGCGAAGCTCTATTATTTCCCCGCCACCAAGCTGTCCCTTGAAGTCGCAGGGATGGACCTTGCGACGAACATGGCATTGATGGGCGCCATCGGAGCCATCACGGGCCTCACTTCCGTCGAAGCGCTGGAGGTGTCGGTGAAAGATCGATTTCTTGGCAAGGGATTTGTCGTATCCGGCGGAACGGCGGCATTGGACAGTGTTGTTGAGCGAAAATTCAAGAAGAAACAGGAATTGATCGATAAAAATGTGGCGGTGATTCGGGCCGGCTGGAACTACGCGGTCGACCACGGTTGGGCTGCGGCATCGGTCAAACGGTCGGAAGTCCCTGCGACCGTAGGCGCCTAACTAGGATTTAGTACGAAGGAGTCACAATGTATTTGGTCGCCAATATCAGTGTTGAGATCTGTGCCGCAAAGAGTTGCAAGCTCTGCACACAATATTGCCCTGAAGCGAACACCATTCAATATAGCGAAGACATGGGGAAGGATAAGGGTTTCAAGTACGGCTCTGCATATGTGGCAGTGGATCGATGCAAGGGCTGCGCGCTGTGTGTGTGGGTGTGCGACTCGATGGCCAAAAACAACGCCATCAAGATGATCATGATCGATCAATTACCGCTGGCTGCCGTAACCGACAATATTCGATATGAAGAGAAGACCACGGTTGCGGTCCTCTCCAATCCAATGATTGTGATAGGTAATTAAGGAGGGGTACGCGAGTGGCAACGACGCCAGATACAAGAGAACGCATCATTGTTCCGGGTCCTGCTGGATTCCATCCTCCGTCGGCAGCTCAGTTAGGGGTCTCTCTTCCTGACCCTGGAGAGGGGCTGTATTATGGTTTGCTGGAACCCAATGAAGACAAGGTCATCGAAGAGATGGCCCGTAAGATGTTGACCAGTCCCAACGCCACGATTTTCCCGGGTCCATTAGTTCTCTGGGCCTGGAACGAACATGCCATTGAAAAGGCCAAAGCAGTGCTGGAGATCGCCGCCCAGATTCCGAATGTCATGATCATTCCAATGCCGGACTATCGTCCGAAGTATCCGAAAATCGATCCGGAAGAGGTCATCAATCCGAACCATCCTAACCTCACAATCTGGGGCAACAAAATCGAAGCCTGCATTTTCGTCGGCGTGCATTGTCATTACGCCAACTTGACCTTGAAAATGATTCGTGCAGGGACGAATTGCCTGACGATGGCAATCTGTGCGGAGCAGGGGCATGAAGATGCGATGCTGACGATCAGAGATTCGGACGTGGTCAAGTTGAAGAAGACTGCGCAGGTCTTCAAGCGAGTGCGTGAAGAAATGGGCATTAAATTGCCCGATAATGGAGAGAACGTACGATTTACCGGCACGCAATCAAGAGTTCACGGTGGGAAAACTCACACGAGCCCCCTCACTTTTGCGCCGGTGACAGTCGGCGCCGGCAGCGCGGCGGCCTTTGGCCATTCTGCCGAACAGATGAAGCGCGAAGGTTAAGACTAAGGTCGAACAGCCCGGGCACTATAGCCAAGAGGTGTCATTATGAGTGAAGCACTCGAAGCAGAGCAAAAGACAAATCCCCAGGGCGATCCCATCACCAGTGTCGCAGCGCCAAAAGTGGAAGTGGGCGCTGCAAGGAAGGACCCCCATGCCGAAGCGAAACGGCAGAAGGTCGTCACGCCGGAGTACATGTTCTTAGAGGCCCCACGGACAAAGGAGTTCATCACGGGCAGCGAAGCGGCGAAAGAGGCTGTTCGGCGCTCCAGCGTGGACTTGGCCATCGCGTATCCAATCACCCCGCAGAGCGAAACGATGCAGCTCATCGGCGTGCTCTACGGCGAAGGGTACGTGAAAGAGTACTACCGCGGTGAAGAGGAAGTCGGGGTGATGGCGGCCATTGCCGGTGGGTCACGGGCTGGCGTGAGGTGTTTCACAGCGACGGCCGGTCCTGGCACCTTGCGAGGCATGGAAGGGATCGCGTCATGGCCGGGTCACCGTTTACCTGCCGTGGCGATGTTTACCTGCCGCGTGGTGAATGCTCCTTTGGCTATTCAGCCTGACAACATTGAAGTTGCCTATTTATTGAACTGCGGCATGATTGTGTTCCATGCCGAAAATCAACAAGATATGTACGATTTCATCATGGCCGGTTTCACGATCAGCGAAATGAACGATGTGACCCTTCCGGTCGGTGTCTGCTGCGACGGCTTCTTTGTCACCCATGCCCGTGGGTATGTCCGGATGCAGGATCGCAGTATAAGACTTCCCCCTCGTGAAGCCTGGCGAGGCGCTGTTCCTGTGCTCGATGCGGAAAATCCTCCGGCTCGATTATCGCGCGACGCTCCGGTTCAAAAGTCGAACTTCATGGCCTATAACATCCATGCTGTGTGGCAGCAGGAAGTGTGGGCCGCGGTCGAACGGTCTCGCAAGTATATCAACCGGTATATGGGCGGCCTGCTGACAGCTGAGAATGTGGACGGCGCCGAAGCCGTCATTGTCGCATCAGGCAGCGCTGCGGCCCAGTCACGGGAAGCCGTTCGCATCTGCGCGGAAAAGGGTATCAAGATCGGTTTAATCAAGGTCCGATCGCTTCGACCGTTTCCGACACAGGAGTTGCGGCAGCTTCTTGGCAAGACCAAGCTGATCGTCGTTCCGGAGTTCAATTATGTCGGATGGCTGGCCAAAGAAGTGGCCACGGCGATCTTCGGGTACTCTCACGCGAAGATTATCGGTGGGCCAAGGGTGTATGGCGGTCAATCGATGCCGGTTGAATTGATCGTGGACGAAGTTGAGTCCGGTCTGACCGGGAAAAAATCATCCAACGTGGCGATGTCTTCCATCATGGGTGGGGCAGTCAGTCAGGATGATGTTGCGCATTTCATGCGCAGTATCTGACGAAGCTTTGCGATTAAAACACAAGAGCCCGATCCTGAAATGGATCGGGCTCTTGTGTTTTGAAGTCTATCCGGTCTGTCTGGTCTATCTCGTGAACCAGACAAACCAACCAAACATTCTCCTAGCCCTGCAACTCGTCTTGCACCATGTCCTCACTCTCCGGCATTCCATAGGCTACGTATTTGGCGTAAGAGAGATAGATCATCGCACTATCCCTCATCGCCTTGGAGCCTTGCGACAAGCGGAACACCTTATCAGCATCAGGGGATGGGGCGGCACCCATCGTTTCCACGTGACTTTGAAGAAGCTGGGTGAATCGTTCCATCGAACGTTCAACGTCTTTGTAAGCCAAAAGAATTGCATCTGTCATGGTTGTCCTCCTAATCGGCGTCAGCTTACACTATGCCGATGCGACCCTTCAACGAGAAGAAACCGTCCGGCAGGATGCTGAAAAATTCCGCCAGCATCGTTCTCGCTTCGCTCAGAGGTTCAAGGTACCGAAGCGTACGCCTCACCTCTTCGCTCGCTGCGGCTTTGCTGGACGGCCTTTTTGAGCATCCCGTGTGGATGCGATCTCATAGTGCTAGACGTGCAGGTAAATGAAATCCCATCGTCCACACGGAAACGTTTCACAACCGTCCAGTCTGTCATCGCAGGTCCTCAAGGTCCTAGGACAGGTGTCCTCCGCGCGGGATTTTCATCACGGGGGGTTGGCGCAGGCGATTGCAACCCTTTCACGTCTTTTTACGACGGCACGTCCTACATTACCATTGCATTACTTAGATGACCCCGGCCACGCCTCAGCTTATCTCTCGTATTTTCTTCCTGTGAATCTCTCCAAAGTCCAAGTCCTATTGGATGAGTTGCCGAACGACAATCATGAAAGATCAGACCGGCCGATGGCGGTGCTCGATCTTGGTTGTGGTCCAGGGACCGGGGCCTTAGCCTTGCTGGATTGGCTGTGGCATCGCAGCCCGAAGCAGGCAGAATCTCTGTTGGCTCTGGCTGCCGATGCATCCCGCGCACCCTTGCGGGAGACCGAGAGGCTGTGGGGAGCCTATTGCCGGGAGACGGGAATCGCCAGCGCAGGCCTCCGCTGTGTTGAGGGTGATCTTGAACATCCACTCAAAGGCGAACTCGGTAAGCAGATTGTGCGCGGTGGACCCTATGACATCATCATTATGGCGAATTGTCTCAATGAATTGTTTCCTGCATCGATCGATCCCCCGGTCGAACGCGCTGCCGTTGTCGCACAGCTTCTCCCATTTCTGGCGAAGAACGGTACGATTATGATTATCGAGCCAGCCTTGCGGCAGACGGCCAGAGCGCTGCATCAGGTGCGGAATCACCTGCTCAAGCAGGGCCTTTGTACGGTCTATAGCCCCTGCCTGCATGAGGGGGCCTGTCCCGCTTTAGATCATCCGGACGATTGGTGTCATGAGGAGCGCCCCTGGCAGACACCACCAATGATTGCGGCGCTCGATCGGGAAGTGGGGTTCATTAAAGACGCATTGAAGTTCTCCTATCTGCTGTTGCGCACAGACGACCGCACCATCGTGACACGCAACCCTCAGACTTTTCGGGTCGTGAGCGAGCTGCGAGCATTAAAGGGGGAGAAGCGAGCCTGGTTGTGCAATGAAACAGGACGTCCTGAAGTCGGCCGGTTGGATCGAAAGGCTTCTCCTCAAAATGCGTCTGTCGATAGCTGGCATCGTGGCGCGATCGTGCAGATCGAGCGGATTGTACGCAAGGAGAAACATGGGAAGGTTTCGCCAGTTGGAAGAATAGAGAGTGATGTTGCCGTCGAAATCGTTCGTCCCGTTTGAACCTCCGCAATCAGGAAAGAGGAAGTATGCGCGTCTAGCTTCAGTACCTCTCGCGGTACCCATTCTACGGTGTTCTGAATCAGGAGGGGAAGGCGGCCTGACCGTCCTCCTGCTCGCGGAACAGAGGAGGGGATGGAGTCTGATGATCTCCTGTGCTCGCGCAACGCGCGGCCTGAGAAGGCCCTTGTTGGACGCGCGCAGTAGGAGATCAATCAGACCCCACCCCTGAGAGACAATGAGCAAGCTTGGAGGAAGCCAAAAGGCAAAGCGCCTTGGTCTATTCAGAGGCAAAACAGGTTTGAATCCGCTCAGGGGTTGGGTATACTAGAGCCATGCCGTTCCATCTTCCGCTCAAGGATATGACCCTTCAAGAAAAGCTCGACGCGATGGAATCGCTGTGGGAAGACTTGGTTCGCACTCCCGAGGCCATTGAATCACCCGCCTGGCACAAGGAAGTCCTCGACAAGCGTCTCAGGAAGCTTCAGGAGGGGGAAAGCCAGTTCATTGATTGGGAGACGGCCAAGGAGGCTCTTCGCAAGAAGCTCTCGTGAAAATCCAGATACTTGCGGAAGCTCTCGATGATCTACAGCAGGGCTTCCATTTCTACGAAGGCCAGGAAGCTGGACTCGGAGCGTATTTCTTAGAGCAATTGTTCTCGGACATTGATTCCCTCCTTCATCGCGCCGGAATTCACCCGCAGAGATTCTCCTACCACTGTGCGTTTGCCAAGCGCTTTCCGTTTGCAATCTACTACAGAGTGAAAGACGATTGGGTTCACGTGCATGCGGTGCTGGATTGCCGAAGGAACCCGTCTTGGGTCAGCAAGCGGTTGCAGGAGAGCAACTAACAAAAGCCCGCGTCCTCCGCGCGGTACCCCTTCCTCGGCGCTCTGAAGCAGAAGGGGGAGGCGGCCTGGTTGTCCTCCTGCTCGCGGAACGCGCGCCCTCGGAAAGGCCTCGTTCGACGCGCGCAATAGAGGATCAACCAGGCCACCTCCTGAAGAACGAACGAGCAAGCTTGGAGGGACCATTGTCCGTTAGACGTGCGCACGTAAGGAATCAACCCTGCCGTCCCTAGCTAATGAGTGTGTGCGGGGACAGACCGCTGATAAGCCTGTCCTCGCTCGGAATGGAACGCAGAAAACTTTCTTGCTACATGCTGGGAAAGCGCATAGGATTTGCGCAATTAATGAAACCAAACAGGTCTGACCATTTAAACCCGCTCATTAGTTATACTGACTGAGCCGAACGTGAAATCGTGCAACCTGTCGTGCTTTGCTAGGCTTGCCATTGTCCTCACGGCGTTCGCTGGCTGCGACTCTTCTTTGGCGACCTCAGCTGAGCCCAGTGTCACGACAGCAATCAATGAGTTGGAGAGCCGAGTCGCGAGGGACGGCTCTTTCACCTTCCGATCATGGGAAGGGAAATCGATCGGGATGGACAGCGACACGGAGCTCACGTTTCTCACTAACCAGACCATTCATATGACGGAGTATGGGTATGTCATTACAGGCTACAAGGGAATGTATCGCATCAACTCGAAAGGCGAAGTGACGGCCAAGTTCGATGACTTCAAACATGAATGGCCTATCATGCTGCTTCAGAAGGACTCGATCTCGCTTCTGCTCCGTCCCAAGAACGGCCTGGATTTCGTCATGGGAAACAGCGGCGGCGCGACAATCCCGGGCGGCAAAGGAAGCTATTGGCCATTCCGACCGGTGTCCGCAAGCGAGGAAACTGAGATACGGCGGCGGATCAGCAAAGATTAACGAAAAGGTGCCAGGACCATTTTTGGGTTCCACAGGTTACTCAAAAAGGCTAGCCAACAAGGCCTCATTCTTTGGCAAGGCGACGGGTCTGTGAACGACTCGTCGCCTGTTCATTTTGTAGAGCAGCGGCATGTAGAGGGTGACCGCTTATGCATCGCGAATCGCATAGGCGAGGGCACCGCACTTGCCGAACAGATGCGGTCCGCCGAAGGCGGACGGCGAGGACTGTTTGAAGCTCCTTTCAGGTGAAGCCTGGAAAGGAACGAGTTCCACAGCCGAGCAGATGAAAGGCTTAGTGCGGTCGAGCCGAAGCGTTTGAGCAGGGCAGAAGCGGTCAGCCTGTTTCAGGGATCAGAGGAAATATTGAGGGGGTGGTGGGAAGATAAGGCTGGAAATTAATCCGCTTCCGGCTCGGAACTCCCGTGCTGATGCGACACCCGGTCTTCATCGAACATCTCCGCCATTTCCTCGGCGATCATGTCGCCATCGTCTTGAATGGCCATGAGCGGGATTTCTTTTCTTGGCCTGACCACGGGCTCCGGAGCAGGAGCCTCCGGGGTCGTGTCAGGAGTTTTTGGGGTCTCATTCATGCGAGAAGTATACACCACGCAAGGGATGAAAAGGGGAGCTATTCAAAGGCTTCCAGGGAGGACCGCTCCGGGTATGTTTTCCGGCACGAGGTACAGGTCAGAAAATAGATCGATTCTCGGACAGACATGGTGGCGCGAAAATCGAGGCTCACCCCTTTGTGGTTACAGGTCGGACAGGACATTTCTTTAAGCCGGTAGGGGATATCCGGTTGTGTGCGCAGGTAGAATTCCATATCGGTATAGAGAGGGAAGCTGTAGTAGCATTTCTTGCAGACGCCGCGCCATTCACCGTCTGCCTGCGTAAAGCGTTGATCGATTCCGAAGCTTGATCCCTTGCAAATGGCGCACTGAACGGATTCAAGCCTGGCCTCGACTTCTTTCACTGTGATGGGGGGCATTGGGCGAAGCTCCTTGCGCAGATGTGAGAGACCGTGTGGGGTCAGTATAGCGTTCACATGGAAGCGACCGCAACCAGACAAGATCGAGATTTCTCCTTGACCCGGCGAACGATCTGCTTATACTGAGACCGTCATGCACCTTATTACCGAAACGCTCTTGGTCGGGAATATCAACGATGCAAGGGAACCGCCAGTACAGGTAGGCGCCGTACTCCTTGTGGCCGCTGAATATCAGTTGGAGTGCCCCGATTGGCTGCTCTCCTCCAGGATTCCTTTTACGGAGTATGCCGAAGCTGAGCCGATCTTACTGGATCGCGCAGTCAGTTGGGTTGAACGTCACATGTCAGAACGCCGGGTCATGGTCTGCTGCCGCGCCGGGATGGGCCGGTCCGTATCGGTGGTGATGGCCTATCTTTGTTGTGTCGAAGGGATGGCCTATGCCGAGGTTCTGAAGCTGGTCATGAAACGTCGACCCGGTGCGATGCCGCTTCCCAATCTCGAAGAAGCCATCACCCAGGTATGCCTGCTTCGTCAGGCTCGTGTGACGGATGCGAAGAACCGTGCCTCACGTCCAGCCACCGCGGTGTAACCATCGCTTCACAGAGGCCTCTGATCCCCGCTCCTGCTCCCGACTCGGTATGTCTCCCCTGCATTGCCTTCCCTCTGCTGTGTATGGCCTAATCCACGATCACGCAGCACATTCACACCTGTTTGACGAAAGACCTCTCGATGCCGGAATTGCCAGAAGCCGAAGTTGTTGCCCGGCAATTACGGGTTCATCTACTCGGCGCGCAACTCAAGGAGTGTCTGGTTGGACGAGCGGATATTGTTCGCGAAGGATTGACCACGCTCTCGTGGTATCGCGGCGCGGTGCTGGCCGGTGTGGAGCGATACGGTAAAAGCGTCGCATTGGAGCTTCAAAAAGAGAATGAAGCCAGATATATCGTTGCGGAGCTTGGCATGACAGGCCTGCTTCTCTTTCGCGCGACGCAGACGAAATATCCTCAGCACGTGCATGTCCGTATGTTGTTCACGGGGGGGCGTGAATCAGAGCTGCGGTATTGGAACCCACGACGATTTGGGCGGATTTCTTTGCTCGATCGGGCGGGACTTGCTCATTACCGTATCCGCCGCTTTGGGGTCGATCCCCTTGCTGTGCCGTGCGAGGAGTTTATTAGTCTGATGGAAGTCAGGCGTGGGCGACTGAAGCCGCTGTTGATGCATCAGCAAGTGATCGCGGGAATCGGGAATATTTATGCGAACGAGATTCTCTTTCGCGCCAGGCTCCATCCGAACCGTGAGGTGAATCGGCTGCGCAGGGCCACAATAATCATGCTCTATGACATCATGCAAACGGTGCTTCGAGAGTCGATCTTGTGTGGCGGGTCAAGCGTCAAGGATTTCTATGCGCCGGATGGTACAGAAGGTCAGTACAAGCGTCGTCATCTCGTGTATGGAAAAGAAGGTCAACCTTGTCCCAACCGCTGCGGAAGGACGATTCGTCGTCTCCAAAGTGCGCGCAGCTCATTTTTTTGTCCTGCCTGCCAATCCAATCGTCTCACAGAAAAATCTGTGTAGTGCGCCTGTGAGACGAACTACGAACAAACATGGTGATTGCCAAACATTTTCATGCACTTAGATTGCGCTCATTCTGCCGCCTATGACACTAGGCCTTTTGATCCGTGAAAGTTCTAGTTCCTCTGACATATTGAGTCCTCCAGCCGATTTGGTTAGAATCCTCCTCCTTTATTATTGTTTCCACCCTTTCTGAAGGAGTGACGTCATGGCGAAGGTGCTCGAAGGTCCCGGAATGGGCTTGATGAAGAAATGGGGCATCACGGTTCCCAACTATGTCGTCGTCACCTCCGTGGACGAATTAATGAAGCTCGGCCAAGCGAATGAATGGCTGAAGAAATCGAAGCTGGTGGTCAAGGCTCATGAAGCGCTCGGCTCGCGGTTTAAGCTCGGCTTGGTGAAGGTCGATCTGGATCTCAAAGGGGCAGAAGCGGCGACCAAGGAGATGATCGGTCGCCAAGTGGGCAGTATCACTGTCTCGCAAGTGATCGTGTCTGAAATGATTCCGCACAAAGAAGAGTACTATTGTGCGGTGAAATCTACCAGGGAAGGAACGGACGTTCTGGTCGCCAACTGCGGCGGTATTGAAGTCGAATCGAACTGGGATCGTGTGAAGCGTCTGGCATTGGAGATCGGGCAGCAAGCTTCCCCTGACGCGTTCGAGAAGCTGGCCAAGGACGCGGGCTTTACCGGCCCATTGGCGAAGAAGATGGCCGACTTTGCAAGCAAGATGTTCGCCTGTTTTGACCACGAGGATGCGCAGTACTTGGAAGTGAACCCCGTCGTTCTGCGTGAGCAGGACGGCGAACTGATTGCGTTGGATGCGGTGACGTTGCTGGATGGTGATGCCAAGTTCCGGCACCCGGATTGGAACTTCGCCTTTGCCGCAGAGTTCGGCCGCGCCTATTCCAAGAATGAGACAGAAGTCATGGCGGTCGATTCCAAGATTAAGGGTTCCGTGAAGTTCATTGAGATTCCCGGCGGCGATACGGCCATGCTGCCGGCTGGTGGCGGCGCCAGCGTGTATTATTCCGACGCGGTCGTCGCGCGCGGCGGCAAGTTGGCCAACTACGCCGAATACTCCGGCGATCCACCCGACTGGGCGGTGGAAGTGTTGACGGATAAAGTGTGCTCATTGCCCGGGATCAAGAACATCATTGTCGGCGGCGCGATTGCCAATTTCACCGACGTGAAGAAGACGTTCGGCGGCATCATCAATGGATTTCGCAAGGCGAAGTCCGAAGGAAAGCTCAACGGGGTCAAAATCTGGGTGCGTCGCGGTGGTCCGCGTGAGAAAGAGGGGCTCGATGCGATGCGCGCGCTCAAAGACGAAGGGTTCGACATCAACGTCTTCGATCGCAATACACCGCTCACCGATATCGTCGATAAGGCGCTTCTGAAATAGAAACGAGTGCTGAGCAGCGAGACACTCGTTCGCTCATCACTCAGGTTTCAGCACTGAAGAAGAGGGAGATTTCGATGAGCATCCTGGCAAATAAAGATACGTATGTGGTCATTCAAGGCGGTGTCGCAGGCGTGAATGCCGCGCGCCGGATGGCCGAGTTTTGTTATCTCATCAAACGTTCGCTGAACGTGTTGGCCTTCGTCTACCCTCCCGACGCCGGCAAGACGAACGAAATCCCCTACGGCAGTGGCTTGGTGGCGGTCCCCATTTATAAGACCATCGGCGAAGCCACGAAGAGCCATCCGCAGATCAACACGAGTCTGGTATACATCGGCGCAGATCGGGCCATGAAGGGCGGGATGGAGGCCCTGGACGACCCGCACATCAAGGTGGTGTCGATGATCACCGAAGGTGTGCCGGAAAAAGATGCCAAGATTTTGGGCCGTCATGCGACCAAGCTTGGGAAAGTGTTCAATGGCCCTTCGTCGATCGGCATTGTCTCCGCCGGTTCCTGCAGGTTGGGTGTGATCGGCGGGGCCTTCGATAATCTCGTGTTGTCCAAGCTCTATCGCGAAGGCTCGTTCGGCGTCATCACCAAGTCGGGCGGTCTCTCCAACGAGATTATCTGGATCTGCTCACAGTTTGCCGATGGTATTACCACGGCCATCGGTATCGGAGGCGACGCCTATCCGGGAACCGACTACGTCAGTTACCTCGAAATGTTCGAGAACGATCCGCAAACGAAGGCGGTGGTCATTGTCGGCGAAATGGGCGGCGATCTTGAAGAGCGGGCCGCCGAGTGGTACGGAGCCAAGAAACGGCGTGTGCAGTTGATTGCCGTCGTGTCCGGCTTCTGTCAGGAAAGTTTGCCGAAGGGCATGAAGTTCGGCCATGCCGGCGCTAAGGAAGGGTTGAAGGGCGAGGGGTCGGCTCGTTCCAAGTCTGATGCGCTCAAGAAGGCCGGCGCGATTGTCCCGGCGACATTCGGCGCCTTGGGTCCGGCGATCAAGGAGACCTATCAAGAGTTGCTGAAATCGGGCCAGGTTAAAGAGCCGGTTGAGCCGGCCCTGTTGCCGAAGTTGCCGAAGAGTATCGAAGAGGCAATCAAGGCGGACGAAGTCATGGTCGCTCCATTGGTTCGCACCACGATCAGCGACGATCGCGGCGACGAACCCTGCTACGATGGATATCCCGCTTCCGAACTCATCAACAAGGGCTATGAAATCCCTCATGTCGTGGGGCTGCTTTGGGACAAGCGGCTGATTTCCAAGCAAGAAGCCGAAATCATCAAGCGCATCATGATGCTCTCTGCCGACCATGGCCCCTGCGTCAGCGGAGCGCTGGGGACGATCATCGCAGCCTGTGCAGGAATCGGCCTGTCCCAGTCCGTTGCCGCCGGACTCATCATGATCGGTCCTCGCTTCGGTGGCGCGGTGACGGATGCCGGCCGCTATTTCAAGCATGCGGTCGACAACAAGATGTCCGTCGAGGAGTTCCTCGTCTACATGAAGAAGAACGTCGGGCCGGTGCCGGGGATCGGTCATCGCGTCAAGAGCCTGCGGAATCCGGACAAGCGAGTGAAGGAGTTGGTCGGATATGTAAAAAGCTTGAACATCAAGACTCCCTGCCTGGACTTTGCGCTCGAAGTGGAAAAAATTACGTCGGTAAAGAAGGACAACCTGATTCTGAATGTGGATGGGACGATGGCGGCGGTGCTCGTCGATATCGGATTCCCGGTCGACAGTTTGAACGGATTTTTTATTCTCTCGCGCACGATCGGATTGATCGGGCATTGGGTCGATCAGAAGCGGCAGGACAGCCGTTTAATCAGGCTGTTTGACTATCTGGTGAATTATGCGGCGCCCAAGCGGCGCGAGGTGCCGCCTCTTAAATAGAGTTGTGAGTTGTGAATCTTGAGTGTTGAGCGGGCCGACAGATAACTTAAAACTCAACACTAAACACTAAACACTGAGGTTGAGTCATGTCGATAGATCTTGCAAAAAATCTGTATGCGAAGATGCCGGATGTGTTCGCCAAGGCCAGGAGGAAATTCGGTCGTGGCCTCACGCTCTCCGAGAAGGTGTTAGTGTCACATGCGGACAATTTCGACACACAGGCGTGGGAGCGAGGGAAGGCAATGTTGGCGCTTCGGCCCGATCGAGTGGCCATGCAGGATGCGACGGCTCAGATGGCGATATTACAGTTCATGCAGGCCAACAAGAAACAGGCGGCCGTCCCGAGCACCATTCATTGCGATCACTTGATTCGTGCCGAGATGGGTTCTGAGAAAGACCTGCTCCGTGCGGTGGACGAGAACAAGGAAGTCTACAATTTTCTCGCCTCAGCGGCGAAGAAGTATGGCATCGGATTCTGGAAGCCCGGTGCCGGGATCATTCACCAGGTTGTGTTGGAGAACTATGCGTTTCCCGGCAGTTTGATCATCGGCACTGACTCACATACGCCGAACGGCGGTGGGCTTGGCGGATTGGCGATTGGTGTCGGCGGCGCGGATGCCGGCGAAGTGATGGCCGGTCTGCCCTGGGAGGTGCTCCATCCGAAGTTGATCGGTATTCGCCTGACCGGCAAGCTGAGCGGTTGGGCCTCGCCGAAAGACGTGATCCTTTACCTTTGCGGGTTGCTGACGGTGAAGGGCGGGACGAACAAGATTGTCGAATATTTTGGACCCGGCGCCGAAACCATCAGCGCGACCGGTAAGGGGACGATCTGCAATATGGGCGCGGAACTGGGCGCCACGACATCGGTGTTCCCCTTTGATCAGAAGATGGTCGCCTATCTGAACATCACAGATCGGGCCGATCTCGCCAACCTTGCGATCGCCAATACATCATTGCTTGTGGCGGACCCTGAAGTCTATCAGGCGCCGGAGAAATACTACGATCAGATCGTTGAGGTCGATTTGTCGACGCTCGAACCCCACGTCGTCGGGCCCCATACGCCGGACCTTGCGCGACCCATTTCCAAGCTGGCGGCGGAAGCCAAGGAGAAGGGTTATCCGGTTGAACTCAAGGCAGCGCTGATCGGAAGCTGCACCAATTCATCCTACGAAGACATCAGCCGTTCGGCCCACATTGCCCAGCAAGGGTTGAAAGCCGGACTCAAAGCGAAGACGTCGTTCCTCGTGTCGCCTGGCTCCGAGCGTATTTACCATACGATGAAGCGCGACGGGTTCCTGGAGACATTTGAAAAGTTGGGCGGCACGGTGCTGTCCAATTCCTGCGGTCCCTGTATCGGGCAGTGGAAGCGGGCCGATGGCGTGAAGGGGAAAGCGGATTCGATTGTCAGTTCCTTCAACCGAAACTTCCCCGGCCGCAACGACGGCATCAATGAAACACTCTCATTCCTCGCGAGTCCAGAAATTGTCACGGCTTATGCCATCTCCGGTGATTTGGCCTTCGATCCGGTCAACCAAACGCTCAAGGGAGCGGATGGTAAGGAATTCACATTCCAGCCTCCGCAGGGGGAAGAGCTTCCCGCCAAGGGATTTGCGAAGGGTGAGGAAGGGTTTGTGGCGCCGGCAGCTAGCGGTGAGGGCTTGGCTGTCGAGATTCCACCGACCAGCGAGCGGTTACAGTTGCTGCAGCCCTTTCCACGCTGGGACGGCAAAGATTTTGAAAAGCTTCCTCTGTTAATTAAGACAAAGGGCAAGACCACCACGGATCACATTTCTCCGGCCGGCCCCTGGCTCAAGTTCCGCGGCCATCTTGATAAGATCAGCGACAACATGTTCTTGGGTGCGAACAACGCATTTTCCCCTGAGCCAGGCAAAGGGACGGATGTCTTGACGGGGGAAACGGGTCTGACCATGGCACAGATTGCCCGCCGGTATAAGGCGAAAGGCATCGGTTCGATCGTCGTCGGCGACGAAAACTACGGCGAGGGGAGTAGCCGTGAGCATGCGGCGATGTCGCCTCGCTTCCTGAATGTGCGCGCAGTCATTACGAAGAGTTTCGCCCGTATTCATGAGACGAATTTGAAGAAGCAGGGGATCTTGGCGTTGACCTTCGCCGACCCGAAGGATTACGAGAAGATCGAGCAGCAGGATCGCATCAGCGTGACAGGGCTAAGCAGTCTGGCTCCTGGCAAACCGGTGCAAGTGACCATCCATAAGGCGGATGGTACGTCACTCACCATTCAGGCGAACCATAGCATCACCGAACAACAGATTGCGTGGTTCAAGGCCGGTTCAGCGTTGAATGCGCTGAACTAACATAGGACTGAAAGAGGGAAAACCATGACCACCACAGCATCAAAAATCATCTACACGAAGACCGATGAAGCTCCCATGCTGGCGACCTATTCGTTTCTTCCGATCATCAACGCCTTCAGCAAAGCGGCGGGCGTGTCGGTTGAGTTGCGGGATATCTCGTTGGCCGGGCGCATTCTCGCGGTGTTCCCCGATTACTTGACGCCGCAACAGAAACAGCCGGACGCGCTGTCTGAAATGGGTGAACTAGCGAAGACGCCCGAAGCGAATATCATCAAGCTGCCGAACATCAGCGCGTCGCTTCCTCAGCTTCAAGAGGCAATCAAAGAATTGCAAAGGCAGGGTTATAAGCTTCCCGACTACCCTGAGAATCCGAAAGACGACAAAGAGAAGGACATCAAGAATCGTTACGACAAGGTCAAAGGCAGCGCCGTCAACCCGGTGCTGCGCGAAGGCAATTCCGATCGCCGAGCGCCGCTTTCGGTCAAGGCGCATACCAGAAAGCATCCGCATAAGATGGGGGCTTGGAGTCCGGATTCAAAGACCCATGTGTCCTATATGAAAGGTGGGGATTTCCGGTCCAACGAGAAGTCGATGACGATGACTGCGGCGACCGATGCCCGGATCGAATTCGTCGGACAGGACGGCAAGACGACCGTGCTCAAGCCGAAGGTGGCTTTGCAGGCCGGCGAGGTGATCGATGCGACCTTCATGAGCTGCCGTGCGTTACGCGCATTCCTTGAAGAACAGATCCAAGACGCTCAAAAGAATGGCGTCCTGTTTTCGCTCCACATGAAAGCCACCATGATGAAGGTCTCGGATCCCAAGATCTTCGGTCATGCCGTGACGGTCTATTACAAGGATGTCTTCGAAAAGCATGGCGAGACGCTCAAGAAGCTTGGCGTGGATCCGGATAATGGGATCGGCGACCTCTACACGAAGATCAAGGCCTTGCCTGATGATCAGCGCAAGGCGATTGAGGCAGACGTCCAGGCTGTGTACCAGAAACGGCCTCCCATGGCAATGGTGAACTCCGATAAGGGGATCACCAATCTGCATGTGCCCAGCGACATCATCATCGATGCCTCCATGCCTCCGGTTATCCGCGACAGCGGCAAGATGTGGAACCCGGAGGGCAAGCTGCAGGACACCAAGTGTGTTATTCCAGACAGCAGCTACGCGCCGGTCTATCATGAGGTGGTCGAGTTCTGTAAGAAGCACGGTGCCTTTGATCCAAAGACGATGGGAAGCGTCCCCAACGTCGGACTCATGGCGCAAGCGGCGGAGGAGTACGGTTCGCACGACAAGACCTTCAAGGCTTCCGGCAACGGTACGATTCGAGTGGTCGATGCGTCAGGGACAACATTGCTTGAGCACAAGGTCGAAGAAGGCGATATCTGGCGTATGTGCCAGGTCAAGGATGCTCCGATCCAGGATTGGGTCAAGCTGGCAGTGACTCGGGCCAAAGCTACCGGCGCGCCGGCGATCTTCTGGCTGAATAAAGCTAGAGCGCATGATGCGCAATTAATCACGAAGGTTGAACGCTACTTGAAAGATCACGATACGAAGGGCCTCGATATCCGGATCATGACTCCGGCCGAAGCCACGAGGCTATCGCTGGAGCGGATCAGGGAAGGCAAGGATACGATTTCTGTGACAGGAAACGTCTTGCGCGACTATCTCACCGACCTGTTTCCAATTCTGGAAATCGGGACCAGCGCCAAGATGCTTTCCATTGTTCCACTGCTCAACGGCGGCGGTCTCTTCGAAACAGGGGCAGGAGGGTCTGCGCCGAAGCATGTGCAGCAGTTCCAAGAGGAAGGCTATCTGCGATGGGATTCGCTGGGTGAATTCCTGGCGTTGGCCGCATCCTTGGAGCATTTGGCCAAAGTGGCCGGCAATCAAGCGGCAAAGATGCTGGCGGACACGCTCGATCAAGCCAACGCGAAGTTTCTTGAGAGCAACAAGTCGCCGGCCCGCAAGGTGGGAGAGATCGATAATCGCGGGAGCCATTTTTATCTGGCTTTGTACTGGGCGCAAGCGCTGGCTCAACAGACGCAGGATAAGAATCTCCAAGCGCGTTTTGTAAAAATTGCCAAGGAACTCGAACAGAACGAGGCCAAGATTTCAGGCGAATTGCTCGCAGCGCAGGGGAAGCCGGTCGATGTCGGCGGGTACTACCATCCCAACGACGAGAAGGCGTCCAAGGCGATGCGTCCAAGCGCCACCTTGAATGCGATCGTCGACGCGATAGCGTAAGAACGGTAAGGAGTAAGGTGTAAGGGGAGATCGTTTGGCTCTGACCACTACCCCCTTACCCTTCACCCTTCACCGGGTTGAGGAATGATGGCACAAGAAGACAAAGAGAACGTCATCGATCAGCCGGAAGTCCTCCGGCACAAGATGGTCACCATCGAGATCGCCGGCAAGAAGTACGACGTGCCGGAGGGGATCACGATCATTAAGGCCCTATGGTACTCAGGCCAGGACGTCGTCCGCGGAGCGGGTTGTCTTGGCGGGTTCTGCGGCGCCTGCGCGGCCTACTATCGGACCAAGGACGACCCGAAAGTGCGAACGTGCCTGGCCTGCCAAATGGCGGTGCAGGACGGTATGTCGATCACGATGATGCCGGCGTTTCCAGCGCGGAAGGCCACCTACGACATTCAGACGCTCGACAATCCGAAGCAAGACCTCTTCACCCTGTATCCTGAAGCGCCGCTCTGTCGAAACTGCAACGCGTGCACCGAAGCCTGTCCGCAACAGATCGATGTGCGAGAGGGGGTCTGGAAGGCCGTCTTTGGAGACTTTAAGAGCGTGTCCGAGATGTTCATGGATTGCGTGATGTGCGGGATGTGCACACCGGTCTGCATTGCAGACATCGCTCCCAACCTCGTGGCGCTGTATGTGAGCCGGGCGCAGGGGGCTCATTTCACCGAGAAGCCTCTGGGCCTGGATACGCGCATCAAGGAAATTCAGGACGGCCGTTTCAGCGACGAGTGGACCAAGATCCTCAATATGACCGAAAAAGAACTGGCCGATCACTGTGCGACGGTGAAGTAAGATGGGCAAGTGGCAAGTGGTAAGTGGCAAGTGGTATGAGATGGGATTCTCCCTTAACATATCCTCGCCCCTCGCCTTATAATCATGGATGTCCACGCCCTCCAACAGATCGTTCATAGTACCCGGGATGCCCGCCGGAAGCAGACTATTCCAAAGCTCCCTCCCGCAGAGCGCGATCAACTGATCCACAAATATCACCCTGACTACCGAGCCAGTGCCTATCGTTCCATCCGTTTCGGTCCCAACGACGGGGACAAGACGGTGGTCGAGTTGGCAACGTTGCTGGAGGGCGAGAGCCCGATTGCCGACGAATTCGATCTGACGGCCGACTACACAACCGACGTGCTGGTGGTGGGTGGTGGGGGCGCCGGCTGTGCGGCAGCGCTCCATGCGCATGCGGCGGGCGCCAAGGTTATCCTGGCGACGAAGCTCCGTCTCGGCGATTCCAACAGTGTGATGGCTCAAGGCGGGATGCAAATTTCGGTGGCGCCCGAGGACTCGCCTGTGACCCACTTTGTGGATACGCTGAAGGGCGGCCACATGCAGAACGACCATCAGCTGCTCAAAGTGATGGTCGAGGAAGGTCCTTCGATTGCGCAATGGCTGTTGGGCCTTGGTGTGCTGTTCGATCGCGATGGAGACGGCAACCTCCATGTGAAAAAAGGCGGCGGCAGCTCGAAGCCTCGCCTCCTGACCTGCTCGGACTATACCGGCCTTGAAATCATGCGAGTGCTCAAGGATGAGGTGCTGAATCAGAAGATCCAGTTGCTCGAGTTCTGCGCCGCGATCGAGCTGACGAGCGACGAAATGGGATCCTGCACCGGCGCCATTTTCAAAGATCTCGACAACCAACGTCATGTTGTGGTCGCCGCCAAGTCCGTCATTCTGGCGACCGGTGGGATTGGACGACTCCATATTCAGGGGTTTCCGACCAGCAACCACTACGGCGCGACCGGCGATGGGCTGTGCCTGGCCTATCGGGTTGGCGCGAAACTCATGCATATCGATACGTTTCAGTATCACCCTTCCGGCGCGGTCTATCCTGAACAGCTGATCGGAGCATTGGTGACAGAAGGGATTCGATCCGAAGGCGGCCATTTGGTGAACGCGAAGGGTGAACGGTTTGTCAACGAATTGGATACCCGCGACGTCGTGTCCTCCTCAATTATTCGCGAGTGTGAAGAGGGGCGAGGTATCCGGACGATGTCAGGGCGCATCGGCGTCTGGCTGGACACGCCGCTCCTCGATGCCGAACAGGGTCCAGGCACCGTGGAGAAGCATTTCCCCGCAATGATGATGCAGTTCGAGCGATTCGGTATCGATATCAGCAAAGACCCTGTGTTGATTTATCCGACGCTGCACTATCAGAACGGCGGCGTGAAGATCGATACCAATTCCGAGACCAATGTAAAAAATCTTTTTGTCGCAGGCGAGGCCTCCGGGGGATTGCATGGCCGCAATCGCTTAATGGGCAATTCACTTCTCGACTTGATGGTCTTCGGGAAGCGATCCGGGTTGACGTCCGCTGCCCGTGCCGCGGCGATGCCGCAAGGGAAGTTGACGCTCGGCCATCTGAAGAGATTCCGTGCCGAAGCCAGAAAGCACGGCAGTGTAAGCGGTGTGGTCTCACCCATGGTTCTGCCGGCGTATACGAGAAAGGAATAGCGTGACAGGCGCGAAGCGCGAGAAAAGCGAGACGTGGCAGAAGCGTCACCCGTCCCGTCTTTCTCGCGAGTCTCGCTCGTCACGCGGAAGGGAAACATGAATGTGCATGAATTCCAGGCCAAGCAGTTGTTTGCGCAATTCGGGGTTCCGGTTCCTCGCGGGAAAGAGATTACCTCGCCCGAGGCGGGAGCGGCATGGGCCGCGGAACTCAATACTCCCGTGTTTGTCGTCAAGGCACAGATCCATGCAGGCGGCCGCGGTAAAGCCGGCGGTGTCAAAATTACGAAGGACAAGGCGGCTGTCCCCGGTCTGGTCAAGGAACTGCTCGGCAAGACGCTGATCACGCATCAAACCGGTCCAAAGGGGCGGGAAGTGCGGCGGTTGCTGATTGAAGAAGGGGCCGGGATTGCTAAAGAATTGTATGTGAGCATTGTCGTGGATCGGGACAGCGGGTGGCCCGTGTTTATCGCAAGTACGGAAGGCGGGATGGAGATCGAAGAAGTTGCCGCCCACACGCCGGAAAAGATTATCCGGGAAGCGATCGACCCGGCCGTCGGCTTTCAGGGATACAACGGTCGAAACATCGCCTTTGCACTCGGCCTTCCTGCCATGGAAGCAGCAGTGGTGACCCCCTTCATTCAGATGCTGGGGAATCTCTATCGCCTGTTCATGGACAAGAATGCGGCCATGGTTGAGATCAATCCGTTGGTCATCACCAACGACAAGAAACTCATCGCACTGGACGGCAAGGTGTCGTTCGATGCCAACGGCCTATTCCGGCATCCCGATGTGCAGCAGATGCGCGATCTCAACGAAGAAGACCCTCTCGAAATCGAGGCGGGAAAGAATGAGCTGAACTATGTGAAGCTGGACGGCAACATCGGCTGCATGGTCAATGGCGCGGGCCTGGCCATGGCGACGATGGATGTGATTAAGCTGGCCGGCAGCGAACCGGCGAATTTTCTGGACGTCGGCGGCGGCGCAACGAAAGAAACAGTGGCAGCCGGCTTCCGGATTTTACTGAAAGATCCGAACGTCAAAGGCATCTTCATCAACATTTTCGGCGGCATCGTTCGTTGCGAGCGAATTGCCCATGGCGTGATCGAAGCAGCGAAAGAAGTGAAGATCAATGTGCCGTTGGTCGTCCGGCTACAGGGGACGAATGCAGACGAAGGCCGCAAGCTTCTCGCGGAGTCGGGTCTGAAGTTGGAAGTGGCGAATGATCTGTGGGAGGCGGCGCAAAAAATAGTGAAGCTGACGGGCAAGGCGGCGTAGGGAAGGCGGCGCCAGGCTGCCGATAGCGTCCTGCCTCTCGGAGCGGCCCTACCGGGCTCGGCCGAGCGGAAGCCTTCGGGAATTCCCTCGAAGACTCGGTCAGTTCCCGCTTTCCTTCTCGGCCAAGCCTCGGCGGGTCCCCGCTCCTTCGGCAAGGGCGCAATCGGCAGCCTGGCGACGCATATGGGTGAGTAATGGATCTTGGTGAAGCCCTGTCAAGTCTTGATCCAGGAGATCACTATTACAGAAAGGTTCTTGAAGAGATTAAAAGGCTATCGGAGGAACGAGGACTAGAGTTTGTTTCTCAGGCTAAGGAAGGATGGGAGCTAACAAGCTTCGTACGGCCGAGAAGAAGAACGTTCTTTGGAATTGATGACAAGAAAAACAAACGAGCGATTGTTGGTATGGTCCTTGTCCCCGAACCAACCAGAGAACACTCTAATCTGGCGTGGAATCGATTCGAATCGCCTCTCAGAGAAAAGCTTGCGAGGTTTCAAAGGAATGGGCATGAAGGCAGTGCCATCTCATGTGTACTTGTGCAGATTTGGGAATCGGATAAACGGGCAATTGTAATTCCCTTAAAAGAACTTGAGGGAGTTAAAAGCTTTAGAGATACAGGCGATTTCCGCGTAAAAAAAGACAGCGGGGAATATGTGTTGGAGACCCCGAGATGGGACGACAACATCAGGTTGAAGAATCGTTTGGAAGAGATCTTCACCTTCATTTAGATACGCGAAAAGGAAGACCATGAGCATTCTGGTTAATAAGAATACGCGGGTGGTGGTGCAGGGGATTACGGGGAAGGAAGGTTCGTTCCATGCCACGCAGTGCAAGGCCTATGGGACGCAGGTGGTCGCGGGTGTGACGCCTGGCAAGGCGGGGCAGGAGGTCGAGGGTATTCCGGTATTCAATACGGTGCGTGACGCCGTGAAGAAGACCCAGTGCGATACCTCGCTGATTTTTGTGCCTCCCCCGTTTTGTGCCGATGCGATCCTGGAAGCCGCTGACGCCGGCATCAAGCTCGTGATCTGTATTACCGAAGGCATTCCGGTCAATGACATGGTCAAGGTGAAGCGTGCGCTCCGAGGCAAGGAAGTGCGATTGATCGGACCCAATTGTCCCGGCGTTATTACCATTGATGAAGCGAAGATCGGCATCATGCCCGGCTTCATTCATAAGAAGGGCGTCGTGGGTGTCGTATCGCGCAGCGGGACCCTTACGTATGAAGCCGTTCATCAACTCTCGACTCTCGGGTTAGGTGAAACGACCTGTGTCGGCATCGGCGGCGATCCGGTCAATGGCACAGGTTTTGTCGATGTGCTGGCGCTGTTCGAGAAAGACCCAGAGACTCAGGCGATCGTGATGATCGGAGAGATCGGCGGCGATGCGGAGGAAAAAGCCGCTGAGTTCATCAGGAAGAACGTCAAGAAGCCGGTCGTCAGCTTCATCGCCGGGATCACGGCGCCGCCGGGACGTCGGATGGGCCATGCCGGCGCCATCATTTCAGGCGGGAAGGGCACGGCAGCCGAGAAGATGAAGAGTTTGGAGGCAGCCGGTGTCCGGGTGGTGAAGAATCCGGCTGAGATCGGCCATGCAGTCAAGATTGCACTCGGCCGCTGACTCGTAGTCACACGTGTAGGTCGTATGCATGGGACGCAAGCGCGCCGCACCGTTCGATCCCAAGACCTTCCTTGCGATAATCGACGGTGGGAAACAGAGTCTAAAGTGCAGGAAGAAGCAGGCGCTGTTCTCGCAAGGAGAAGCAGCGGATGCCGTATTCTATCTCCTCAGTGGCAAGGTCAAACTGACCGTGCTCTCCTCCAAAGGCAAAGAAGCCGTCATTGCGATTCTAGGACAAGGGGAATTCTTCGGCGAAGCCTGTCTCAACGGGCAACTGGTGCGCACTGTCTCTGCAACGGCTCTGGAAGAGTCAACGATTATGCGTATCGACAAAGCTACCATGATCCGCATACTTCGCGAAGAGCCCACATTCGCCGAGCTGTTCATATCTCATCTCCTGTCCCGAAACATTCGCATTGAAGAGGACCTGGTGGATCAACTCTTTAATTCCAGCGAAAAGCGGCTTGCCAGAATTTTGTTGCTGCTCGCCCATTTTGGGAAAGAAAGCAAGGTGGAAGAACTCATCGTTCCGAAGATCAGCCAGGAGACTCTGGCCGACATGGTCGGCACCACGCGATCACGGGTCAGTTTCTTTTTGAATAAGTTCAGGAAGCTGGGCTTCATCGACTACAACAGTGGATTGCGTATTCGCAGTTCCCTCCTCAACATCGTCCTGCTCGACTAATTTCCCTCGTTGCGTACAGCCTTC